>JAFGVK010000147.1 GCA_016938035.1 Deltaproteobacteria bacterium | reverse complement strand
TCGGCCGTGGTGCCCGGGCCCGGGCTGGGGTCGGCGTCGGTGTCGGCGTCGGTGTCGGTGTCGGTGTCGGTGTCGGTGTCGGTGTCGGTGTCGGTGTCGGTGTCGGTGTCGGTGTCACCGGTCTCTTTGACCTCTCCACAGGCGGCGAGGGACAGGCTGAGCAGCAGCAGCGAGAGGTGGCGCATCAGGGCTCCGGGAGGTAGGGGGAATGTGGTGATAGCCCGGGACAGGCTGGATCAGCAAGCGCAGGAGCAGTTCATGATGGTTGGAGACAGGGTCAGGCTGCGGCCGGTCACCCTCGAGGATCTGCCCCGCTTCGTCGAGTGGCTGGGAGACGCCCAGGTCAACCGGCACCTCAGCACCCCGCGCTTCCTATCGATCGAGCAGGAGCAGGCTTGGTTCGAGGCGCTCCCCGCGCGCGGGGAGGAGGCCCCGCGCGCCGTCGACGCCCTGGAGGACGGGGCCTGGGTCCACGTGGGCAGCACCGGGCTCCTCGACATCGACTGGCGGGTGCGCTCCGCCGAGGTGGGGCTGCTGATCGGGGACACGACCCGCTGGGGCAGGGGCTACGGCGGCGAGGCCCTGCTGCTCCTGCTGGGGCACGCCTTCGACGCGCTGGGCCTGCACCGGGTGCAGCTCAAGGTGGCCGCGGAGCACACCCGCGGCAGAGCGCTCTACCAGCGCCTCGGCTTCGTCGAGGAGGGGGCGCTGCGCGGGGCGGCCTTCGCAGACGGCGCGCACGGAGACCTGGTGGTGATGTCGATCCTGGCCCCCGAGTGGCGGGCGCGGCGACGGCGCTAGCGCCAGCCACGCTCGAGGGGCTCGGTGGGGTGTGATTCACAACCCGGTCAACCACCCAGGGGGCCCGCCGGAGAGACGTCCCCACCGGCTCGCAGTTGATGCGACAGGGGTGTGATTCACAGCCCGGTCAGGCAGACAGGGGGCCCGCCGGAGAGACGTCCCCACCGGCTCGCCGAAGGGCCGACGGGTGTAGGCGTTGGCCAGTCCTCGTGGGCTCGTGCCGAAGCAGACGATGTGGCAGCGCGTTCCACACGGTGACCTGGGCATGGATCACACCCGCTCGGTGACGCGAGGGCCGCGAGCGGTCGACCACCAGGGCGGGCGCAAGCGCCACCTCTCCTCAGCCGACGGACGCAGCCCTCGGGCCGCCAGCGACCCCGGGCGCCACCGTGAGTATCGGTGGAGGGCGGGGGACGGCACCGGCGTCCTGCTACTCACCGGAGACGAATTCGGCCTCTGCGAAGGCGCACTCGCCCACGTCGCCCTGCTCGGGGGACTCGTCCCAGTTGTTCAGGGAGTACACCACGTCGAACACGGGTCCCCAGCACTCCGAAAGGGTGCCGACCGCGTCGCCGAGGTCCCCCCCCGTCACCCAGGCGTCCCCCCTGCCCTCGCCGCTGTTGAGCCAGCGGGAGTGGATCGCCAGCAGCTCGTCGAGGCTCTGATCGCCGTGGATGTCCACCGTCTGCATCAGCTGCATCGCCCCCTCGCCACCCACCACCTGCTCGTAGCGGTATACCGCGTCGGTGGGACCGTCGCCGTCGGCAAAATCGTCGAAGATCGCCTGGGCCGACACCTGGTCCTGCGCCACGTCATACTCGGTGACGAAGCGCCCGGTCGCGGTGTGGGTCGGGTCCAGCTCGTGCAGCTTGTCGAAGTCGATCGCGAACCACCCGTCGGAGGCCTCCTCGGTGGCCCCCTCGTTCACCTGCCCCGCCACCACCTGGATCCACTCCACCTCGCCCATGTTCTTGGGGCGCTGACCGAAGACCCAGGTGTAGACATCGGTGGGCTCGTCATAGTGGACCCAGAGCACCGTCTCGGCGGGGTTGAGGGGATCGGTGAAGGGGCCCCAGACGGCGGTGTTATCCTCCTCGTCCGACCAGCTAGGGGGCAGCGCAGTGACCGTGTCCACCAGGGTGAGGACGCTGCCAATCAGCCCGTTGACGTTCTCGGTCGCCATCGCGGTGTGCAGGTAGAGCTGTGACCACTCGCGCTCCCGCGCCGCGCCGGCGTAGTCCACCGGGAGGTCGATCATCACCCGCTGATCGGGGAGGATCTCCGCGAAGGCCCCCGGATCCGCGGCCTCGGTGCCGCAGGCGGAGAGGGTGAGGGGGAGGGCTGCGAGGGCGAAGGCGAGCGCGCGCATGGTGGTCTCCGGTGTAGGCGTGTCCATTAGACACGCCCCAGCGCCGCAACCGATACCTGCCGCAGAAAAAAAAGCGCAGACCCGCGCCCCTATCCCAGCGTCTCCGCGAAGCGCCGCGCCAGGGCGTCGATGAAGGGCGCCCCGGTGAAGGCCTCCGCCTCGCCCAGGCCGCCGGGGCTGAAGACGTTGCACTCCACGATCTTGCCCCCCACCACGTCCAGCCCCACGTGCCACAGCCCCGCCCCGCGCAGGGCGGGCCCCACCGCCTCCACCAGCGCCAGATGGGCCGAGGTGAGCTCCGCCGGCGCGGCCCTGCCCCCCAGGGCCACGTTGCTCCGCCACTCCCCTGGCCCTGGCAGCCTGCGCGCCGCGCAGGCCGCCCCGCCCACCTCAAACAGGGCGCCATCCACCAGGTGGACGCGCGTGTCCCCCTCTGGCGCCTCGGGGAGGTAGGCCTGGATCAGCGCCGGCCCCTCGCGCACCGCTGCCGCGAGCAAGGCGCTCAGGCCGGGCTCGCCGGGCCGCACCCGCACCACACCCCCGCCCCTGGTGCCACTGGCGGGCTTGAGCACCGCCGGCCCCCCGAGCGCGTCGAGGAAGCCGGCCAGCACCTCGGGATCCGCGCTGTGCCAGGTGGCGGGGACCGTCTCGGGCGGGAGCAGGCTGAGCCAGGTCTTGCTGGCGGCGCTGAGCAGGCCAGCGGGCGCGTTCCGCACCGGGAGGCCCACGTCAGCGAGCTGCGCGAGGCCCTGTAGCGCCGCGAGGGCGCTGCCCCGGTACCTGCCGGGGTTGATCCGCACCCACACGCCGTCCAGCGATCGCGCCGGCAGGGCGCGAGGCAGGGCCGCGCGCAGGGCGTCCACCCCCCCCGCCCAGCGCCGCGCCCTCACCTGGAGCCCGGTGGGGGTGCCGGACAGGTCCCCCACCCCGCACACCCACACCGCGTGCCCCTGTACCGCCAGCGCCCCGATCAGCGCCGCGGTGCTCTGGGTGGGCTCCAGGGTGGCCAGCTCGTTCACCACCACCAGCAGCTCAGCCATCGGCGCGCCTCACGAAGCCCGCGCCCTGCTCGGCGGGGCGCCCGAGGTGGAGGATCCGCGAGCCGGTGATCGCCACAGGGTCCACCGCGCGACCGATCACCACCCCGTCAAAGGGGGCGCGGTAGGTCCGCACCGAGCGCCCGAAGGCGTCGCGCAGCTCCGCGACCACCTCCCCCTCCCTGACCCGATCGGTGACCTGCGGCTCCACGGTGAGCAGGCCGCCGCTGTCGGTGTAGAGCCAGGTGCCCGAGGCGCACAGGACGGGCGGCGGCCCCAGCCGAACCGAGCGCCTGGGGATCATCCCCCGCTCTCCCAGCACCGCGCGCAGGCCCACCACCGAGCTGCGGATGTACTCGCTCTGGAACCTGTTGGGGTTGCCCACCTCCACCGTGATCGCGGGCACCCCCAGCGCCGACGCGGCCCCGCGCAGGGTGCCGTCTGAGGCCGGGTTGTGGAGGATCACGTGGGGGCGCTGGAGGTAGGCCATCCTGGCGGTCTCCTCCTGGTTCATGTCCGCCCGCACGTAGAGGCAATTCGCCCTCCCCCTGCTGGCGGTGTGGAGGTCGATCAGGGCGTCGAGGTGCCGCACGAAGCGGTCCAGCAGCCGGTGGGCGTAGACCTGGATGTCCGCGCCCTCGGCGGCGCCGGGGAAGTAGTGGTTCAGGTCGTAGCCGGGGGTGGCGTAGCGCTGGTGGCGGTGGAAGGCCGAGACGTTGGTGATCGGGATCGCCGCCACGGTCCCGCGCAGGGTGCGCAGGTCCAGCTTGCGGAACAGCTCATGGATGATGGCGATACCGTTGATCTCGTCCCCGTGCACCGCCGCGGTGAGGCCTATCACCGGCCCAGGCCCTCCCCGCGCCACCATCAGCGGCAGCCGCACCGGGAGCGCCATCGCGTCGTCCACCAGGTGCAGCCACCGCTCGTGCAGCTCGCCTGGGGCGAGGGTGTCCAGGTCGAGCCCTTCGACGAGCGATCGGTTCACCGCATCACCTCCTTCAGCAGCGCGGGATCGGGGTTGAGGGTGGCGAAGAGGCGCTCTCGGAACGCGCCCTTGGCGCTGATCAGCGCGCTCGCCATCGCGTCGATGGCGTGCATCGCCATCACCGCCTGCAGGTAGGCCTCGGTGAGGTCGTCGAGACCCAGCCCGAGGCGACCGAAGTCGCGCTCATCCACCAGCATCAGCCGCTCCGGCTCGGTGGTGAAGCGGCCATCTGGGAGCTTCACCGAGAGGTTCGTCCCCAGCATCGCCCACGACGAGGGCGACGAGGCCAGGTCCTCCGCGAGGGGCTCCCGCGCCCTGCGGGCGTAGATCGCCACAGGGTAGGCGCCCTCCGGCGCCTGGCCCACCGTAAACCGGAGGTCCGCCACGAAGATTCGACCCGCCCGGTCCGGGACGGTGCCCACGTGGTAGAGCCTGTGCCCCTTGTGATCGCTGGTCCAGCCCCGGTTCCCCACCAGCCCCTGCACCACGAAGCGCTGGTAGCGGTGCTCCCGCCCCATGAACTCGCTCAGCTCACCGGGGCGGGTGATGGTCCACACCCCCTGCCCCGCGTTGCTGTAGGGGTCCTTGACCACCGCGACCCCCCCGAAGTGCGCCACCCAGCCGGGCACCTCGCCCAGGGTCACGTCCTGGATGGTCTCGGGGAAGCGCACCGCCAGTCCCCTGCCCGCCCACGCCTGGTTGAAGGCCGCGTAGGCCTTGGCCGCGACCAGCTTGTTGCGCCCCCCGGCGAGGCAGGCCACCACCGGGTTGAGGAGGGCGGTGCGGGTGATCGGGGGGATCCTGGTCCAAGGGCGCTGAGTGACGTAGCGGAACGCGGCCCGGATCGGGACCCACGCCCCGCCGTGCTCCACCTCCAGCACCCCCCCCTCCCAGCGGAAGCCCGCGTCATCCCCCGCGGGGAGGTGGACGAGGAGCACGTCCTCACCGGTCAGGTCGGCGATCGCGGCGGCGTAGCCGGTGGTCTCCATCTCGTTCTTGTCCCACAGCACCGCCAGCCTCCCCCTCGGGAGGGCGCGGCGGCGGAGCATGGGGAGGAAGCTGCGCTCGATGAGGCGCCTGTAGCCTCCGAGATCGTCATCGTCGTCCAGGAGGGGCATCGACTTCTGCCCCGACGGGGACGAGTTCGTCTCGATGATGATGTTCTGACGCACCCCGCGCTCGTCCGTGACGTGAAACAGGTCGGCGCCGGCCCAGCGGAGGTACCTAGTGGGGGTGCTCAGCAAGCCCCGAACGGCCTCCGCCTCCGCCTCCGGGTGGAGGTGGCTGTAGCGCTGAGCGATGCGGTCGTTGCCCAGCTTCAGGAAGGACCGCACGATGGGGTGGATCCGGGCGTTGGGCACCCGCGGGTAGTAGTGGCGCTCTAGCACGAAGCTGCCTGGAGTGACGACGGTGATCCGCATGTCCGCTCTCCCCCTGTCGCGCACGCTTCGGGCCCCGTGAGGCCCACCGGGACGAGCGCCCCCTCGGCGACTCACCCGCTGATCCCTATCCGGTTGCCCCACCGGGCACAGAGCAAACCGCGCGTCTACAGCCACCCCTTCCTGTGGAAGAAGGCGAGGAGCCCCAGCGAGATCGTCAGCATCACCCCCAGGGCGAAGGGGTAGCCGTAGGCCCACCCCAGCTCCGGCATGTTCCACGGGCCCGCCGCCCGGTCGAAGTTCATCCCGTACAGCCCGGCCACGAAGCCCAGCGGGATGAAGATGGTGGCGATCACCGTGAGGAGCTTCATCACCTCGTTCAGCTTGTAGCTGGTCATCGACAGGTTGGCGTCCATCATGCTCGAGATCGCCTCGCGGTCATGCTCCACCATGTCGATGACGTGGGCGAGGTGGTCGACGCAGTCGCGGAGGTAGGGCACGGTCGTCGGGTCGATCAGCGGCGACTCCTCCCGCTGGAGCGCGGAGAGCGCGTCCCGCATCGGCCACAGCACCCGGCGCAGCGAGAGCAGCTCCGCCCGAAGCGAGAGCAGCTTCCTGGCCAGCGCCTCCCCCGCCTGCTGGGCGAAGATGGCCTCCTCCAGCGCGGCGAGGCGATCGCCATAGGCCTCCAGGACGGGGAAGAGGAGGTCCACCGTCGCGTCGACCAGGGCGTAGGCGAGGTAGTCGGCGCCCAGGGTGCGGACGCGCCCCTGGTTGCGGCGGAGGCGCTCGCGCACCGGCTCGAAGCCGTCGCCGCGCCGCTCCTGAAAGGTGATGAGGAAGCCCCGGCCGAACACGAAGCTGATCTGCTCCGTGTCCAGCCCGGCGTCGGGGTGAAGGGATCGGGTCACAAGAAAATACTGGTCGGAGTAGCTCTCGAGTTTGGGGCGCTGGTGGACATGCACCACGTCCTCCAGCACCAGCGGGTGGATCTTGAAGCGCTGGCCGAGTGCCCGGAGGGTCTCCTCATCACCGAGCCCCACCACGTCGATCCACACCACCGCTAGGTCGAGCGCGTCGAGCTGCTCCACCCTGTCGAGCGCCAGCTCCCGCAGGGCGTCATCACCGGGACCGTAGGCGATTACCCTCACCTCGGACCTGGGCGCCGCCGGGTCAACCGCCAGGGTGCCTGGCACCTCACCTGGGCGCCCGCCCCTCCGAGGAGGGTGGCGAAAGATCGCGCGGGGCGCTGAGGCGGTTCGCGGCATGGAGCCTCCGTGGCGAGAGGCGCCCTAACCCAGCGCTCCGAGGGGGGCAGCGCCGACGGGAGAGCGAGCTCCCCCCTTCAACCTCCCCCGCCCCGGTGGGACCGCGCCTCGCCACAAGCCCACCCTCCGCGCGGGCACAGCGCGCGACGACGGCGAGCGCCCGGCCCCTCCCTCCTCACACCGACAGGGCCCCCGGAGCGCGGGGCCTGCTCCCCCCGACCCTGCGGGCTTGGACCCGCGCCGAGCGTCCGCTGCGGCGCGGGAGCGCCGAGGAGGGGGGCGATGGCCACCGGCGCAGGGGGCCTTGATCCTCGCCTCGCCCAGACGGCTCATGCGGCGCGGCGCCCCACCTGGGCGCCGCGCCTCGGGGGGCTGGAGAGGGCGGGCACGCGCAGGACCGAGCCCCTCACCGCGCTCGCCTCAGCGCTCGCCCATGCCCAGGGTGGCGCCGACGAGCTCCTGCCCAGGAGCGAGACGATGACCCAGGCCCTCCGGGGCGCTCACTCGCCGGGTGAGTCGAACTCAAAGCCGATCTCGTCGCCCAGCTCCTCCTCCAGGAAGGCCTTGAGGCGCTTCTTGATCCGCGCCTCCACCTGGCGGATGCGCTCCTTCGAGATGCCGTACTCGTCCCCCAGCACCGCGAGCGACACGGGGTCCTGCGCGATCAGGCGGCGCTCCCAGATGGTGCGCTCCCGCTCGTTCTTGAGGGTGGCGGCAAATTCCGCGAGCTTCACCTGGATGATCCCCCCCAGCTCCTGGTTGGCCGCCTCCGACTCGGGGTTGCGGCCGTCCTGGGCGGGGAGGATCTCTGAGAGGGGCCTGCCGTCGTCCTCGCCGGTGGGGCTGTCGAGCGAGAGGGCCGGCGCGCGCAGGTGCTGGTCCACCAGATCCACCTCCGACTCGTCCACACCGATCGCCTCCGCGAGCAGCTTGGTGGTAGGGGTGATCCCCTCGCGGATCAGCCGGTCGCGCTCCTTCTGCAGCTGGAAGAAGAGCTTGCGCCCCGCCCTGGTAGAGCCCAGCCGGACCATCCTGTGGTTATCCAAGAGGAAGCGCATGATCATCGCCCGGATCCAGTACTGGGCGTAGGAGGAGAAGCGGATCTCCCGGTAGGGATCGTAGCGCGAGAGGGCCTTCACCAGCCCCACGTTGCCCTCCTGGATCAGGTCGAGCACGTTGGCCCACTGCCGGTGGTACTGGAAGGCGATCTTGATGACCAGGCGCAGGTTGGAGGTGACAAGCAGCTCGGCGGCGGCGGGGTCAGCGTCCTCCTGCCAGCGCACCGCGGCGTCCTTCTCCTCCTCTTGGGTCAAGAGCGGGTAGCGGCGCACCTGCGCGAGGTAGTACGAGAGCAGATCGCGGGAGCGGGTGAGCTGTCCCGGCGGCGAGGCCAGGGCGGGCAGGTTCGCTGGGACGGCACGGCCGGTGTCGGAGTCTCCACTCATCGCGCGCTCTCACCAAGAGGGATCGGGAAGCCGTCGGGGAAGGGGTGCGCGGTGAGCACCTCAAGCGCCGCCGGTGAGCCGGCCCAGAAGGGACCGCTCGGGTCCCTCGGATCGTACGCACGCCCGCGGAGGTCGACCACCCTCCCCCCCGCCTCTTGCACGAGGAGCACGCCACAGCCCACATCCCAGAGCTTCCACCCGGGGACCAGCGCGGCCTGCAGCCCCCCCCCCGCGGTGAGCGCGAGGTGCGCCGCGGTGGAGCCCAGGGCCCGGCTCTTCCCGGGCCAGGCGAGGCGATCCCTGCGGTGGAAGCGCGAGGGCACCGCCACCGCGTCGTTGCGCCCCGGGACCTTCGCCCAGCGACCCCGCAGGCGCTGGTCCCCCCGCCAGGCCCCCTCCCCCGCGACCACGTGGTACAGCTCCCCCAGGCGCGGCATCCAGAAGGCGCCTGCGACCAGCGCGCCGTCCTCCACGAGGCAGACGGTGGGGCCCCAGTGGGCCATCCCCTGGAGGAAGGACGAGGTCCCGTCCAGCGGATCGACGTACCAGGTGCCAGCGCTCCCCGCGACCCGCGTGCCCTCCTCCCCGACCACCCCGTGCTGGGGGAAGGCGCGCGCCAGGCCCTCCACCAGCACCGCCTCCGCGCGCCGGTCCGCCTCCGTCACCTCGGAGCCGTCCTGCTTGAGGTCGAAGCCCACGCGGCGAAAGGCGTCCAGCGCCACCGCGCCAGCGCTGAGCAGGAGGGGCCGCAGGGCGGCGAGGAGCTCGGGGGGGCTTGGGGGCATCGGACCTCCGTAGGCGGGCGCGGCGCACTCCCGGAGGACGACACAGCCCCTACGCCGAGGACATAACGCGCCGTGGGTGCGGGACCGCGGCCGGTGACGCAACCAGACGGTTTCCGCCGTTCTCAGCAGTCCCCAGGCCCAGAGTGACCCACGGACTTGCCCCTGCCCCCCGCACCTGGGGTAGTGTGCTCGGGAGATTAGGAGTGATCACCGGTGAGCCGCCTGACGCTGCTCGGTCCATGCGCTGCCTGGGGGACCTCGGTCTTTCGGGCCTATCGGACCAACGACGAGGGGGAGACCGAGCCGGTGTGGGTCCTGGTCGGCGCGGCCACCGCCTCACCGGACACCCTGGAGGCGTCCCGCACCGCCGCCGCCCAGGTGCTGGAGCTGTCCCTCCCGGGCCTCCTGCGCCTGGTGGACGTGGACACCCTGGAGGGGAGGGTGGGCTGGGTCTACGAGCAGGTGCAGGGCGTGGGTCTAGGCCGGGTCTTGGAGGAGGAGGGCTCCCTCTCGGCCAGGGCCGCCGCAGAGGTCGTCGCGCGGGTCGCGGACGTGTTCCTAGAGGTGGGGCCGCTCGCCGCCTCACACCCAGGTCCGGTGGTCGACGAGCTGCTGCTCGACGTGAAGGGCCGCCTGTGGATCGCCGGGCTCGCCGGACCCGGCGAGGACGAGGTGCCGGTGCCCCTCCCCACCCACCAGGAGCCGGATCTGGTGTACCGGCTTGGGGCGCTGCTGGCCCACCTGCTCACCGGCACCAGGCTCCCAGCGCCCGGGGAGCGCGAGGCGCACGTGGGCCTGCTGCGCAGGGTACTCCTCAGGGCCCTCGACCGGCCGGGCCCGGTGCTCACCGAGCGCTACTCGGACTGGCTGCGGGGG
>JAFGVK010000146.1 GCA_016938035.1 Deltaproteobacteria bacterium | reverse complement strand
TCTGGTGACGGACGGCTACACCGCGCGCCCCACCGAGTGGGTGCGTCAGCCCAGCGAGACGGCGCAGTGGGCGGACGGCTGGTGGGGGGGGCTGCGGGCGCAGTAGCCGGGGAGCCGACGCTGGCCTCCCTCGCCCCACCCCGCCGCGCGCTGGTGGTCTTGCGGTGGGACGGCGGCCAGGGGGGACAGGCCGAGCGGGGCAGCGGCTCCGACAGGGACCTTGGCCCATCCCATGGCCAGTTGGTGGGTTGAACCACTCGTAAGAACCCCCTCTGCGAGTGCCAATGCCGCCGACACTACGGGAGAACGCCGATTTTCGTCGCAACGTGCTACGGACGAACCAGCATTTTGGGAGGGGCAGCGCAGCGGTGGGACCATATTTGAGCCACTCGTAAGAACCCCCTCTGCGAGTGCCAATGCCGCCGACACTACGGGAGAACGCCAATTTTCGTCGCAACGTGCTACGGACGAACCAGCATTTTGGGAGGGGCAGCGCAGCGGTGGGACCCTCTTTTCGAGGGGCTCAGATGTCGGGGGGCTGAGCTGTACGTGGGGCGCGCCCGTGAGGTCTCCTCTGTTTTCCTGTCGCACGGCGCTCGCGTGAGGTGGACCGCAGGGCGCCCGGAGGGCGGTCCGCAGGACGGAGGCGAGGGAGCGCCGACCCCGGAGGGAGACCGACCCGGAGGGGCACGCCCAGGCTCAGCCTGTGAGGAGAGCGATGCCTCGTGGAGCCTGTCGCGGTCGGCCTGTCGCGCCCGCTGCGACGCGTGCAGCTTGAGGGCTGATTCCTAACAGACAAGGTTTGTCCAATACTAGGCGCTGCCATCCGCCTGCTGGAGTTGGACCCTGTGGCGCTGAGCGCTCGGTCCGCGGGAGCTCCCGCGCTCTACAGGTCCGCCGGCTCGCGCCGCGCGGCCCCCCTGCTTCTGCCCGCACCCTCCCGCCTCGCCGCGGAGAGGCTCGTGGCTCGTGCGCTGCCGGCCCCTTGGCCCGCTGCGCGGTGGGGGGCGCCTCACCCCTGCTCGGGAACCTGCTCCTCGTCCAGCCAGGCGTAGTCGACCTGCACCCCGTCGACCTCCGCGAAGCGGGGGCGCCAGGCAGGGGTTCGGACCCAGAGGAAGGCGCCTCCCCAGAGGGTGGCGGCCTCCGCTGCGACGAAGCCCAGGGCCGCTGAGAGCACGGCCTGAGCGGCGCCGCCCAGGTGCGCGGAGAGGAGCAGCGCCTGGAGGGCCTCGCGGGCGCCCTCGCCGGCGATGGTGGGTGAGAAGAGGGTGCCGAGGATCTGGATCAGGCTGCCGAAGACGATGGGGAGGAACTCGACGCCGACCACGCCGATGGCGAGCGCGGTGAAGTAGTAGACCACCGCGGTGGTGAAGTGGGTGATGAACTTGGCGAGGAGCACCGAGAGGAGGAGGCCGAAGCGGCCCTCGTAGGCCGTGACCGCGTCGCGGAAGCGCTCGACGTGGCGACGGACGGGCCCTGGGAGGAAGGCCCCGAACAGGTTCATGAACAGGCGGATCAGCCAGGGCCAGGCGAGGCCCACCACCACCGTCCCGGTGATGCCCGCGCTCAGCCCCCCGATCAGCAGGGTGAGGACGGTCGCCCCGGACAGCCCGAACAGGGCGGCGCTGCCCGCGACCTGCTCCAGCACCAGGTAGCCCGCGGGGAGGGTGAGGAGCAGGCCGGTGAAGAGGCCGGCGATGCCGATGAACTTCTCTAGGGCCTTGGCGGTCAGGGCCCGGTGCCACTGGTTGGAGTAGCGCCCCGCCTCGTAGAGGGTGTAGCCGTCCAGCCCCATGGTGGAGGGGAGGAAGGTCCCGATGAAGCGCCCGATCAGGAAGGCGGTCATCACCTGGGTCCAGAACGGGAAGCGCAGGCCCTGCCCCCTGAGGAGGGCGTGCCAGCCCCAGGCGGAGGAGATCACCCCGATGAATTTGACCCCCATCGCGATCGCGGACCACATCAGGAAGGTCGTGGAGTCCACCTGGTCTACATAGGCCAGGATCGCCTGCCCGATCGGGATGCTCCCCACGCCCTCGCCCCCGTCCACCCTGTGGGTGAGGAGGAGGTAGAAGCCCGCGACGGTGATCACCGCCTTGAGGCCGAAGGAGATCGAGGAGCGGACGCGCTTGGGGACGCGGCGGAAGGTGGCAGACAGGCCCACGGGGTTCTCCGTTGTCGTCTCTGCCGTCTATGCCGCGAGGATCCCCCTCGCCACCGAGGCGACCCACCGGACGACAACAAGGGACCGGGACGCGCCGCCGCCCTCGCGCGGTGGAGGGGGTCATCGCGAGCTCGGGGCGCCGCGGCCCCCGTGTCGGAGGGCGCTAGCGGTTGGACCAGTTGAGGACCAGGGTCGCGAGCACCTGCTTGGGGTTGCCGTCGTGGGTCTCGTGGCGCCCGTCCCACCGGTAGACCCTGTTGCCGCGCTGCACGAAGATCGCGTCCCCGGTCACGGCGAACAGGGTGCCGCTCGTGTCGCGGGGGGCGCGCCCGGTGATCTCCTCGGCGGTGGCGGCGATGTCGGAGGACTGGTCCGGCAGCAGGCCGTCGGGGCCCTCGACACAGAGGCCGGTCATCACCGGGTGGCGGTGGAGGGCGATCACCTCGGCGAGGGGCTCGCCCTCGCCCACCGCGATCACCTTGGCGCCAGGGCGCTGCAGGTCGGGCCAGCCCCAGAGGGAGAGGCGCCGGCCGCTGGGAAGCTTGAGGACCGCGGTCTCGCCGGCGGTCTCTAGGACGTTGACGATCGGGGCCACCTTCTCCAGCCGCTCGGGGAGCTCTTGGCGGACCTGGGTGAGCACCTCTCCGCCCAGGTCGCGGATCGCCTGCTGCCAGCCCCAGGACACCTCGCCGCCGTCGTCCGCTGGGGGAGGGGCCTCGTCGGGGGTGCCCATGGCGCTGAGCTGCACCTTGCGCCCACCGAGCTGACCGAGCTTGTGGGAGGGAGCGGGGGGAGGCAGTATGTCGACTACCACGTTGGCGCCGTCCTGATCCACCGCAGCGGTCTGCTGCCCCTGCCCAAGCAGCGCGGCGAGGGAGGGGAGGATGAGGCGGTCGAGCGCCAGCTGTGTGGCGCCGCAGGGGATGGCGAAGACCGCCTTGCCCCCCGCCAGCCCTGCGGTGGCGCGGTAGAGCATCGCCTCTGCGCCCACCTCGGACCAAGCGAGGGTGCGGAGCAGCTCGCCGAAGCCGGGGAGGGTGGTGTCGAGCAGGGGGTGGATGGCCTCGGGGGTGGCGCCGCTGGGCCCAACGCCGCCCACCACCAGCAGCACCTGAGTGAGGGGGTCCGCGAGCACGGCGCGGGCGGCCTCGCGGAGGCCATGGGCGTCCACGCGCTGGAGCCCCAGCACCTGTTGACCGGCCGCGGTGAGCGCGAGGCTGAGGCTGTCTGGGTCGACCGGGGTCGCGCTGCTGACTGCCAGAAGGTGGACGCGGTAGCTGCTGCTCATGGGGACCTCCAAGGGGGAGAGCATCGGCCACTTGGCGCGCGGGCGCAAGGGCCTGTCGGGTGGGCGGCGGATCAGGGACCTACGCGGTGGAAGCCCTCGTAGGTCCCGGTGCGGCTCGGGTCGGGGCGGCCCTCGGCGGTCCACCAGGTCCAGCGCCCTGCGGCCTGGCCCTCTCGGAATTCGCCCTCGCGCTCCTTCTTGCCGTTGTCGTACCAGAAGGTCCAGTGACCGCACAGGGCGCCTTCGCAGTAGTCCCCTTTGGAGGCCATCTCCTCGTTGGGGTGGTAGGTGATCCAGGGGCCGGTCTCGGCGCCGGCCTCGTAGCGGCCCTCGCGCGAGACGGCGCCGTTGTCGTGCCACCAGGTCCACTGGCCGGAGCGCTTGCCCCCGAGGTAGTCGCCCTGTGACGAGAGGTGGCCGCTGTCGGACCAGGTGCGCCAGGTCCCCACGCGCTCGCCGTGCTGGTAGCGGCCCTCCTCCTGCTTGGCGCCGCCGGGGTACCAGGCGGTGTAGAGGCCGTCGTCCTCCCCCGCGATCCAGTGGCTCACGCTCGCCTTGGTGCCGTCATCGTGCCAAGTGGTCCACTCGCCGACCTGCTGGCCGCCCTCGTAGGAGCCCCTGCTGGCGAGGGTGCCGTTGGGGTGGAACTCCTCCCACTGGCCGGTGTAGCGCCCCCCCTCGTAGGAGCCCTTGCGCTGGAGCTGACCGTCGTTGAACCAGGACGACCACGCGCCGACCTCGACCCCGCGGCTATAGGCGCCCTGGGACAGGGTCTGACCGTTGGCGTGCCAGCGGGTCCACTCGCCGTCTCGGAGCCCGTCTGCCCAGCTCCCCCGCGACAGGAGCTGGCCGGTGTCGTACCACCTGGTCCACTCGCCCTCGCGGACCCCCAGCCGGTAGGGTCCCTGGGTCTGCAGCGTGCCGTCGTCGTTCCAGGTCTTCCAGAGGCCGCTCTCCTTTCCGGCGAGGAAATCGCCCTCGGTGATCTTCTCGCCGCGCTTGGTGAACTGGGTCCAGGTGCCGTCCTTCATCCCCAGGTTGAAGGAGCCCTGCTCCCGCACCTCGCCGGTGTCGTAGTACCAGGTCCAGTGCCCGCTCTCGACGCCCCTGTCGAACTCGCCCTCGACGATCTTCAGGCCGGTGATGGCGTGCTCGATCCAGTGGCCGTCGCGGCGCCCGGCGTGGTACTCCGCCTCGGTGTGCTTGATCTCCAGGCCCTCGGGGGTGGTGGTGTACTCGGTCCACAGGCCGTCGCGGTCCCCCGAGCGGAAGCGCCCGACCTCCCTGGTGCCGTCCTTGGACCACAGGGTCCACTCGCCGGTCATGACCCCGGCGCGGTACTCGCCGCGCTTCCACAGGGTCCCGTCGGGGTGCCACCAGGTCCAGACGCCCTCCTCCTTGCCCTCGACAAACAGCCCCTCGCGGACCTTGTGGCCCGACTCCGACCAGAAGGTCCAGCGGCCCTCCTCGCGGTCGTCCGAGAAGCGTCCCTCCATCTCGATGGCGCCCGACTCGTACCAGAAGGTCCACGGGCCGCTGCGCTCGTCGAGGCGGTAGGCGCCCTCCCAGCGCAGGGCGCCGTTGCGATAGACCCCCTGAGTGGGGCCCTGTTTGTAGGAGGTGCCGTCGTGGCGCTCGATCACGCACCACGCCCCTTTACCGGGATCCTCCTGCACCACGGCCTTGCCGCGGCAGTCCAGCTCTGCCGACCAGGCGGTGGCGACCAGCATCAAGAGCACAAGCATGGGCTACATCTCCTCGGGGGGGCGCCAGGCGGTGCCCGGCGCTGCGCGGCGTGTGAAGCCGTGGTCGTACACCTGGATGAGCGCGGAGTCGCCCACCTCGATGCGGTGGAGGCCTCGCGCCAGGGGGAGGAGGCCGTGTCCCTCGCTCATCTCGCTGAGGCCCTCCGCCCCTGGGAGGCCGGTGGGGGCCCAGCGAAGGGCACCGCCGCTCAGGCTGAGCCTGACCCGGATCAGGGTGGGCAGGGTCGCGCGATAGGTGAGCGGCGCCGCTGCGGCGGCCAGCACGGGGTCGGGCCAGGGCGAGGGGTCGCCGAGGGCCGTCCGGATCCAGGGCCGCACCAGGGTGAGGAAGCTGGCGAAGGTGCTCTGGGGGGTGCCCGCCAGGCCGAACAGGCGGACCGGCCCGCCCGCGCCGTTGGCGTGCCCCACGAGCAGCGGTCTGCCCGGTCGAACCGCCACCTGCCACAGGTCCTCCACCACCCCTAGCGCGTCCCAGGCCGCGCGCACCAGCGCCAGGCGCCCGGCGGACATCCCCCCGGTGGTGACCACGGCGTCAGCCCGGTCCAGGCCGTAGCCCAGCCTGGTCGCCAGGGCGGAGGGCGCGTCCGGCGCCACCCCCAGGTCCAGGGGCAGCGCGCCGGCCTGTCGCACCAGGGCCGCGAGCGCCGCGTTGCTCTGGGCCGGATCCTCCCCCACCGAGAGGATCGCGACCACCGGGCGGCGGACCACGGTGAGCGCCGCCAGCCCCAGCGCCCCCGCGACCGCGAGCTGTGCCGGGCCCAGGGTGGTGCCGGCGCTCAGGGCGCGCTGCCCGGCGCGGAGGCTGGAGCCCCGGAGGCGCACCCTGTCGCCCGGTCGCGCGGGGCCGGTGAGCGCCACCTCGCCCTCGCGCGACCCGTCGGCGCGCTCGGACTCGACGACCGCGTCTGCGCCAGCGGGCAGCGGGGCGCCGGTGGCCACCGGGGCGGCGGTGCCCTCGGTGAGCGCGGCGTCCCGCACCACGCGGAGGGTGGAGATCCCCTCGGGGATGTCCCGCGCCCGGACCGCGTAGCCGTCCATCGCGGCGAGCCCCGCGACCGGCAGGTCGCCCGCCGCGACGAGGTCCTCGGCGAGCACCCTGTCGAGACACGCGTCCAGGGGAAGCTGCTCCAGGTCTAGGGCTGGCGTCACCTCGAAGATGCGCGAGAGGGCTTGCTCAGGGCTGTGCACGGGGGCTCCGGGTGGAGTGCATTGTACGCCGTCGCCCCCCCTGGCTCAACGGCGAATGCGCAGGGTCTGGCCCGCCTGGATGGTGTCGGAGCGCAGGCCGTTCCATTCCTTGAGCTGGGCCACGGTCACCCCGTAGCGGGTGGCGATGGAGCCAAGGTACTCCCCGGACTTGACGGTGTGGGTGGTCCACCCCGAATTCTGGGTGTGGACGGTCAGCTTCTGCCCCACCTGGATGTGTGAGGCGTTGGAGATGTTGTTCCAGCGCTGCAGGTCCGCGGTGCTCACCCCGTGTTTGGAGGCGATGCCCGAGAGGGAGTCGCCCCGCTGGATGGTGTAGGTGATGGTGCTGCCTCCTCCTCCTCCTCCGCCGCCTCCCCCGCTCGCGGTGCCCTTGAGCTTCAGCTCCTGCCCCACGTAGATGGTGGACCCTTTGAGGCCGTTCCAGGCGCGCAGATCGCTCTGGCTCACGCTGTAGCGGGCGGCGATGCCGGAGAGGGTGTCGCCCTGGCTCACCCTGTGGGTGGCGGGGGTGGACCTGCCGCTGGCGCGGGGGGCGGGGTTGCTCGAGGTGCGGATCTCTGGCTCGTCCTCGCCGGTGCTGTCTCCGCCGCCGCCTGCGGTGGGGATGACCAGGGTCATGCCCACGTAGATGCGGTTGGCGTTCTGGAGCCGGTTGACCTTGGTGATCTGTGAGACCTCGACCCCGTAGCGCTTAGCGATCACCGACAGGGTCTCGCCCTTCTGCACCCTGTGGCGCACGAAGGCGACCCGCTTGGACTGGGGCACCTCGGCCAGCTTGGCGACGAAGACGTCCTTCGTGCCGGGGGGCAGGCGCAGGTCCACCCCGTCGGGGGGGCTGGCCCAGCGCCGCAGGGCGGGGTTCAGCGCCTCCAGGTCGGCGCGGGAGATGCCCGCGCACTTGGCGAGCACGTCCAGGTCCACCGAGCCGTCGACCCGCACAGTGTCCACTCTGTAGGGCTCCTGGTAGGCGATGTCGGTGAAGCCGTAGCGCTCCGGGTGCTTGCCGATGATGGCCGCGGCCATGATCTTGGGGACGTAGTTGGCGGTCTCTGGGTGGAGCTTGTTGGCCGCGGCGATCTCCCAGTAGGTGTTGAGCCCGGTGCTGATCCTGGCCCTCCGCACTCGGCCAGGGCCGGTGTTGTACGAGGCCCAGGCGAGCTCCCAGTCCCCGTGAAACATCTTGTGCAGCTCGTCGAGGAAGTCCAGGCCGGCCTTGGTGGCGAGGATCGGGTCGCGGCGCTCGTCGATCCACCAGTCCACCCGCAGCTTGTAGAGCCTGGCGGTGGAGGGGATGAACTGCCACAGCCCCGCGGCGGCGGCGGAGGAGTAGGCGCTGGGGTTGTACCCCGACTCGATCATCGACAGGTAGACCAGGTCCCGCGGCATGCCGCGCGCCTCCAGCGCCTCGTACATCAGCGGGCGGTACTTGGTGGAGCGGGCGAGCCAGCGGGCGTAGTACTTGCGCCCGTCGCCAACGAAGTAGGCCACCCATTTTCGAACTGAGTCGTTCACCACAATGGGGATGTCGAACTCGGACGGGTCGACCTGATCGAGGAACAGCGGGTCGTTGGAGATCGCCTTGGTGGGGTCCTGGAAGAAGCCCTCTGGGAGGGCGCCGTCGGGCAGATCGTCGAGCAGCGCCGCCTCGGCGGCGGCCTCTTCGGACAGCTCCTGGATCGCCGCGGCGGTGGCCTCGTCAGGGATCTCGCCCTCCATCCTCGCGATCCACTCCCACAGGCTGCCCGGCGGCGGGGCGGTCGCGGGGGCGTCCGCGAAGCCCACGTCCTGCGCCTGGGAGGCGGCGGTCGCCTCGGAGCTCTCCTCGGGGGAGGCGGTGTCGTCTTGGGCGAGGGCGCCGTGGAGCGCAGAGAGGAGCACCCACAGGGCGGCGGTGGTGAGCATGGGGAGGGACTCCGTGGTGGAGCGGGAACCCTAACGGATCCTTGGATCCCCGCCCACCCGGCGCTATGGCGTGGTCAGCATCTCGAGGTTGCGGGTCTGGAGTCCTCGGGCCATGCCGCCCTCTCCGTAGCCCAGGTCGAGGGTGCCGTTGTTCCACCTGTTGATCAGGTAGACCGCGGTGCAGCTCGCCTCGAGGTCGTCGTCGAGGGGCTCGATGGTGTCGGCCTCGAGGGTGTAGGTGCCCGGATCGCCGGCGATCTCTGTGTAGAAGGGCTTGATGCAGTCCCCGGTCACCCACAGCTCCATCGCGTCGGTGGTGCCCGAGCTGCCCCAGGTGAGGGTGATGGGCGCGGCGCGCGAGAAGCTCTCCACCGGCACCTCAGCTGCGGCGGGGTCGTCGATCTCGAAGGGCTCCGGCAGGGTCACCACCGTCTCTGGAGCGCCCTCGTCGACGGTGCGGGTGAAGCTGACGGTGTAGGGGACGCCAGGCTCGGCGGTGGAGAAGCTGGCGCGGTACTGGTGGAAGTCGCCCAGGGACTCCTTGGCCTGGGGGAGGGACTCCTCGCCCAGGGTCGCGCTGAGCGCGTCGTCACCGGTCATCTCGACGTAGGTGTTTGAGGTGGCGCCGCCCACCTTCAGGATGGTGATGGCGTCGCTGCTGCCGTCTCCGGTGGCTTGGACGCTGATGTTGGCCCACATGCCGCTGGTCAGCACGTCGCTCGAGTCCACGTCCTCGCAGCCCGCAAGGAACAGGCCCAGCGCGGCGGTCAGTATGGCAGGTCTCATGTCTCCTCCTCAGTTGACACCCCACAAGGTGCCACCTGCCGCCGCATATTCCAAGCGATTTCGCCAGCCGCCCGCAGGTGGGCCGGAGGGTGCCCTAGGGGAAGCCTGCCGCCAGGAGGGGATCGCGGCGCGGATGTCGCGATTTGTCCGTGCCTAGCGCGTCCCTTTGGCCTATAATAACGAGCGAATCGTCACCATGACGTTGCGGCATACTTGTTGCTACAACTTGGATATCTCCCGGAGTCACCTATGCGCGCGTCGATCTTCCTTTCCCTGTTGGCCCTCTCTGCCTGCTCCAGCCCCCGAGGTGACGTGGCGCTGCGCCCCTTCGGGAGCTGCGACGAGATGAGCGGCTACATGCAGGAGATGGCCTACCGCGAGGTCCGCTTCGACTGGCGCGAGGCCTTCGATCTCGGGCTGGGTGGCCTCGGCGGCGGCAGGGACGAGATGGGTTTCTCGAATGACTCGGACGCGGGCGCCCCCCAGGCAGCGGACAGCTACTCCACCACCAACCTCCAAGAGGCGGGGGTGGACGAGGCGGACCTGGTGAAGACCGACGGCACCCACCTGTTCTCGGTCGCTGGAGGCCAGCTCGTGATCTCGCGGGTCTTCCCGGTGGAGGAGGCCGCGCAGCTCGCCGCGGTGCGGATCGACGGGCAGGTGCACGGCCTGTACCTGCTCGACGGCCAGGTGATCGCGCTGTCGAAGCTCTACTGGCAGGCCCCCAGCCCCCGCTCCGGCGTGGCCGCGGACTGGCAGCCTGGGCAGGACACGGTGATCACGGTCATCGACGTGGCTGACCCCGCCGCGCCAGAGGTGGTGCGCGAGACCTACGCCACCGGCACCCTGGAGACCTCGCGGCGGATCGGGGATCAGCTCTACGTGGTGACCTACCGCGACGTGGAGGTGGGCTCCTATGCCAACAGCCGCGCAGAGGCCCGCGACGCGGTGGCGGCGGCGGGGGACGAGGACTGGCGCTCGCGCACCCTCGACAACCGGCGGACCGGCCAGGAGTGGACCGCTGAGACCGGCCCCGCCTGCGGCTGCGAGGACACCTACGCCTCCGAGGCAGAGGGCGGCACCTACATCACCACGGTGCTCGCGCTCGACCTCTCCGACACCCTCTCGGCCTTCCGGGGACAGGCGGTGGTGGGCCACGCCGAGGTGGTCTACTCCAGCCCCAACGCGATGTACGTGGCCTACTCCGAGTGGGAGGAGGGCCCCTGGGGTGTCGGCGGTGAGCGCTCCTCGATCATCCACAAGTTCGACCTGGGCGGCGGCGACCCCACCTACGTGGCCACCGCGGAGGTGCCGGGCACTCTCCACGACGCCTTCTCTCTCTCCGAGCAGGGGGAGGTGCTGCGGGTGGCGACCACCGAGACGGATGATGACTGGCAGAGCTCGAACGGGGTCTACACCCTCTCCGAGCAGGGGGGGGTGTTCTCGGAGCTGGATCGGATCGAGGATCTGGCCCCCGGCGAGCAGGTGATGTCGGCGCGCTTCATCGGTGACATCGGCTACGTCGTCACCTGGGAGGCCTTCTTCGGGGACCCCCTCTTTACCTTCGACCTCTCCGATCCATCGGACATCTCGGTGGAGGGCGAGCTGCACATCCCCGGCTGGTCGGACTACCTGCACCCCATGGATGAGGAGCACCTGATCGCGGTGGGGATGGAGTCCGGCTCCCTCCAGGTCTCGATCTTCGACGTGAGCGATCTGTCCGACCCGCAGCTCTCGCACCGCCTCGCCCTCGACGCGGGCGGCTCCGAGGCGCAGTGGGATCACCACGCCTTCAACTACTTCGCCCCCACCGAGAGCCTCTCGCTCCCGTCGTACACCTGGGGCGGGGAGGTGGCGCTGGAGGTGGTGCACGCGACCACCGATCAGCTCTCCAGCTACGGCCGGCTCTCGCAGCCCGCGAGCTTCCTGGAGGAGGGGCAGGAGTGGTGCGGCGCCATCCGCCGGTCGGTGGTGATGGACGACGTGGTGTGGGCGGTCTCTAGCGGGGGGCTGTCCGCCGCCCTGGTGGAGGATCCCAGCGCGCTGGTGGCGGCGGTGCCCTTCTCGGGGGTGGACCCCTGCGAGGAGTACTACTACGACGAGCGCTGGTAGATCGCGCCTCAGCAGGCCCCGTCGAAGCCCTCCTGCTCCACCCTCACCGCCCAGCGCGCCAGGCGCTCTGCGGGGGAGGCCGCGGGCTGGTCGGCGAGATCGCGCAGGTAGCTGGCGATCACCCGGCCCTCGTCGGCACCCCAGCGGTGGAGCAGCCAGGCGGCGCTGGCGGCGCGCAGGGTGCGCTCCTCCGGCAGCCTGGACTCCGCCTCGGCCGCCACCGGATCGAGGGCCTGTGGGAGCTGGCGCAGGTCGAGCGGGGCCAAGGCCTCGCGGATCGCCCGCTCCACCCTGGGGCTGTTCTGGGGGTGCCACAGGTTGAAGATCGCGACCGCCCTGGGGGCGCGCGCCTCGGCCACAGAGTGGAAAGAGCTGCGGCTCATCGCGAAGGCCACCGCGCTGTTGAAGCGGGGGGCGTGCGAGGCGACGGGGGGGCCATCCAGCCCGGTGTGCACCTGCAATTCGCCCCCGTGGGCGGGCTCCCAGCCGGGGGTGAGGTAGATCAGCAGCCTGGCGGCCTCGAAGCCGAGCCAGGGCTGGTCGGTGTGGACGAAGACCCGCTGGCCGGGGACCATCCGCTGGACGGTCAGCGCGACCCTGTCGGTGAGCGGCAGGCCCAGCAGGGCCGACACCCGCGCCACCACCGCCCGGGCCAGCGCCGGGTCCAGCAGGTGGCTCGCGTCGGCGAGGGTGACCTGGTAGGCGTCGCCGTCCCGCACCTGCCAGTCCAGCTCGGCCTCGAACAGCCCCCGCAGGTGGGCGAGGGCTGGCTCCGGCAGGGCCTCCTCGCAGGTGAGGAAGGGGAAGGGGGCGGTGTGGACCGTAGGGGCGGGGAGCAGCTTCACGAGCACCTCGTCAGCCCTGGTGGATCGCGTCCTCTGGCTGCACCCCCTGGTCTACCTTGTCGTAGTCCAGCTGGCTGCCGTACATGCTGTGGGGGATCAGGTACATCATCAGCATCAGCACCGCGGCCACCACCCCCATGTTGCGGGCCGCCTTGCTGAGGGGGCCGCTCCGCCCCAGCATCGCCACCGCGCCCAGCCACCCCAGGAAGATGATCAGGGTCTTGTTGTCGGTGAGGTCCCACCCAAAGGGCACCCCGGTCCAGAGGGCGCCGAAGGCGTAGCGCTGCACCAGCGGGCCGAGCACCATGCCCCCCGCGGCGAGGGTGCCGAAGGTGGTCCAGGTCATCCAGCGCTGGCCTGGGCCACGCCTCAGGGCCTCCAGCAGGGTGCGCACCCCGAACAGCATCGCGGTGAACATGAAGAGGATGTGGGGCACCAGCACCCCCGCCGGCACGTCGCCCTTGTAGCGCAGCACCACCGCGCCATCGGTGGGGATCCTCGCGTCACCGGCCCCGCTGAGGGTGAGGTAGTACTCCGCCTTGCCCGCGGGCGGCTGAGAGGGGAGGTCGCCCACCAGCGCCTCTCCCTGGTGGCGCAGCGGCACCTCCTCGAAGGCCTCGCGGCTGGGATAGCGGCGCCACAGGAGGCTGCCCTCCACCCCGTCGAGGGCGGGCAGGGTGATCTCGGCGGGGGCGCCGGTGGTGGCGCTCCGCAGCAGCTTGTAGGGCGCGGTGGTCGCCTGGGCGGTGAGCTCTCCCCGCAGGGGGTAGGTGGGCCCGCTGCGGCGCTGGTAGACGGCGAGGCTGAGGGTGAGGACTACCGCGAGCGCCCAGAGGAGGGCGCCCACCCAGCGGCGATGGTTGGTGCTCACTAGCGCTCCTGGAGGGTGACGGGGAGCTCGATGCGCTCCTCACCCCGCTGGATGGTGACGGTGATCTGATCTCCGGCGACGTGCTCTGCGAGCAGCGTCGACAGCTGGCGGAGGCCCCCCACCTCCGCCCCGCCCAGGGCGAGGAGCACGTCCCCGGCCTGGAGCCCTGCGGCATGCGCGCCGGACCCCTCCATCACCTGCTGCACCCGGACCCCTGGGCCCTGGTAGGTGAAGTCGGGCATAGTGCCCAGGCCTACCTTGCGGGTGGCGCCTGGGGGGCCGGGGTGGGCCTGGGGGGCGCCGGCGCTGGTGAGCGGCTCCACCCGCCCGGCGAGGTAGTCGAGGGCGATGTGAGTGGACTCCGCCACCACCGCCAGCCCGTCGGCGTCGATGCGATCGGAGGTGTCGGCCGGGGTGTGGTACTCGGGGTGGGGCCCGGTGAAGAGCTGGACGCCGGGCACGCCCCGCTCGATGCAGGCGATCTGGTCCGAGCTGTCGAGCGGCTCGCTCACCATGGCGATCGGCGCGCCGGTGGTGAAGCCCACCCCCATGAAGACGTGGGGCAGCTCGCGCGCGGAGGCGGCCCCCAGCACCATCAGCTTGCCCGCGCCGAGGCGGCCCACCGAGTCGAGGTTGACGCAGCTCATCGGGAGCCCGCCGGCCATGCCCTCCAGCAGGTGCCTGGAGCCCAGCAGGCCGGCCTCCTCCCCGGTGGTGACCGCGAAGATCAGGGCGCGGGGCCTAGGCGGCTCCTCGGCCATCGCCTCCGCCACCGCGAGCAGGGCCGAGACCCCGGAGGCGTTGTCGTCCGCCCCTGGGTGGACCTGCCCCTCGTTGCCCTGGCGCACGTCCGGCCACCCCAGCCCCAGGTGGTCCAGGTGGGCCATCACCACCACCGGCGGCAGGGTGGGGTCCGCGCCAGGGAGGCGGGCGACGAGGTTGGTCAGGGGCAGCTCGCGCTCTGGATCCCCGCCGGTCCAGCTCCAGCGCTGGCGGTAGCCCTGATCTCCGGCGGGCTCCAGCCCTAGCGCGGAGAGGCGCGCCTCGACCAGGGCGGTGGCGCGCTCCAGCCCCTCGCTCCCCAGGCCGCGGCCCTCCATCTCCGGGGCGGAGAGCGCGGCGACGGTGCGGGCCATCGCGCTCCCGTCGAAGGCGGGGGGCAGGTCGATCAGCGGCACCTCCTCGGCAAGGTGCAGCGCCGCGCCCTCCCCCGTGAGATCGCGCACCAGCGGTGACGACAGGGCGGCGAACACGCCCTTGGCGTCGTTCTGAGGCTCTGGACCCGCGAAGCCCAGGTAGGCGTAGCGCCCGTAGTGGGGCAGCTTGCGGGCCAGGCCGGCGATCGCCTCCACCTGGGCCGCGCTCACCCAGGCCACCGCCTGGGCCGGCGCTGCGGGGTGGCGCCCCACCAGCACCAGCGAGCGCGCGGTGGGATCTGCGGGGGCCCCGTCGATCAGCGGCGCCCCGTCCACCACCGCCTCGGGGGGCAGGGTCGCCAGCGCCGCCGGCGCGAGGAGGTTCTGGCGCCCGAGGATCCAGGCGCTGCCCGGGGGCAGCGCGCGCAGGTCCCGGTCCAGCGCCACGGTCGGCGCGCTGGGGCGGGCCCAGGCCTCTGCGAGCGCGCGCCACGCGGCCTGCTCCTCCTCCGAGGCGCGGGACGGGAGCACGAAGATCGCGTCGTCGTGGCCGGAGAGTGTGGAGAGGGTGGGGGCGGTCTCCAGGGGGTCGAGGCGGCGCATCACGTCGTAGGTTGGGTCTACGTCCACCCGCAGCGGGCGCCCGGGCAGGGGCAGGTCCACCCTGGCGCGCTCGCCCTGCAGCGGGATCCTGGCCCACACAGGGGCCTGCTGCCCCTCGACCGTCACCGCCACCGGCACGGTCAGCGGGAAGGGCTCCGCGCCCTGACGCAGATCGAGGTGCAGGCTCCACTCCCCCCCCGCCAGCGCTCTGGAGCGGACCTTGCCCAGGGTGAGCTTCGGCGCGCCAGGGCGCTCAAGCCAGGGCTGCATGAAGGCCCAGGCGTCCCAGCCGCTCTCGGCCTGGATCGCCGCAGCGAGGTCGGACCAGGTGGCGCGGCGCATCGCGTTGTCTAGGTAGAAGCGCCTCACCGAGGCGAGGAACACCTCGTCGCCGAGCTCCTCGCGGAGCATGTGGACCAGCATCGCCCCCTTCCCGTAGCCCACCGCCTCGCTCACCGCGGAGGACCTGGCCCCGAAGGCGGAGAGGGGGAAGTCGGACGCCGCGGAGGCGAAGTCGGTGTACCGCTTGAGGGTGTCACGGCGGTAGGTTGCGCCCTCGCCGCGCTGCTCGCGCAGGAGGTGGTCCGCCAGGTAGACCGTCATCCCCTCGCACCAGTTGCCCTGCTCCAGATCCACATAGACCGAGTTGCCCCACCAGTTGTGGAGCAGCTCGTGGGGGTAGGACGAGGTGAGGATCCAGGGGAAGCGGATCACCTCGGAGCCAAGGAGGGTGAAGCCCGGCATCCCGTAGCCGGTCTCCCAGTAGTTCTCGACCAGCGAGAAGGAGGGGTAGGGGTAGGGGGGGAGCAGGCCCTCGTACATCTCAAGGTAGCGCCTGGTGGCGTCGAGGTAGCGCTGGGCGAGGGCGGGGTCCTCGGTGCGGAGGAAGGCGAACACCTCTGTTTTGCCGGCACGAGCGCTGTACTCGTGCCAAGGGCCCGCGACGAGGTACACCTCCTCGGTGGGGGTGGGGCTGCTCCAGCGCACCACCTGCCCCGCGTCGGTCATCGCCAGGGTGCGGCCCCCCTGGCTCACGGCGGACCAGGGGGCCTCCAGGCCGCGCACCTCCAGGTCGAAGGTGATCAGCGCGTCGTCGAACCAGGGCACCCAGCGGCTGGAGCCGGAGAGCAGCACCCCCTGCTCCTCCACGCTGCCGGGGGTCTCGGAGAAGCCCCGCTGGTACTCCTCGCCCGCCTGCTCCAGCGGGTGGTGGAGCGCGCCCCCGTAGGACAGGACCGGAGCAGCGGTGGCGCCCTGCTCAGCGCTCAGGCACCAGCGCTCCAGCGGGACGCGCCCCTCGGGAGCCTGCTCCTCGGCGGGGGCCAGGCTCCAGCCCTCCCCGCTGACGCTGGGCGAGAGGCCGGCGTGCAGGGTGAAGCAGCGCTCCTCCCCCAGCAGGACCTCGTCCACCACCTCAAGGGTGTGCGACGCGGGGTGGAGGGTGACCTGAAGCGCGTGGTGCACAGGGGCCGCGTGAGCGGTGGCGAGCGCGAGGAGCAGGGACGGGAGCATGGGCACTCCAGGCCTCCGGGAGGCTGCGGGGGGTCCGTCGGCTATCCCAGGTGGCCCCGCCGCGCGACCCCAGAGGGGCAGAGGAGGAGCGCGCCGCGCGGGATCAGCCCACCACCTCCACCTCGTCGCGGCTCACCATCCAGATCAGGTCGGTGAGCGCCTCCGCCTGCTCGGGGATCTCCCTGTAGACCTGACGGATCTGCGAGGTCAGGTCTTTGGCCCTGCGGAAGGCGGTGATCAGGTCCCCCGAGATGTCGGTGGGGCTTGAGACGTGGAGGAACAGGTCCTGCAGCGACTCGCCCTCGGCCCAGCGGCGCCCGATCTCGAACATGGAGGGGCACCACTCCACCGGGAGCTGAGCGATCTCCGCCGCCTCCTGGACCATCGGCGATCCCATCAGGGCGCCGATGTCTCGCAGGAGCTGCCGGTCCTGGGAGCGGGGCTGGAGGTTGAGGGTCGCGGCCCGCGGGAGCTGCGAGCCCAGGCCGCACAGCACCCCGAAGAGCTCCTCGCGGGAGAGGCCGTCGAGGGTCCCCGCCAGGATCATCTCGGTGAGGGCGATCTCGGCGATCTGCAGGTGCTGGAGGATCCGGGCGCCCGCGTTGAAGGTGCGATCCTCTGCGATGTAGCCGATCTTCTGGAGGTAATTGACCTTGGTCTGAAATTCCGACCAGCAGCGCTCGCCGCGCCTCGCCGCGACCCGGCGCAGGCGCTTCACCTCCTTGAATTGCCCCCTGCCGCCCGGCTGCTGCGCCTGCTCCTCTAGCTCCTCCGCCAGCTTGAGGCTGCGCTCCGCTTCCTGCGAGAGGTGCCAGTTGAGGAAGGACTTGCCCACCAGGATCTTGAGCTGCTCCTCGTCGTGGTTGCCGATGAGGTTCACCACTGAGTTCCAGCTGAGGTTGAAGCGGGAGATCACCGGCTCTGGGGCGCCGGCGCGCAGGCGGTTGAGGATCGCCTTCTGCTTGGGGTAGTCCTCCTCGCTGACCTTGAGGATCACCGAGCCGGTTGTGTCCATCCCGCGGCGTCCGGCGCGGCCGGCCATCTGCATGAACTCGCGGGTGGTGAGGGGCACCACGTCCTTTCCGTCGAACTTGTCGAGGGAGTCGATCACCGCCGCTCTCGCGGGCATGTTGATGCCCAGGGCGAAGGTGGTGGTGCAGTAGAGGACCTTGATCAGCTTGGCCTCGTACAGCTCCTCGACCAGCGACTTGAGCTGGACGTGCAGCCCGGCGTGGTGGAAGGCCACGCCCGAGGCGTAGAGGTCGCGCAGGCCCGGATCGAGCACCGGCCCCAGGGCGCGGGCGGCCACCCGGAGGCGCCCGTCCATGTCCGCCTGCTCGTCCCGGTCGAGGAGAGGGCTGCGGAGGTTGCGCGCGAGGTTCAGGGCGAACAGCTCGGTGTTCTTCCGCGAGAAGACAAAGAACAGGTAGGGGAGCAGCCCCGCCTCAGACGCGAGCTGGAAGATCTCGCTGTGGCGGATCCCGGTGTTGCCGCGCCGATCGCGGCGCCCGTCCCGCTGGTCCCGCCGGTCCTTCTTCTTGACCTTGACGTGGGACAGGCCCTGCTCGAAGAGCTCGGGCTTCTGGAGCTGCCTGCCGGGGCTGGCGTAGAGCACCTGCAGGGGAACGGCCCGCTTGTTCTCCACCACCACCTCTACCGGCCGCTCGCGGACCTCCTCCAGCCAGCTCGCGAACTCCTCCAGGTTGGAGAGCGTGGCCGACAGCCCCACGATCTGCACGGTGCGGGGCAGATAGAGGAGCACCTCCTCCCACACCGTCCCCCGCTCGCGATCGTCGAGGAAGTGGATCTCGTCCAGGATCACCGCGGCGAGGTCCTCCAGCTTCTCGCCCGAGAGGAGCATGTTGCGGAGGATCTCGGTGGTCATCACCAGGCAGGCAGCCTCGCGCCGGATCACCAGATCGCCGGTGACCAGCCCTACCTTGGACTCGCCGTGGATCCGGATGTAGTCCCGGTATTTCTGGTTAGAGAGCGCCTTGACGGGCGCGGTATAGATGACGCGCTTCCCCTCGGCGAGTGCTTTGTCTACGATCCAGTCCGCGATGACCGTCTTTCCGGTACCGGTGGGAGCGCTGACAAGCACGGACGCCCCTCCCTGTAGGTGCTGGATGGCTGTCTCTTGGAAAGCGTCGAGTTCAAGACCCCGGTACTGCATCGGTGCTGCTCCCTGTGGTGCGCGCGCGCTGCCCTTGTATCTCGGACGGTGGAGATGATCGCCGTGTTGGCGTGGGGCGTGGCCGCGGCGGGGCTGATCCTCGGGGGCGCCGCGGCATTTGTTCCGGGTTTCCCCGGTGCAATGGTGGCGCTGATCGGGTTGACCGCATTTGCGGCCCTGACCGATTTCGACCTGTTGACGCCGCAGGCGCTGGTGGTGGCGGCGGGCGTGTCGCTGCTTGGGCAACTCGGGCAGGTCGCGGCGCCCATCTGGGGGAGCAGGGCGCTGCGGGGGAGCGCCGCGGCGGCGAGCGGGGCCGCGCTGGGGGTGGGCCTGGGGGCGATGGCCCCGGTGCCGGGCCTGTCTCTGGCGCTGGGTGCGCTCTTCGCGGTGATCGCCGCGGTGGTGTGGCGCCCGTGGAACCTGGGAGAGAACCTGCGCGGGGCGCTGGGGGCCGCGGGGGGGTGCCTCGTGGCGGTGGCGGTGGACGGCGTCGCCGTGGTCGCCCAGGGAGGGATCCTCGCCCTGTCGGTGTGGCTCAAATAGGAAAAACCCCGCCAGCATAGGCTGGCGGGGCTCCAGAGCAACCTCAGTATAGGATGAGGAGCCCGCGGCGGCAAGCGCCAAAAAAAAACCTCCGCGCGGTGGCGGAGGTAGATGGTACTCCCAAGGGGAATCGAACCCCTGTCTCCGCCGTGAGAGGGCGGTGTCCTGGACCTCTAGACGATGGGAGCGTGTGGTTGGGCTGCTAGGACTCGAACCTAGAACCTTCGGGGCCAGAACCCGACGTCTTGCCAATTCGACCACAGCCCAACAACGACGCGCAGTTAACACGACCTTGGAGGCTGTCGAGGTCCTTGTGCGTGTGGAGCGCAGATCGCTCGGTGCCAGCGGGATGGACTCGGCGTTGGAGCGACACGCGCCGGGCTCAGGTCCGCAGCTCCCGACCGCAGCCGGTCCGGGGGGAGGGCGCCGCGGTGGCGCAGCGGGCGCGGCTACCGGATCGGCGCGCCGCGCTCGAGCACGCGGGATCTCCGCGGCCACACCACGAGCCCCAGGGGGAGCATCAGGCCAAACAGCCCCGAGGGCTTCGACGATCCCATGCAGCTCCCGTGGGGCTCCAGGCACTGGTCATCGTCGAGCGGCGCCTCGTCCAGGCTCCACTGGTAGGTGTGCTCCTGATCCCAGTCGGAGTCTTCGGGATCGTGCGAGCCGTCCGTGAGGGCGGTGCAGGCCAGCACCAGCGTCTGCGGCCCCTCCGCGGGCTCGAGGTCGATGGAGCCCGCGCCGCCGTCGAGAGCGAGGTGATGATCGCCGATGTGCGCGCCGCCCTCGTCGAGCACATAGACCGAGGCTCCCCAGGCGATCCCCTCGCCTCCGGCGAAGCTGAGGGTCAGCGGGTCGCTGTGGGCGGCGAC
The DNA here is from genome assembly GCA_016938035.1 of Deltaproteobacteria bacterium. Classification (GTDB taxonomy): domain Bacteria; phylum Myxococcota_A; class UBA796; order UBA796; genus JAFGVK01. Next base: position 37,802 of record JAFGVK010000146.1, on the reverse strand, counting down.
ATCGACAAGGACGTAGGATGAGGCGTACTCGGCCAGCGGTCGGGTCGGCGTGACCTCCAGGGGAAAGGCGGCTGCGGTGACCTGTCCGTCGACAAAGACCTCGGGGAGCGTCGCGGCGTCGGCGAAGTGCTCTCCATCGTTGAACTCACCGGTGAAGAAGCGCCACTCGGTGAACGCGATCATGGCCTGATCCAGGCTCGAGCCGCGCGCGGCCAGCTCGTCCTGGATGGCGTCCAGGTAGTCCGGCTCGTTCTCCACGTCCCCCATGGGGAGCTCGCCGTTGGCGAAGAGGATGTGGCCGTCCTGCGGGGTCCTCGCCCAGATGTCCGCCAGCAGCGCGCCGCTCCCGTCCCCGTAGCGCTCCGTCAGGAACAGCGGGAACAGCGAGGAGCCGAACTGATAGTGGGCGTGATCTCGATCAGAGTACACGGCATCCAGCGATGCCTCGGGGTGCGACTGGAACTCCCGGTAGTACCAAGGGCCGAACGCGTCTACCCCCAACAGGTGCTCCACCGCGACGGTGAAGAAGTCGAAGGAGGGCATCTGCGGCTCCAGGCAGTCCACCGCGTGGAGGCTCGCGTGGTTCAGCAGGTGCACCACGGTCATCTCGAGCCACCCTGGCTCATCCATGTGGTTGGCGTTCACCACCCCCCTGGTGGGGCAGTCCGAGGCTGGGGTCTCGGGGATGTCTCCGAGGATATTGAAGGTGGCGAGTTGGTCTTCGCCCTGTGAGACAAAAGAGATGGCGAAGCCCTCGACGGCGTCTCCCGCCGCGTCTCGCATGAGCGGTGGAGCGAAGCCCAGCTCGATCACGGTGGCGCGCCAGGCGTCCTCGGAGGCGGACATGGCCGCAGTCGCCAGCGCCTCATCCGGCGCGATGACCTGGATCGGGTAGACGGTGGACTCCAGGGTCACGGCATAGGCGGCACTGTACACATAGAGTGCAAATATCACAGCTTTCCTCCTGAATAGTCGTGGGTACGCTTCGTGCCCACGAGGGGATGGTGTCGGGAGGGAGCGGCCTGTAAACTACGCCTCACAAAGAAGGCCTCTGGCCACGCTCCTCGGGCCTGTCTGGGGCGCTGGCATCGGACGGATCTCCGGTGCTGCGGGGAGGCCCTGTTCATCGTCTCGCCAGCGGGGTCCCGCGGCGGGGCCTTCGGCACCCTCGTAGCGCCCGATCACCGCTGGGGGAGCGGGGCAGGCTCGCCCCCCGCGGGGGCGGCTTGGGGGACGCGCTCCCCGTCGTCGGCGGGGAACACAGCGCAGGGCGGAGGCCGTTTGGCGGCAGCCCAACGGCCGTGGGGGATTCGGATCTCAGCCCGCTCGCTGTCTCAGCGCGCTCCGGCAGCCGGCCTCGGGCCAGACGATGATCCTGGTCGTTCGGCCGGTGGTGAGAGCAAGGAACAAGAAGAGCCGCCCGAGGGCGGCTCATTCAAGATGGTACTCCCAAGGGGAATCGAACCCCTGTCTCCGCCGTGAGAGGGCGGTGTCCTAGGCCGCTAGACGATGGGAGCCTAAGCAAAAAAGAAAGAGTACTCCCAAGGGGAATCGAACCCCTGTCTCCGCCGTGAGAGGGCGGTGTCCTAGGCCGCTAGACGATGGGAGCGTATGGTTGGGCTGCTAGGACTCGAACCTAGAACCTTCGGGGCCAGAACCCGACGTCTTGCCAATTCGACCACAGCCCAACAGTGACCAACAGATAACCCGGTGGACGGGACCGTCAAGGAGTGGGGAGGGAAGAAATCTGCGGGTACTGATCCACCGCGATCCCGTGGGCTGCCATGTCGTTGTGAATGTGGGTGAACCACTTCTCCTCGTCGAGCTTGACCTGATCCGCGGCGGCGCGCGCCTGGTTCCACTGGCGGGTGTCGCGGGCGACGAGCGCCTCATCGATGTCCGCGTAGGCCTCGGCGCGGGCGCTCCACACCGTCACCAGCTCCCCGTGGGTCTGTTGCCACGTCGGCGGCGGGCTGATGAGCGCCACCTGCTGCTCCAGGTGCGCCGCGAGGGGCACCACCCTGGTCCGCCACCGCTCGATGGTCTGTTCCGGGGTGGACTCCTTGTCGTGGACCGAGGCGGCGAGGGTGAGCACCTCGTGGGCGAGCAGCGCGTTGTCCTCCAACAGCGGGAACAGCTGCCCTGCGTACTCCTGCGCCGCGAGCTGCTCGGGAGCGGGCTTCAGACAAGCGGTGAGGGTGAGGGCGAGGAGGGCGTAGGGGAGCCTGTGCATCAAATCCACCGGTTACGGACGCCAAACATATCACCAACCGCGGGACCGGCTCCACCCGCCCACGCCCTGTGGTGTCACGGGCGCTTGCCGCGGTCGGCGTTCCGATATACAAACCTGGGGTTTGCCAAGGACTCTCAGGAGGTCACCGGCCCATGGACATCCGAGCGATTGAAGATCACGGCTACACCCTCACCGTGGAGAACCCCAGCGCCCGCGAGGCGGAGGTGATCGCTGCGGCGATGGAGTGCGTCCTGTCCCGCGTGGCGGTGCGGCTGCGCTTTGAGTCCGAGAAGGGGATCGTCACCGTCACCGGCAGCCTGTCTGCCGCGGGGATCTCCACCTGCGTCCGGTGTGGCGCCGACACCGAGGTGGTGGTGGAGGGGCCGGTGGCGCTGACCTATGTGAAGGAGCCCGAGGAGACCGGTGAGAGCCGGGAGCTGACCGAGGAGGAGATGGACCTGGGGTGGTACTCCGAGGGCACCCTCGAGCCCCTGGACGTCCTCTCCGAGGCGGTGGCGCTGGCGCTCCCCGATCGCCTGGTCTGTGTAGACTCTCTGGCCTGCGAAGCGCGCGCTCAGGCGCTGCTCGCGGCGCAGGACGCCGGCCCTGAACCTGAGATCGGCCTCAAGGCCCTGGGCAAGTTGCATTTTTCGAGCTAACAAGGCGGCACTGTATCCGCTTTCGGAGGAATCATGGCTGTACCCAAGAAGCGCACCTCTCGTCGTCGTCGCGATATGCGCCGTTCCCACCACGCAATTCAGTTCACCGGCGCGGTCGAGCTCTGCCCGAACTGCGGTGAGCTCAAGCTCCGCCACCGGGTCTGCGATCACTGTGGCCAGTACCGAGGCCGCCAGGTCGTGAAGGTCGAGGAGTAGAAGATCTCCATCACCCCCTGGGGTGGTGTGGTCTTAGAGCGCGCGTCGGGTCGTCCCGGCGCGTTTTTTTTTGCACCCTGCGGAATGTGCGAAGCGTCGATTGGGAATTGCTGATCACCGCTCCAGGTGATTACGTCACCCTCTCGCGACGGACCTGCCGGCGTCGCAACTGGGGGCAGTGATGGTCAGTGCTGATTCCGACGACATCGCGACAAAGGTCTGTGCGCTCATCGCAGAGGTGCTCAACGCCCCGGTCGTGAAGGTGGTCCCCGAGGCGGTGTTCATCACCGACCTCAACGCGGACTCCATCGACATCGTCGAGCTGGTGATCGCCATCGAGAAGGAATTTGCGCTGGAGATCCCCGACGAGGACGCAGAGCAGATCCGGACCGTGAAGGACGCCATCGCCTACGTCACCCACCACCTGCTCTAAGAGGTCCCGATGAAGATCGCGATCGGCGCCGATCACGGCGGCCTCGGGCTGAAGACGGCCCTGCTCCCCCTGCTCAGCGCGGCGGGGCATGAGGTGGTGGACCTGGGCACCCACACCTCTGACTCGGTGGACTACCCCGACTACGCGCAGGCGGTGGGGCGCGCGGTGCTGGGCGGTGAGGTCGGCCGTGGCCTGCTGATCTGCGGCACCGGGATCGGAATGAGCATCGCCGCCAACAAGATCCCCGGCCTTCGCGCGGCGCTGGTCTCAGAGCCCCACTCAGCGCGGCTCGCGGCGGTCCACAACGACGCCCAGGTGCTGTGCCTCGGCGGCAGGGTGGTGGGGGTGGAGCTCGCCCTGTCCTGCGTGTCGGCGTGGCTGAGCGCGGAGTTTGAGGGCGATCGCCACGCGCGGCGACTCGCCAAGCTGGAGCCTCGGTAGGCCGCGCAGGGGTGCGCCTGGGCCTTGTGACTGACCGGGGGGCGCAACCGCGGAGGCGCGGATAGTAGGGCGCTTCACCTGAGTCTCAGGAGGCCCCATGAGAGCGCTGGCCCAGCAGGATCCCGAGGTATTCGCCACCATTCGCGGTGAGTTTCGCCGTCAACAGGATGAGCTGGAGCTCATCGCGTCCGAGAACTACGCCTCGGTCCCGGTGATGCAGGCGATGGGGACGGTGCTCACCAACAAGTACGCTGAGGGGCTCCCCGGCAAGCGCTACTACGGTGGGTGCGAGTACGTGGATCAGGTCGAGTCCATCGCGCGCGCCAGGGCCAAAGAGCTGTTCGGGGCGGTGGGGGCCAACGTCCAGCCCCACTCCGGCGCGCAGGCCAACGCCGCGGCCTACCTCGCGGCGATCAAGCCCGGGGACACGCTGATGGGGCTCAACCTGTCCCACGGCGGGCACCTCACCCACGGGGCGCAGGTCAACAGCTCTGGCCTCCTCTACAGGGCGGTAGCCTACTCGGTCGAGGTGGACACGGGCAGGATCGACATGGACAGGGTGCGCGCGCTGGCGCTGGCCGAGCGGCCGCAGCTGATCGTGGTGGGCGCGAGCGCCTACCCCCGCACCCTCGACTTCGCCGCCTTCCGCCAGATCGCAGATGAGGTCGGCGCGGTGCTGCTGGCGGACATGGCCCACATCGCCGGGCTGGTCGCGACCGGGCTCCACCCCAGCCCGGTGCCTCACTGCGACTTCGTCACCTCCACCACCCACAAGACCCTCCGGGGGCCGCGGGGGGGCCTGATCCTCGCAAACCGCGAGTGGGCCAACGCGATGAACAAGGCGGTGTTCCCCGGCACTCAGGGGGGGCCCCTGGAGCACGTCATCGCCGCCAAGGCGGTGGCCTTCGGCGAGGCGCTCAAGCCCGAATTCAAGGTGTACCAGGCGCAGGTGCTCGAGAACGCCCAGGCGATGGCGGCTCAGCTCATGGAGCGGGGCCTGAAGCTGGTGTCGGACGGCACGGACAACCACCTGATGCTCCTGGACCTCGGCGCGCTGATCTCCGGAAAGGATGCGGAGGAGGCGCTGGGTAGGGCCGCGATCACCGTGAACAAGAACACCGTCCCCGGCGAGCAGCGCTCCCCCTTCGTGGCGAGCGGCATCCGGATCGGGACCCCCGCCCTCACCACCAGGGGGATGGGGCGCGCGGACGCGGTGCAGATCGGGGACTGGATCGCCGATGTGCTCTACGGTGCCGACAAGCCCGAGGTGATCGCCGCGGTGCGCGGGCAGGTGCAGGAGCTCTGTGGCCGGCACCCGATCTACCCCGAGGGGCTCCTCGACTGATGATGTGCCCATACTGCCAGAACCCGGACACCAAGGTGGTGGACAGCAGGGCCGCGCCCGACGCGGTGCGCAGGCGCAGGCACTGCACCTCGTGCGGGCAGCGCTTCACCACCTACGAGCGCCTGGAGCGCAGGCTCCCCTGGGTGGTCAAGAAGGACGGGAGCAGGGAGCCCTTCTCCAGCGACAAGGTGCTGCGGGGCATCCAGCTCGCCTGCAGGAAGCGGCCTGTGTCCGCCGACGTACAGCACGAGGTGCTGCGCCGGGTGGAGGTGGAGCTGGAGGGCGAGAGCGAGGTGCCCGCCCGCGAGGTTGGTCGGCATGTGCTCGACGCGCTCCGCGAGGCGGACGAGGTGGCGTGGCTTCGCTTTGCTAGTGTGTATCAGGAGTTTGAGACGGTGGAGCATTTCCTCCAGGCGATCCGGGGAGAGCGATGAGCGACGGCAGGTGGATGGACCTCGCCCTGTCGCTGGCGCGGCAGGGGGTGGGACAGACCGCCCCCAACCCCAGCGTAGGGGCCGTGGTCGTGCGCGACGGCGAGCTGCTAGGCGCGGGCTGGACCCGCCCGGCGGGAGGGGCCCACGCGGAGGTGGTCGCGCTGGAGGCCGCGAGGGCGGCGGGGCACGATCTGCAGGGCGCCACCATGTACGTCACCCTGGAGCCCTGCTGCCACCACGGCAAGAACCCCCCCTGCACCGACGCGATCCTCGCCGCGGGCCTGAGCAGGGTGGTGGCAGGCATCGAGGACCCGTTTCCGCCTATGCAGGGGAAGGGGCTGGAGATCCTCCGGCACGCGGGCGTGGAGGTGGCGCTGGGGGTGCGCGCCGAGGCCTGCGCCGAGGTCGTGGGGGGCTTCACCAGGGCGATCTCCCACGGGCTGCCGCTGGTAACCTGCAAGGCTGGCGTCTCGGCGGACGGCAGGATCGCCACCGCCGCAGGGGAGAGCCAGTGGATCACTGGCCCCGAGGCGCGCGCCCATAGCAACGCCCTGCGGGGGACCCACGACGCGATCCTGGTGGGGATTGGGACGGTGCTCGCCGATGACCCCCGCCTGACCTGCAGGGTACAGCAGGGGGTGGATCCGGTCCCGGTAGTGCTCGACTCCGAGCTGCGTATCCCCGCGGACGCGGCGCTCCTCCGCTCCACGCGGCGCGCCCTGATCCTCACCGCAGAGGACGCCCCCGCGCGCGCCCTCGACGCGGACGTGGTGCGGATCCCCAGAGGGGAGGGGGGGGTCGACATCGAGGCGGCGCTCCGCGTGGTGGCCGGTCGCGGCCTGCACAGGGTGCTGGTCGAGGGCGGGGGGCTGGTCCACAGGTCCCTCTTTGACGCGGGCTTGGTGGATCACCTCCTGCTCTACCTCGGGGGTGTGCTGATCCCCGGCGGCCGACCCTGGATCGGCGGGCCGCCGATCCCCGAGCTCGCCGCGGCGGTCAGGCTGTATGGACTCGTGGTGGAGCCCCTCGGCGAAGGGGCCCTGCTCCGCTGGCGGGTCAAGCACCGGCTGGAGGTCTGATGTTCACGGGACTGGTAGAGGACGCCGGTACGCTGGCGGCTGTGCGCCCCCTCGGGAGCGGGGTGGTGCTGGAGATCCGCACAGGGCTCCCGCTCGGCGAGGTGAAGATCGGCGACTCCATCGCGGTGAACGGCGCCTGCCTCACCGTGGAGTCGGTGGGCGCCGATCGCTTCTCGGTGACCGCGGCGCGCGAGACGGTGGAGCACACCACCCTGGGAGGGCTCCGGCCCGGCGCGGCCCTGCACCTGGAGCGGGCGATGCGCCTGGGCGGCCGGCTGGACGGCCACCTGGTGCAGGGGCACGTCGACGGGGTGGGCCGGGTGCAGCGAAGCACCATCGAGCGCGAGAGCGTGGTCCTGTGGGTAGAGGTGCCGCGGGACCTGGAGCGCTATGTGGCCGCGAAGGGCTCGATCTGCCTCGACGGGGTGAGCCTCACCGTCAACGAGGTGCGCGGCTCCGCGATCAGGGTGAACCTCATCCCCCACACCGGGGCGGTCACGCACCTCGCGGCGCTGAGGGCCGGAGATCGGCTCAACGTCGAGGTCGACGTGCTGGCCCGTTATCTAGAGCGACTTTTTGGCGCTGACGCGCGCCGCGGTGATGTCACCATGGACGCGTTGGCCCGCGGTGGGTATTTGCGATGAATACGAATGAAAGTGAGTTTTCGGTGATGCGTTCGGACCCTGTCCTCCGGGTGGAGGCCGCGCTCGCGGACCTCCGCCAAGGTCGGATGGTGATCCTCACCGACGACGAGGATCGCGAGAACGAGGGGGATCTGGTGATGGCCGCTGAGCTGGTCACCCCCGAGGCGATCAACTTTATGGCCACCCACGGCAGGGGCCTGATCTGCCTCACGCTCACCGGGGAGCGGATCCAGCAGCTCGGTCTCCCGATGATGTCGAGCAACAACCAGTCCGCCTTTGGCACGGCCTTCACCGTGTCGGTCGAGGCCCGCGAGGGCGTGTCCACCGGCATCTCAGCCGCTGACAGGGCCCACACCATCCTGGTGGCGCTCGACGAGGCCTCCGGCCCGCAGGATCTGGTGTCTCCGGGGCATATGTTCCCCCTCAAGGCCCGTGATGGCGGGGTGCTGGAGCGTGTGGGGCAGACTGAGGGCTCGGTAGACCTCGCCAGGCTGGCAGGGCTCAAGCCCGCGGGGGTGATCTGCGAGGTGATGAACGACGACGGGTCGATGGCGCGGGTGCCCGACCTCATCGCCTTCGGGGAGCGGCACAGGGTCCGGATGCTCTCTGTGGCCGACATCATCAAGTACCGCATGGCGCGGGAGCGGGTGGTGCGCCGGGTCTCGGAGGGGCACCTGGAGGTCCCACGCCTGGGGCGCTGGCGCACGCGCCTCTACGAGAGCGTCGGGACGGTCGGCCTCCACATGGCCCTGTGGTACGGAGATCCCGGCCCGGAGCCCACCCTCGCGAGGGTCCGCCTCGCCCCGCCGCCGTGGGCCTTCCTCGACCCCGCCTCGCCGGAGTGGGCGCCTGGGGTGCTCGCGTCGATGCAGCGCGTCGTGGAGCAGGGGGCGGGGGTGATCGTCTTCATGCACCTGGGCGGGGTGAGCCGGGAGCACTTGGCGGGGGATTTCGCCCAGGCCTTCGGCGGGGTGGGCTCTGAGGCGCAGCAGGCGCAGGCCGAGGCGCTGCGCGACGTGGGCACTGGCGCACAGATCCTCCGCGATCTGGGGTTGAACCAGATCCGACTCCTCCAGCGCTCGCACCGTAACCTCGTGGGGCTGGACGCCTACGGGCTGCAGATTGTGGAGCGGATCACCCTAGAGGTGTGATCCCGCGCCGCGCGATGCCCCACGGGCTGCGCCCGTGTTATTGGCGGCGCTCGCCGCACCGTGATCTGTGAAACAGGGAGGCCGCTTTGGCAAAGGTCGTAGAAGGACAGCTCGTCGATCCGGGGGGACGCTTCGCCATCGTCGCGTCTCGCTTCAACGATTTTATCGTCGGTCGCCTGATCGAGGGGTGCGAGGACGCGCTCCGGCGCCACGGAATCCAGCCGGATGAGCGCGTGGATCTGATCTGGGTGCCCGGGGCCTTCGAGATCCCTCTGGTGAGCCAGCGCGCCGCCGCCTCCGGAAAGTACGCGGCGGTGATCAGCCTCGGGGCCGTGATTCGTGGATCTACCCCCCACTTCGACTATGTGGCCGCGGAGGTCTCCAAGGGCGTCGCGCACGCGTCGCTCAACACCGGGGTCCCTGTGATCTTTGGTGTGCTCACCACCGACACGGTGGAGCAGGCGGTGGATCGGGCCGGCACCAAGTCGGGTAACAAGGGCTTTGACGCGGGAATTACCGCGCTGGAGATGGCCTCGCTGATGCAGGTCATGGGGGCTTGATGGGCTCAAGGCGCCTCGCCAGGGGCTATGCGCTCCAGGCGCTCTACATGGCGGACCTGTCCGGCGGGTCCATAGGTGACGCCCTTAGCGCGGTCTGGTCCAGCTCGGACCTGCTGGGGGAGGACCCTCCGGGGAGTGAGGAGATCGAGTTCGCGCAGGGGCTCGCCTTCGGCGTGATCGAGCGCAGGGACGAGATCGACGGGCTCATCGAGGGCAGCTCCACCAACTGGCGGCTGGTCCGCATGCCCGCGGTGGATCGCAACGTGCTCCGCCTGGCGGTGTACGAGCTGATCGCCCTGGAGGACATCCCCGGTACGGTGGTGATCAACGAGGCGATCGAGCTGGCCAAGCGCTTCGGCACCGCCGAGTCCAGGGCCTTCGTCAATGGGATCGTCGACCGGATCGCCCGCAACCTGGACCGGGTCGCGCCCCGCGGGGGTAAGTCCCGGCGCAAGGGGCGCTAAGGTGGAGTCCACGGCGATGCAGGCGCGGGTCGACGCCTGGATTCAGGCGAACGGCGGCTACTGGGAGCCCCTCGCGCTGCTCGCGCGCCTGACCGAGGAGGTGGGCGAGTTGTCGCGGGAGCTCAACCACAGGCACGGCTCCAAGCGCAAGAAGGACTCGGAGGCGGAGCGTGCCCTGCGCGATGAGCTGGGCGACGTGCTCTTCATCCTGACCTGCATCGCGAACCAGGCGGAGGTGGACCTGGGGGATGCGCTGGAGGGGGCGGTGTCAAAGTACGAGGCGCGGGACGGGGGCAGGTGGTGAGCGGCCCGCGCTGGTTGTTCTCCGCGTGGTGGTTCCGCGAGGCGGTGGTGTTCTCGCTGGGGATGGTGATCTTGGTCACAGCCGCCCTGGCCGACCCCAGCGCCACCTCGGTCAGCCTGTTCGGGTGGGAGGTGCCCACGCTCTGCGTGTTCCGCATCACCACGGGCTACTCCTGTCCTGGCTGTGGCCTCACCAGGAGCATCTCCTTCCTGGTCCACGGACAGCTCTGGGACAGCGTGAGGCTCCACCCGCTGGGGCCCTTCATCTTCGTGGCGATCGTAGGGCAGGTGCCGTACCGCCTGGCGCGGATGGTCCGCGGGCCCTCGGTGCAGCTCCCGTGGAGCCGTCCCAGGGCGAGGCGATCTCCTCCCACACATACGCCTTGACGCTCCGCGAGGGTCTGGATAATAGAGACCCGTTGACGGAGCGATGCTCCGGCAGCGACCCCACGGCCGGGTAGCTCAGTTGGTAGAGCAGGGGACTGAAAATCCCTGTGTCGGCGGTTCAAATCCGTCTCTGGCCACCCCATCTTCAAGAGCCCGCTTCGACGTCTCACGACTCGGCGGGCTCTTTTTTTTCGTGTGTGGGTTAGGCTCCGTGTGGTCCCCCTGGCTGGGAGTTGGAATGTGGCTGCTGGTGCTCCTCGGCTGCTCGGAAGGGTTTCGCGGTCTGCTGTGGGATCGCTGTGAGGAGCTGTGTGTGGAGGTGGGGGACTCGCTCACCGCGTGTGGGGCGAGCGACCACACATGGGCCGATCTGGGGTCGCAGAGCGAGGAGGACTACGTGCGCACCTGCAGGGGCGACTGGAGCGATCTCACCACGGTGATCACCTCCCGCGAGCTGGAGCTGGGGCTGGACACCTGTGAGGTCGCGAGGGAGGAGCTGGCCAGCCTGAGCTGCGAGGAGATCTGGGCGCTCTACGCGCCGTCCACCTGGGAGTGAGCGCCTCAGCCAAACTGGAGTGACTTCAGCTCGATACCGAGTCGGTGTATGCGATAGTTTAGATTCGATCTAGATAACCCGAGCCTCTTTGCCGCCTGTGCCTGCACGCCGCCGGCCTCCTCCAGCGCCTCGATGAGGATCCTCCGCTCGTGCTCCGCGAGGGCGTCCTGCAGCGACACCCCGCGGGGAGGCAGGGCGCCGACCTCGGGCTCCCGTGCAGACATCACCGGTGCGTCGTGGGGGAGGGGGATTTCCAGCGGGTCTGCACCCCGCGACAGGATCAGCGCCCGCTCGATGTGGTGCTGGAGCTGGCGGACGTTGCCTGGCCAGGGATACCGCTCCAGCGCGGCGAGGGAGGCACGCGACACGCGCGGGACCGGCCGCCCATGGGCGCGGGCGTACTTCTCCACGAAATGCTCCACCAACAGCGGGATGTCCCCCTCACGATCCAGCAGCGGCGGGAGCTGGAGGGTGATCACGTGCAGGCGATAGTAGAGGTCCTCGCGAAACCTCCCCTCCGCGACCTCTCTGCCGAGGTCTCTGTTGGTGGAGGCGATCATCCGCACATCGGTCTGGTGTGTTGAACGTCCCCCAACCCGCTGGAATTCGCCGTTCTCCAGGACCCTGAGCAGCTTCGCCTGCACGTTGGGGTGGATCTCGCCGATCTCGTCCAGCAGGATCGTGCCGCCGTCCGCGGCCTCAAACTTTCCGATGTGCTGCCGAATCGCTCCGGAGAAGGAGCCCTTCTCGTGGCCGAACAGCTCGCTCTCTAGGAGGGCCTCGGGGATGGCGGCGCAGTTGATGCGGACGAAGGCACCCTGAGCGCGCTGGCTCCGGTAGTGGATCGCGTGCGCGATAAGCTCCTTCCCCGTTCCGGTCTGCCCCTGGATCAGCACGGTCGCCGAGGTGTCGGCCACCGCCTGGAGGTCCTGATACAGCGCGAGCATCGCGGTGGAGGTGCCGATCAGGTTCTCGAAGCCGTAGCGCTCCGTGACCTCCTGCCTGAGCTGGCTGACCTCAGCACGGAGCGCTCGCTGCTCCAGCACCCGATCGATGACGATCAACAGCTCGTCCCGCTCCACCGGCTTGATGAGGTAATCCGCGGCGCCTAGCTTCATCGCCTGGACCGCGTCCTCCACCGAGCCGTAGCCGGTCATCATCACGAGGGGCAGCGACGGCCAGGTGCGTCGCACCTGCTCCAGCAGCTCCAGCCCGCTGGGACCGGGCATCTTGTGGTCGGTGAGCACCAGGTCACAGGGGTGGGTGCGCAGGTGCTCCAGGGCCTGATGCGCGTCCTCAGCGAGGGACACGGTCATCCCGTGCTTGCGAAGGTTGACGCTGAGCACGCTCCGCACGGCGCGATCATCATCCACTACCAGGACTCTGGGGCTGGTGCTCATAGAGGGAGAGGCTCCGTTGAGGCGTTGGTCGGCAGCGGTCGTTCCTGTCTTAGCTACCCGTTGGCGGGATGTTGAGCTACACTGTGGGTGTTCGAGCTGCTATCACGGCTGGCTCAGCGCCCCCCTCCTCCCCTCCCTCAGGTGCCTCATGGCTTCCACACGCTCGCGGTGGTTTGCGCTCCCCCTCCTGACCCTCTCCCTCCTGTTCAGCACGGGGGTGTCTCGTGCGGAGGATGCTCCCGCTGGGAGGGTCCCAGCGCCCTCCTCTCCGATGGTCGAGCTGCTGCAGCCGATCACGAGGGACAGCCTGTTTCGAGAGGCGGACGTCGCCTGGCAGGTGGTCAGCGTGAGGACCGGTGAGGAGGTCTTCAGCTACCAGGGAGACAAGGCGCTCCACCCCGCCTCCACCATGAAAATCCTCACCGCTGCGACCGCGCTCCACGACCTGGGCCCAGCCTTCCGGTTCAAGACCGAGGTGCTCACCGACGGCAAAATCGCCCCGAACGGCGATCTCAACGGGAACCTCTACGTCAGGGGCGGGGGTGACCCTACCTTCGTGGTGGAGCAGCTGTGGAAGGTGCTCTGGGACCTGAAACTCGAGGGCGTGACCCGGGTGCGAGGAGATGTGATCTTTGACGAGGGCTACCTCGACACCAGCTACGCGCTGCCCGGGTGGGACAAGGCAGAGGACCTTGAGAGAGGCCCGTCCTATTTTCCCTCGCTGTCCGCCCTCTCGATCAACTACAACACCGTCGCGCTGGTGGTGGGCCCAGGCGCGGAGGTAGGGGGCGCGGCGAGGGTGGGCCTTGAGACGCCGGTGTCGGACTACGTGGAGGTGGAGAGCCTCGTGAAGACCGGCGCGCCCGGATCGAGCAGGTGGCTCAAGATCGACCGCGAGGAGGTTGGAAAGACCCTCAAGTTTACCCTGACAGGATCGATTCCCTCCGAGAGCGGTGTCAGGAAGTACTATCGAACCGTCCTTGATCCTACGGCCCATTTCATGGCGGCGTGGGAGGAGATGTCCAAGCAGGTGGGAATCGCGGTTGACGGCCACTATGTCAGGGGAACGGCGCCGGCTGGGGGCGACCTGGTGGTGGAGCACCGGTCCCCCCCCCTGTCAGCCATCCTGATGGACATGAACAAGTACTCCAACAACTTCATGGCTGAGCAGGTGCTGCGGACCCTAGGTGCCGAGGAAGGCGGGCAGCCTGGGACCACCGACAAGGGGCTGACCGCTATCAGGGCATATCTCTCGGGTCTGGGGATCGACGAGAGCGAGTACACCCTCGTCAACGGCAGCGGACTGTCCCGAGACATCGACCTGCGCCCCTCGCACCTCACCGCGGTGATGGTGGACATGGCGCAGGACCAGCAGGTGGGACGTGAATTTGGCGCCTCGCTGGCGATCGCAGGGTGGGACGGGACCCTCTGGCGGAGGCTGTCAGAGGAACCGGGTATGCTGCGCGGAAAGACCGGGACCCTGGACGGGGTGCACTGCCTTACCGGGTATGTCGAGGGCGGCGACGGCGAGACATACGCCTTTGCCTTCTTGGTGAACGGCTTCAGCGGGAGCTCTGCCAAGGTCAAGCGCGTCCACGATCAGTTCGCCCGAGAGCTGCTGCGGATGAGCGGACCCGCACAAGACGCGACAGCGTCGGGGAACGACTAAGAGATGGTGACCCGAATGTGCCGGACCAACCTGTCGGTGGGGGCCTCATGGAACCTTGGACGTTTCGCGATGGCGCTGACCGGGCTAGACTTCGGTTACTTGCGTGCGACCCCGCCAGACGGGAGAAGGTGATGGTTTTCAGGCTGATGATACTCCTCCCCCTCTTGGGGGCCCTCTACGGAGGGCCCGCGTACGCTCAGGCGGCGGACGAGGGGGCCGAGGGGTCTTCCGACACCACGCAGTCCGGCGAGGACGCGGACTCTGAGCTCGCAGCAGAGCAGGAGGCGCGCCGGGCCGCTGCTGAGGAGCGCCGACTCAAGGGGGACTTCAACCGCGAGCTCCGCACCGTCGAGCAGGACGTCAACCGTCTGAAAGAGAAGGTGTTTCGCTCCAAGGCGACGCTGCAGCTCCTCAAGGAGCTGGTCATCGAGGGCGCGACCCTGGGCTCGCGGGTCATCCTGTGGCATGTCAACAAGATGGGCCCCGCGTACCGCACCGAGTCCATCCAGTATTTTCTAGATGGCAAGAACGTCTACAACAAGCTGGATCCCAGCGGTCACCTGGGCGACGTTCGCGAGGTCAAGCTGCACGATCAGGCGGTCCCACCCGGGAAGCACAACCTGCAGATCCACATGGTCCTGCGGGGCTACGGGCTGGGCGTGTTCTCGTACCTCAAGACCTACTCCTTCAAGGTCCAGTCCGCCTATGAGTTCAACGTAGAGGATGGGAAGGTGACCATCGTGCGGACGATCGCCAACGAGCGGCCCGGCATCTGGCGCCCCTTTGAGGACCGTCCCACGGTGCAGTATGAGGAGAAGGTCGAGGACCTTCGTGAGGAATGATCCCATCTGCTCTCATCACGGGTGTGAAATGAGTCGGACGCTTGGAAAGCGGGTCGAGCGGGTGTTGGCGTCTGCCCTCCTCGGCGTCGCGCTCTTTGGTTCCTCTGTCGCGCTGGCGCGGAACATCGAGGAGCAGCTAGGCGATCTAGAGACCGACATCGGAAACCTCACCGACAAGGCTCGCACGCTGTCGGAACAGGTCGCGCCTGGCAGGGGGTTCATCACCCAGGCCGAGGCCCGTAAGCGCTACGAGGACTGCGTCTACCTGTTCTTGCTCGGTGACTACGGTCCCGCCGCCGAGGGGTTCTTTGCCCTGGTGACCACCGCCTCGTTGGCCGACGAGGGGCTGCACCTGGACGCGGAGTGGTACCTGGCCGAGTCTCTCTTCCAGATGGGCAACCTCGTCACCGCCGAGGCGCGCTTTCAGGTCATCGGTGAGGACGCCTCACACCCCTTTCGCGAGGAGGCGGTGCGCCGTCTGCTTGAGATGTACGCGAACACCGGGCAGACCGAGGCCTTCTACGCCTACTACGAGCAGGAGATCGTGAGGGGGAGGGTCAACCCGTCCGACCTGATCACCTACACGGTGGCCAAGGCCTTTCACGCGCAGGGCGATCTGCTCAAGGCCAAATCCAACCTGTTGGATCTGGAGCCTGAGAGCCCCTTCTACAGGCGCGCGCGCTATTTCCTCGGGGCGGTCATGGTGGAACAGCAGGAGCTGGACTCCGCCAAGGAGTATTTCAAGTCGGTGCTCGACCTGCCGGTAGAGACCTACGAGCAGCGGCAGGTGCTCGACCTGTCGCTGTTGGCGCTGGGGCGCATCTACTTGGAGCAGGGCGACTACAATTCCGCCATCGAATACTACAGCCGGATCGCGGGCGACTCCGACTACCTCGCGGATAAGCTCTACGAGCTGGTGTGGACCTTCATCAAGCAGCGCGCCGATCTGCTGGCCGAGATCCGGGAAGCCACGCCGGATGAAGAGCGCTCGGACGAGGAGCGCCAGCTGATCAACCGCAAGCAAGACATGGCGGACGACCTGCTGCAGGAGGCGCTCCGAGGGGTGGAGATCTTTCTGCTCGCCTTTCCGGAGCATCGCGACAGCGCTCAGCTGATCCTGCTGGAGGGGCACCTCCACATGCAGTCCAACGACTACGATGAGGCGTTGGACACCTATGAGCAGGTGATCTCGGAGTACACACCGATCAAAGATAGGTTCCACGCGCTGGGCGAGTCGGTGGAAGAGACGGACACCTTCTTTCAGCAGGTGCTGGAGCTGGAGCGGGGGGAGACCACCTTGGGCGAGGGCCTCCCGGCCTACGCTACCGCGATGATGCTCGCCGACAGCGATCTGTCCAGATCAATCGACCTCTACCGGGCGTTAGAGGAGCAGAACCGCGACATCGAGGTCTCTGAGGGGCTGATCGCGCAGCTGGAGACGGTGCTTGACTCGTCTGTCGGAATCGGCGGCTTTGAGCAGATCCGCTACGACGCGCTCCTGAACCAGAACCTCGCGCTCCAGGACCAGCTCACGGTGCTGGGGCTAGAGGAGGAGTGGCTGCTCGGAGTACTCTCGGGCCCCGCCAAGCGCAGGGTGGTAGAACTCCGGGAGCGGAGGCTAGCCCTTCAGACATCCTCGGAGGAGGCGATGAGCGTCTCCGAGGAGCACCAGACCCGCCTCAAGGCCTACCAGTCGGCGGTCCGCAAGGTCCAGCGGGAGCGTGAGTCACTCTCCCGGTCGGTCGCGAGCCTCCAGGAGGAGGCTGACGGGTATCAGCGCCGGCTGGCGAGCCAGACCACCACCATGGATCCGAAGGTGCAGGTCGAGGTGGAGGCGCGCCTCGCCGAGGTGCACAGCGCCATCTACGAGGTCCACGCCAAGCTCCCGCAGGTGGAGCAGGAGCTCGGGCAGCTCCTCGCGAACCCGGTGGGCGACACGGACACCAGCGCGTTCAAGGATGTTCTCAAGGAGCTCGCGGACCTCCACGCAGAGTATCAGGCTGTGGGGCAGGGACAGGCCCCAGAGATGGTCGAGCGCTTCGAGCGGGATCAGCGGGATCTGAAGAACAGTCAGGCGGTAGTCAGTGAGCTCCTGCGGAGGCTGGCGAGGGTTGAGAACGCAGAGCTAGAGCGGATCCGCGGTCGGTTCGAGCACGAGATCGACGCGGTCGCCAGGGAGCGCGTTGAGCTGGAAGACACCCTCGCAGAGGCTGAGCGCGTCGCGGTTCACCTGACACGCGCGGGCTTCGGTCGCCTGGAGGACTTCTTCGCAGACTCGGTGCTCCGAGCCGACATGGGAATTGTAGACGCGTATTGGCAACAGAAGGTCGGCGTTGCCGATGAGAGGCTTGATGTCGCCATGGAGCGCGAAGCGCTGCAGGCGGACCTCGAGCGTCGCTTCACCATCATCCGCCAGAAGATGAACCAGTAGGGGATCCAGTGGCGAGACGTCCTATGACACTAGCGGTGGCGTTGGCGCTCTTGGGAGCACCAGCATGGGCACAGAGCCCCGGTGAGACCGAGGCGGGTGCTCCGGACTCTCCTCCGACCGCGACCCAGCCAGAGGTAGCCCCAGAGGCTCCTGTGGACGCCCTCGCGGCGCCCGCAGAGGTGGAGCCAGAGCCCGCAGAGGCCGACCCGGAGCCTTCGGAGCCAGGGATCGAGATCGTCGGGCGAAACCCAGAGATGGTGGAGCTGTTTCGCGCCTCGCAGCTCAGGTATCAGAGCCGGATGGAGGAGTTTACGTCGGACGTGAAGGTGTTCCTGGACGACCGGGAGTTTGAGGAGCGGCGGGCGCTCTCCGAGTGCTACGACAAGCTGATCGACACCCTCGACGATCTGGAGCGCACTCGGCGCGTCCTCACCATCGAGAAGTTCGAGAGCTTCCTAGAGAGATATCCGGAGGTGGAGTATTCCTCTCACGTCCGGTTCAGGCTCGCGGAGCTGTATTACGAGAATGACTACGAGGCCTGGGAGGAGGAGCTCGCTCAATACTATCGACAGGCCGACCTGGCGGGAGATGATCTAGAGCTGCTGGAAGAGCTGGGCGATCCGCCCCGCAAGGACTTCGCACGCTCTGTGGCGCTCTACGAGCGGATCATCGAGGACAACCGCGCCCTGCCGTCCGAGAACAAGTACGAGCACCTCGACGGCGCCTACTACATGCTCGCCTACGTTCTGGTCGAGGACACCGTGCAGATGGACGAGGACCGCGCTCAGGCGGTGCTCCGCGAGATGATCGAGGTGCTGCCAGACTCCGCCATGGCGGACCACAGCCACCTCTACATCGGCCTGCACCACTTCAACAAGAACGAGGTGGACGAGGCGATCGAGCAGTTCACCGCGGTCTTCGAGAAGGGACCCACCGGGAAGTTCTTCTTTGAGGCCATGTACCAGCTGGCGTGGTCCTACTACAAGCTGTCGGAGTACGACAGGGCCCTTGAGCTGTTCGTCGGGCTGCTGGAACAGTCGGACCAAGACTACCAGGAGAAGGGCAAGCACTCCTCCTTCCGCGGTGACGCGATCAAGTACATGGCGATCTCCTTTGTCGACATGTCTGACAAGGACGACATGGGCCGGACGCCTGTCCAGATCGCCGGGGACTACTTCGCGCAGCTGGACGGCGACGAGCGCAGCTTCGAGTGGGAGGTCTTCAACGAATTGGGATCGATCCTGGTGCTCTACCAGAGGATCCCCGACGCGGTGGACGTCTATCGCAAGCTACAGGATGATCCCCGCTGGCGCCTGCGACCCGAGAACCCGGAGTTTCAGCAGACTATCGCGCGTCTCCAGAGCTCGTCGATGTGGGCTGACCCAGAGGCTGCTGCCGAGGCGCGCAAGCTGCTCGCCGAGCGCTACCACGAGGGCTCGGAGTGGTGGGAGGCGAACCGCCACAACCCGGAAGCCACCGCTCAGGTCCGCAGCTTCATGGAGCGCTCGCTGGCGGAGGTCGCGATCGACTATCGCAAGAAGGCCGACGCCCTCGCCGTGTCGGGCGAGGCCTCAGAGGCGGAGGTGTTGGCGTCCTACGCCTTCGCCGCCACGAAGTTCCAGGAGTACCTGGATAACTTCCCTATCTCTGACGACTTCTATGTCATGCAGTGGTACCTGGCGGACACCCTGTACCGCTCCCAGGACTGGACCGCCGCCGAGCGCGAGTACATGGCCATCATCCGCACCGATGAGCAGCACCAGTACGGTGACGGCGCGCTGGTGCAGCTGGTCCAGACGCGCATCGCGAAGATGACCGCAAAATACGGTGATCCCACCGCGCTCCCCGAGGGGACGCCCGTGGCGGGCACCAGGGTCACCGAGTGGGGCAAGGAGATCCCCTACTACGAGCTCACGCAGGATCATGTGGATTTTGTCCGCGCCATCGACCAGGTCCTCGCCCACCGCTTCGGCGTGGCAGGCGGCGAGGACACCGAGATCTTCCAGGAGTGGGTCAACGCCAACCGGCCTGGCATCACCTACATGGCTGGTCAGGTCTACTATAACTTTGGGCAATACGACGAGGCACGACGGCGCCTCATCCCGGTCATTGACCGCTACCGGCGGACGGATGACGGCTCCCGTGCCGGCGCGCTGGTGGTCAACACCTTCAACAACGAAGGCGACCTGGCTAGCCTCAGGATGTGGACCTCGGACTTCGTGCGGAACCCCATCGGTGGAGACGACACCCTCGATCAGATGCGGGAGCAGTTCGCCAACCTGGAGGAGGGCACCGCGTTCAAGCAGGCCTTTGTCTTCGTCGAGCAGGCGCAGGCGCTGGAGCAGCGCGGCGAGTACGAGGCGGGCTGGCCGCTGCGGATCCAGGCGGCCGAGGGCTTCCTCCAGTTCATTCAGGACTTCCCCGAGTCCGAGAACAAGGCCGTCGCGCTCTATAACGCTGCGAACAACTACCAGATCGTCGGGAAGCCGGACATGGCGATCGAGCTCTTTGAGCGCTTCGTGAACATCTACCCAGACGACGAGCGCTCCAAGGGGCTGTATTTCCGCATCGCCGGCAACTACGAGTCGACCTTCCAGCTAGAGAAGGCCATCGACTACTACGAGCGGCTCGTTCGGCTCTTCCCGGATCACAAGGACGGTTCGGCTGCGGTGTACAACGCCGCCTTCCTCCGGGTGGGGATCGGCGACCACCGCGGGGCCGCCCAGGCCTTCGAGCGCTACGCCCAGAAGTATCCCGACAAAGAGGACGCCGAGGAGGTGTTCTTTATGGCAGGGGCAGAGTGGGAGCGCGTCTCCGAGACTGAGGCGATGCGATTCTATGATCGTTACCTCAGCAAGTATGGGATGGACACGGACACCGCGCACGCCTTCGCCGCGATGTACCGCAAGGCGATCATCAACAAGGAAGCCGGTCGCACCAAGCAGTACAACGCTCAGCTCGACGTCATCGATCAGGCGTATCTGAAGCTCCTGGCCAACGGCACCCCGGTTGGCCCACTGGAGCGCCATTACGCAGCGGAGGCGGGCTTCCGCGACCTGAGCAGCAAGTACGACACCTTCATGGCGATTGAGCTCAAGCCCAACACCATGCGCAACGCGGACGACAACGCCGTGCTGTTGCTCGAGACGCTCCAGAACGAGGTGGTCACCTTCGACGACGAGGCGAACGCCTTCGCCTCCAGGTATCCCGATCAGGAGTATGTCAGCGCCACGCTCTATTACAAGGGCATGACCATGCTGAAATTCTCCGGGATGGGCATCCGGCTGACCTGTCCCACCGACATGGACGAGGACACCTGCTGGGCTTGGCAGGAGCTGTGGGACGAGAACGCGCTGCCCAAGTTTGAGACCATCGAGAACAAGGGCGTGGGGCGCCTCAGCACCTTGGTGGAGAAGGCGAGCGCGGAGGGCTTCCACAACGAGTGGATCACCAAGGCCCTCACCGCGCTCAACGAGGCGCGTCCCGCGGACTGGCCCGCCCAGAAGGCGGAGAAGTTCGGTGAGACAGACTCTGCGGTCTTCCCCGAGATCGTGCCGGTCTACCCCCCCGGGATGGAGCCCGTTGGGGCCGGCTCCTCACTGGCGCCTCCTCCGGGTCCAGCCGCCCAGCCTGACGCCTCCGACGCAAAGGTGCAATGACGATGCTTCGCTACAGCTCCATCTCGTTGCTCATCTCGCTCGCCGCCTGCGGAGGCAAGGACGCGCCTCTCGACGCACTCGCCGTTGACCCGGCGGCTGCCTCTGCGGACGGCGGGGCTGACCCTGCCACCGACGCGGTCTCGCCAGTCTCAGAAGAGACCCCTAAGACGCCCCCCGCGGCGCCCACGGGTGACGCCAAGGCCAACGCGGCCATGCTGGGGGACGCGTTGACGCTGATGGTGAGCGCAGATCCGGCTGAGCAGGACCGCGCGCTGCGGATTCTCGAGCAGCTTGCGGCGGGGGGGGGAGCACAGGACCCCGTGCTGCTGCTCGACCTCGGTGTCGCCCGCTACAAGGCGGGGAAGATCGCCGAGGCCAGGCAGGTCTGGGAGCAGGTCCGCAGTCAGAACCCCGAAAGAGCGGAGCCCTACCAGTACCTCGGGGTGGTGGAGCAGCGCGAGGGGCGCGACGCTGAGGCGGTGCAGCTCTACCGCAAGGGTAAGGAGCTGGATCCTCAGAACCTGGAGATCAGAGTCGCTCTGGTCGACGCGCTGAGGAAGCTCGGAAAGCTCGACGAGGCAGAGGCGGAGGCCAAGGACGCCCTGTCGATCAACGCGAACTCCGTGTCGATCTACAACAACCTGGGGATGGTCTATATGGACCGGGGCGAGCTTGAGCTGGCTCAGTTCGTCTTCGAGAAGGCCCTGGCGAGTATTCCCGGGGCCAGGGGCAACGCGGCGCTGCAGTGCAACCTGGGGTGGCTGTTCTTTCTGAAGGGCGAGGTGCCCTCGGCCACCTACCGGCTCCAGGAAGCCCTTCGGATCGATCCCGCCCTGGTCTCTGCCAACATCTACCTCGCGCGGCTCCTGCAGGAGCAGCACAACTACTCCGGCATGGTAGAGCTGCTAGAGAGGGCGAGGGCAGCCGACGACGCCAACCACGGGCTCCAGCTGAACCTGGGGGTCGCCTATCGTGGGGTAGGGCGTCTGGAGGATGCGGAGAAGGCCTACCGCAGAGCGCTGGAGATCGACCCGTCCAACCCTGATCCTCACTTCAACCTGGCGATCCTCTATGGTGACTATCTCAAGGACTACGACCGCGCGATCGAGTCCTTTGAGAAGTATGTCGCCGAGGGAGGCGAGGACGTGGTGACCGCAGAGGTCTACATCGAGGACATCAAGAAGGAGAAGAAGGCGGAGGAGAAGCGGAAGAAGCGGGAGGAGGACAAGAAGAAGCGCGAGGCCGAGAAGGCTGAGCGGCTCCGCCTGCTGGAGGAGGCCAAGGCCAACCCGCAGCCTCCGCCGGCAGGCGATGGAGAAGAGGACGGTGCTCCCGTTGAGGACCCTGCCTCAGGCCCAGCGAGCCCTTCAGGTGACGACCAGGACGGGGGAGAGGACGGCGCAGAGTCTCAGCCGCAGTCTGGCCCCGCCGATGAGTCCATACCCGCCGAGGACGCAGCGCCCGCCGAGGACGCAGCGCCCGCCGAGGACGCAGCGCCCGCCGAGGAGCCGGCGCCTGCCGAGGACGCAGCGCCCGCCGAGGACGCAGCGCCCGCCGACGTGGCCGCGCCCGATGAGGGAGCGCCGGGCGAAGAGGGTGGCCCAGCCGAGGGGCCGCCTCCCGTAGAAGAAGACGGGGCTACACCCTGGGGCGACGACGCCGCAGAGGACTCGGGTACGCCCGAATCGGGGGACCAGCCTCCAACCGCCAACCCCTGGGGAGAGCCATGAGGTGGATACTGCCCTGTGTGCTGATGTTCGCGGCCACGCCCGCCCTGGCGGGCCGGTTTGTGTTCGAGGAGGGTGAGGAGATCGTCGGCGAGATCCAGAAGCCCGAGGTGGAGCTCGCCATCGCGCGCGCCAACCTGAACAAGGCGTACGACTTCGATCTCAAGGAGAGCTTCCTCCCCAAGATCATCGAGGCGCTGTCAGAGGCGCCCTTCTAGCTCGGGTAGAGGATCCCCCCAGCCCGGGGTAGTGTCCGGGAGGGGTCAAGCCTCACCACCGCCCACGGATATTGGTTATAGGTGGGCGAAGCTGCGGGGACGAGAGGAGCGCATGGTCCCGACCGGGAACTAATGACATGCTCCTCACATTCCGCCCCTGCCTCTTTTCGCTCACTTCGAGTACAGTCTGCGAGTCCTGAATCCGCCCGCGGTAGCGGGCAGCACGCTGCGCCCAGATGGGCCACGCTTCCCATCGGAGGATTAGAAATGGTTGATCCAGTCCGGATGTTTGATGAGGGCGGCCCCTTTATGTACGCCATCCTTGGCGTCGCCGTCTTCGCTATGGCCATCGCGTTCGAGCGCCTGTTCTACGTCATCTTCCGCGCCAACATCAACGCCGTCGCGTTCATGGCCCAGGTGCAGAAGCTGATCATGGCGAACAACATCGACCGCGCGATCAAGCTCTGCAACGCCGAGCCCCACGCCGCGCTCCCAAAGGTCGTCAAGGCCGGGCTCTCCCGCGCCAACCGCACCGAGAAGGAGATCTCCAACTCCGTCGATGAGGCCACGCTGGAGATCGGTCCCCAGCTCAACAAGCGCACCGGCTACCTGGCCATGCTCGCCAACGTGGCGACCCTGCTGGGACTGCTTGGTACCATCCTCGGTCTGGTGGCCGCGTTCGACGCGGTGGCCAACGCCTCCCCCGAGATGAAGCAGACCATGCTGGCGAACGGTATCGCCACCGCGATGTTCACCACCGCCGGTGGTCTGATCGTCGCTATCCCCACCCTTGTCATCCACTCCGTCATCATGAACCGCACCAACAAGATCATGGACGACGTGGATCAGTACTCGCTGAAGACCATCAACCTCCTCACCGCGCGTCGCCACGGCACGCTCGAGAAGGAAGGGGCGAACTAGGCCACCGGCACTACCGGTTGTCTAAGGGTTATTCAGCCTGATTGGAGCTCTTTATGGTCAAGAAGAAGCGGATTGATGAGGCGGAAGACGTCGACCTAGTTCCTATCATGAACCTGGTGACGATTCTCATCCCCTTTCTCCTCATGTCGGTCCAGTTCATCAGCTTGGCTGTGATCGACTCGACCCTTCCGGCGATGGGTTCGCCAACTGAGGCGCCAGAGAACGCCGACAAGCCCCTGAACCTCTCGGTCATGATCACGGATCAGGGGTACACTGTCGCGGGCAGCTCGGCGGTGATCCCCAAGGCGGGAGAGGGCGCTGAGGCCGGCCCCACGGTGCCCTGCACCGAGCCGGGCTGTCCTCGGCCCGAGTCCTACGACATCAAGGAGCTTCGCCGCATCTTGAATGACGTGAAGGACGAGTTCCCCCGTGAGGAGAACATCATCTTGGTCCCTGAGTCTCGTGTTCAGTACGAGGTTCTCGTTATCACCATGGACGCAACGCGGGACGATCCCGAGCGGAAGGAAGATGGCAAGGCTCGCCTGCTCTTCCCCTACGTCGTGATCGCCGGCGGGGCTGAGTAGGAGACGGCATGGGTAAGAAGACACGTCGTCCTTCGGCCAACAAGGGTCTGAGCATCACCTCGCTGATGGACATGATGACCATCATCCTGGTGTTTCTCCTCAAGTCCTACGGCTCGGATGACATCGCGGTGAAGCCCAGCGCGGATATGCAGCTGCCTGTCTCCACCTCGCTCGCGGCCCCCAAGCTCGCGGTCAACGTCATGGTCTCCCAGAAGGAGATCGTGGTGGACGGGGTCGGGGTGCTGCTGCTCACGCGGCACAACGACGAGAAGAGCGGTGAGGAGGTCGCTGCCGTCCCTGCGGACGAGAAGCACGGGCAGCTCATCTCGAAGCTGTACGAGCGCCTCTTGGAGAAGGCTGAGCAGGCGAAGGACCTCGCCTCCAGGACCGGGAACCGCGAGGAGTTTGAGTTCAAGGGGGAGATCCTCCTGCAGTGCGACAAGAACCTTCCGTTCTCTGTCGTACGTGAGGTCATGTACACGGCGGGTCAGGCGCAATTCGGAAACTTCCGCTTTGTCGTGGTGAAGGGCTCCGACTGAGCGCGCGCCGGAGGGATCCCAGGGTCTCCTGCTGACGCCGTGCCGGGCATCTCTTTTCACGGAGATGCCCTTCTTTTTGCGTGCTTCTCCCGAGGAAGGAGTGAGGTGGCGCTCCCGCACCAGTCTTTCTACACAGGCCCTTGTCGACGGCACGCGTTCGGTCTATCGTTACCCGTCAGTCGTTTCGGCCACCGGGTCAAAGTCAGACCACACTGGTCCATCCCTCAAGAGCCGTTACTAGAAACCGATACATTTTGCACGAACCGGACAAGGAGCGAGTGGTCAGAATGAACGTGTTCAAGCGGGTGCAAACCCCTGTCACCGCGAACCTCGTGACCCCTCGTACCTGGAGACCGTGATCCATGGCTGCACCTGCGCAACAAGCCAAAGTTCTCCGCATCGGCATCATCCAGGACGGGAAGATCGTCCAGGAGCGTCTCATCAAGGCCGGTGAGACTGTCACTGTCGGAGAATCTGCCAAGAACACCTTTGTCTTCCCAAAGACCAGCCTCCCGCAGGCTGACTTTCCGCTGTTCGTGTTCGAGAAGAGCAAAGGCTATGTCCTCTCGTTCACCGAGGAGATGAAGGGCAAGATCAGCGCCGGCGGTGCCGTGGTGGGGCTTGACAAGCTCCGCGCTGATCCTGCCGTCTCTCGTCACGGTGCCAACTGGCAGATGACGCTGACCGACAAGGACCGGGGAAAGGTGACGATCGACAACGTCACCATCCTGTTCCAGTTTGTCGCGCCCCCCCCGGTGCAGGCCGTCCGGCCCATCCAGGCGATGGACTTCCGGCCGCGACTGCTTGAAGAGGACGACCCCATCTTCCTCGGCTTCCTCGCCATCTTTACCGCGCTCGCAGCGGTGTTGGTCATCTATGTGGCCAACACGGAGCCGCGGGAGATCAAGATGGATCAGATCCCCGAGCGGTTCACCAAGATGCTCATCCCCAAGGAGGAGACGCCGCCCCCCGAGGACCTCCCCGACGAGCCCAAGGAGGACCCGAATCAGGCCGCGGCCGCTGCCGCCAAGGCTAAGGCGGAGGCCAAGACCGAGGCCAAGGCGAAGGTGGCCCCAAAGAACACCGTCGAGGGCGCCAAGCAGGCCGAGGCGCTCAAGCAGAACGTCATGCAAAACAGCCTGATGCTGAAGATGCTCGTCACCCGGGGAGAGGGGTCCGGCACCGCCGAGAACCTCTGGTCCGATGACGACGCTGGGATGGGCGACATCGACGCCGCGCTCGCCAGCGGCGTCAACGGGGTCGCGATGGCGTCCGCCGACAGCAAGGGCCTGCGGACCGGGTCCGGCACCAGCACTGAGGACGTGGACATTGGCGATCTCAACGGTGTTCAGGGCGGCACCGCGGCGGTCGCCGCGGGCCCCAAGATCCAGGTCACCGGCAACGTGGACATGGGTGAGGGGGACATGCCCGAGGAGGTTGGAGACGCCGCTGGGGTGAAGAAGATCGTCCGCTCGAATTCCGGCCAGCTCAAGTACTGCTACGAGCAGCGCCTCAAGGTCAAGCCCACCTTGGAGGGGCGCGTCGAGATGGAGTGGACCGTGTCGGCGGCTGCGGTGACTAGCGTGGTGGTGGTCTTCAACGGCACGGGGGACGAGGAGCTCGCCACCTGTATCAAGCGTAAGATCCGGCGCTGGCGCTTCCCGGACGACGTTGAGGGCACGTTCACTTGGCCGTGGGTCTTCAAGCCCTCCACCTGATCGCTCTGGCCTGCAGCTCGCAGGCCTTCTTGTCTAGGTGCTCGCAAGTCGGTGATGTGGGCCAGAAATTTTGGGCGGATCCCGATGAATCCGGTGTCTTTGTTGACTGAGAAGCCTTTTTCCGGGTATCGCTATGAGTAAGCACGGGATGTACCATGACCCTTCTTAGAGCTGTGACCATCGGTCTCGCCCTCGTCCTCTCCACCGGCGCGCTAGCGCAAGAGGGGGGGGTGATCTCGGAGCTGGAGCGTGTTGAGGCGTTGTCTCCTGCGGAGCAGGTGCAGTTCGCCGCTGAGGCCAGCGAGGAAATGCGGCACGCGGTCAAGGAGATCTCCAAGGTGCTCGACTCTGTCCGCAGAGATGGGACACCGGACCAGCTCTCGTGTCTCAACCAGCGACTCACCGCCGTGCGCGCGCTCCTCCAGGTCACCGAGGCCTCGGAGATCTCCATGAAGGAGGCGATGCAGTCTGGTGAGACGGAGCGGGCGGAGCGGGAGTTCCGCAAGATCGCTGTGGCTCGCTCCAAAATCGAGGAGCTCCGGGCCGAGGCCGATCACTGCGTGTCGGAGGCGGGGTCCAAGAGCGGCTCGCTGCAGGTGACCGTCAAGCAGGATCTGGACAAGCCGGATGATGAGACTCAAGCGCTCGCTGAGGATGTCGATTATGGCTTCGATCCACCAGAGGCGAGTCCGTTCCTGTAGTGCACTCCGCTGCACACTTGGCTATTCTTCTCCGGTCTGCATGGGGTACGAGCAAGTGGTGATCAGGGCAATCCAGACGATCGCGTTATTCGCCGCAGGGGGGCTCCTCTGGGCGGGGTCCGCCGTCGCTGCGCCCGGCGGGCACATTCACGCTGGGAACCTCGTGTTGATTCCTGAGTTGGATCTCGGCGCCGAGTATCGGACGAACGCATACCGTGCGGAGTCTGACCCTGTGGCAGCCTCGAACCTCAGGGTCGCACCCGGACTCTCCCTTGAAGCCAAGGGCCCCCAGGTCCGCTTCGCCGGCCAGGGCGAGTACATCGTCCGTAAGTACGGTCGAGCGTACAGTAACCTCGATAGATACTCCGATTTTGGCTTCAATGGTAGCATGGTCGCGCGCGAGAAGCAGTCTGTGGGCTTTATGGTTGGCTGGAACGCGACCATGGTGAACCTCCCCGTCGACAAGGGTGGACCCGATCCTTTCTCTACCCGGTTTCGGAACCACCTCGCGCCCACCATGATCTTGCGCGGGGCCGCGATCGAGTTCTCGCTCAACGGCCTGTGGGACTTTGACGACTTTCAAAGCGCCTCGGGCGCACAGTACTCCACCACCGACCCGACGGTCCGTGGGCTTAACCGGCGCAACACCGGTGGGATTGGCGGAGAGCTGGCATGGAAGTTTCTGCCCCGTACCGCGCTGGTGTTGTCCGGCGACTACTCCTACCGGTACTGGGAAGACAATTGGGTGCTGGCGGTCAACACCTCAGAGGGCACCCCTATCATCGACCTGGGCACCCACCTTGCGATCCCAAACTCCTATGAGTACCGGTTCCAGGGCGGCTTCCGCGGCAGGTTCACCAACCGCTTGGTGATCACCGCGGAGGGGGGCATGGGCCGGGCTGTGTATGACGAGGAGTCTGTGCTTCGCGACGCTGAGGATGAGGGGGGGCGCGAGTCTGCCTTTGAGGACGGAGACGCCTTCACCGTGGATGTGAGCGGCAGCCAGCGCTATCTCGGATCGGTTCAGCTCCGCTACGAGGTCGCACCGGACTCCTTCGTCACCCTGGGGTACAGCCGCGACTTTGGGGACTCGTGGTTTTCCAACTACTTGGTCTATAACAACGTCTACGCCGATATCTCTGCGCGTATGGGCGCGCGGGTTCGCACCGTCGTCGGCTTCTCAGGTCGCACTGAGGACTATTTCGGCGAGATCTCCAGACAGGACGTGATGCTGCGGACCAAGGGGGATCTCACCTACTACGTCGACGACTGGGCTAGCGTGACTGCCGGCGTCTGGTGGGATGAGCGTGCCTCGTCCGATGTCTCCGCTGAGTACGACGACATCAACGTTCACCTGATGACCACCTTCACCTACTGAGGGCTGCTGGGGTCGGGCGCAGGTGATGGTATCGAGGATGCCGTAGGGGCGCTACGGCGCGCCCCTAAGCCCGCAGACGGAGGCGGACCCAGAGGGTCCGCCTTTGTTGTCTTCAGGATCCCGACGTGTCAGCCCTCTTCGAGGCTCTCTAGCCACTTCTCGGCGTCGAGCGCGGCCATACAGCCGGAGCCCGCGGCGGTGATCGCCTGCCGGTAGATGCTGTCCTGCACGTCGCCCGCGGCGAACACGCCGGGGATCGAGGTGTGGGTGGATCCCGGCGTGGTGATCAGGTATCCCGTGCCGTCCTTCGCCAGCTGATCGCCGAAGATGGCGGTGTTTGGGGTGTGCCCGATGCCCAGGAAGAGCCCGTCCACCTTGAGGACGCTCTCTTCGCCGGTGACGGTGTCGCGGAGGCGCAGCCCAGTGACCGCGTCGGTGCCGAGGACCTCTTCTACGCCCTTGTTGAACAGGATCTCGATCTTCTCGTTCTTGAAGGCCCTGGCCTGCATCACCTTGGAGGCGCGGAACTCATCGCGGCGGTGGATGAGCGTCACCTTGGAGGCGAAGCGGGTGAGGAAGGTCGCCTCCTCGATCGCCGAGTCGCCGCCGCCTACCACAGCCACCTCGAGATCGCGGAAGAAGAAGCCGTCGCAGGTCGCGCAGGCGGAGACGCCGCGGCCCTGTAGGCGCTTCTCGCTCTCCAGGCCGAGCCAGCGCGCCGTGGCGCCAGTGGCGATGACCAGTACGTCGGCGAGGATGTCCTTGCCCTCGGAGGTGTGGAGCTTGAAGGGCCGCTCGGAGAGGTCCGTGGACACGATCTCAGCCCAGCTGAACTCGGTGCCGAAGCGCTCTGCCTGCGCCCTGGTGTTGTCCATGAGATCGCCGCCCTGGATCCCGTTGACGAAGCCGGGGAAGTTCTCTACCTCGGTGGTCAGGGTGAGCTGGCCGCCGGGCTGCGTCCCCTCGTAGAGCACCGGCTTGAGGCCGGCGCGGGCCAGGTAGATGGCCGCGGTCAGGCCTGCAGGGCCGGAGCCTAGGATGACGACGCGGGGCTGCTTGTTCATTGGACCTCCTCTTTGGTTCAGGTGAGGGGCCAGTGTAAACGCCAGCGTGGCGATGACAATGGGATCAGCGGGGATCCTCCGCCCCGGCCAGGTGGGCCGCGAGCTGGGCGGGCAGCCAGTCGGGGGGCTGGCCCTGGCGGGCTTGGTACAGGTCTCGCTCCAGTCCGCTCTGTCCCCTGTCGAGATCGGCGGGCGGGGCGCCCTGCCTGAGCACGAACAGGAGGGGCGTGACTGTGGGGTCGGAGGGGTCCAGGGTCAGCAGGCGATCGATCACCGCCTGGCGTAGCGCCGCGCCGTCCTCTCCCGCGCGTCGGGCCGCTTCCAGGTCCAGCATCGGCGGCTCGCCTGGGGAGGCCCTCAGGCCCCCAGTCAGTGGGTCGCGGACCTCCTCCCAGGGGCGCGAGCCCTCTAGGCGGATCGAGAGGCCTCTGCTCCTCCTCGCGCCCTTCAGCTCGCGGTCGCCCGGCCAGTGGGCCCAGGCCACCTGGAGCAGGCCGGCGGCCAGCTGCTCCTCGCCCTCATCATCCATCATCTTGGCCATCGCGGCGACACGGGCTGGGGTGGGGCTGTTGGCTAGCGCGTCACGCCAGAGGGGCGCTCGGGGAAGCACCTCGGGGGGGAGGTCGTGGGCCCAGGCGAGCACCGCCAGCCACACCGCTGGCTCCTCGGGGCGCTCTGCGCACAGCGCACCCCATTGGGCGGCGGCCTCCTCGTAGCGCCCCACAGCGGTGAGGCCCTCGGCCAGCTCGATGCGCGCGTGGAGGTGGTCGGGGCTGCGCTCCAGGTGGGCCTGGGCCGACTCCAGGACCAGGGGGTCCAGCCACCGCACCTGTTGGAGGAGGCGCTGGTGGATCCGCTCCTGTCGGTGTCCCGCCCCTAGCTCCGCGCTCCAGGTGGTCTCCAGGGTCAGGCGTCCCCGCGCGGCGCCCACCCAGGTCCAGGTCCGCGCGTCGTCCTCAAACACCAGGCGGAGCGCCTGGCGCCCGTCCAGTGAGGTCTCACCCCGAGCGAGCAGCCTCCCGTCGGGGGCGTGGCGGAGCCGGTCCGAGAGCCAACGCCCCGCGAGGTCCTCTGCGGTAGCGCGGCTCCCCTCCTCGCTCGCGCTCACCCGCCAGGTCCTGGGGTGCAGCGCGGAGGACCAGCCAGTGGGGTTGTTGGGGTCCACTCTCCACCCCCAGGGCACCGAGTAGCGCGCCAGCGCCGGCGTGTTCGCGGCAGGGAGCAGCGGGTCGATCCTGGGCCCCGCCAGCGCCAGGGTCAGGAGCCCCGCCGCCGCCGTGCCCGTGAGGGAGCCTCGGACCATGCGGTTCCACCCCGGCCGGCGCTGTAGCGGCTCTGGGTCCAGGGCCAGCATCAGCAGTCCGCCTGTGATCAGGCCGCCCAGGTGGGCCCAGTTGTCGGTGGTGGCGCTCGACAGGCCGCTCAGGAACATCAACGCCAGGTAGGGCAGCAGCGCCACTCCGAACAGGCGCCTGCCCCGCTCGGGCAGCAGCTCCGGTCTGGTCAGCCCAAACACTACCGAGGCCGCGATCAGGCCGAACACCCCACCTGACGCCCCCAGCGAAGGGGTCTCCGGCGATCCGAGCAGGGACAGGGCGCTGCCGCCCAGCACCGAGGCGCTGAACAGGAACAGCGCGTTGCGCCACCCTAGCGCTCGCTCCAGGTTCCAGCTGGTATAGCCCAGCCACAGCATGTTGATGACCAGGTGGAAGGTGCCGGTGTGGACCAACCCCATGGTCAGCATCCTCCACACCTCGCCGTCCTCCATGATCGGTGGAGCCCAGTTGGTCAGACCGGTGACTGCGAAGTCTTCGACGCGTGGCAGGCGCGCCGCCCACCAGAACCGGACCTGCACTCCCACCAGCAGCGCGGTGATCACCGGTGGGGGCCCGTCGGTGAAGCGGCTCCGCCACGAGATCATCGCCTCGTCGTGGAGGGAGGTGTACATCTCCAGCTCGCGCGCCGGGCGCCATGCTGGGCCGGTCACCGGCTCGAACCGAATGGGGGTCAGCGGGGGGATGCGGCCCGCAGCCACCCGCTCCTCCCACTCCTCCCAGGACAGGGCGAGCTCTCCCTCGGGCAGACGCACCCGCACGCTCATGGACGGCTCCGCTCGGCCTGCACCAGCGGGGAGGGGTCCCGCTCGGTCTGTTGGGGGATCGGCACCGCCAGGTGGTGGAGAGTGCGGATCCCAGCGGCGCGCACCACCTCCGAGGGGTGGCTGAGGGCCCGCATCGCCGCTGGGATGCCCGCGTGGGGCGCGGGGGTGAAGGGGAGGGCGTGGAGGGCGTTGCGCTTGAGTCCCGCCGGGCCGGGGCGCAGCAGCGGAGTGCCGAGGTACCGCGTCCTCAGCGCCTCGTCGGGGGTGTCCAGCAGCTCGGTCAGGTCTACCCATGCGTGGCGGGGGAGCAGATCCGGCGAGGAGGGGGGCGCCGGCTTTCGGTTGTGGGGGCACACCGCCTGGCAGTCGTCGCAGCCCAGGAGGTGGCGCCCCCACCGCGCGGTGATCTCGGGAGGGGCCAGCTCACGCGACTCGATGCTCCAGTACGAGAGGCAGCGCCCGGCGTCCACCTGCCCTGGGCCGATCAGCGCCCCCGTGGGGCAGGTGTCCAGGCACCTGGTGCAGGTGCCACAGCGGGCAGGGGCAGGTGGTGTGGCGGGGAGCTCCACGTCCACGAAGATCACCGCGAGCAGTGTCCAGGATCCTGCACCCGGGAGGATCTGGCAGGCGTTCTTCCCGGAGAAGCCCGCGCCCGCGGCTGCAGCCCACGCGCGCTCCACGATCGGGGCGGTGTCTACTCCTCCCCAGGAGGAGATCCCCGCCTCGCGCAACGCGCTCCGCAGCCTGCGGACGCGCTTCCCGATCAGGTTGTGGTAGTCGCGGCCCCAGGCGTACCTCGCCACAAGGGCGGTGGCGCCACCGGGATCCTCGGGCACCTCGTGGGCGTGGTGGGTGGTGAGCACCACCGCGCTGCGGGCGGTAGGGAGCCGCACCCGAGGGTCCGCGCGGGTCTCCAGCGCTCGTCCCAGGTAGCCCATGTCGGCAGCTAGGCCCCCGTCGAGCCAGGCCTGAAAGCGCCAGAAGCTGGGCGTGGGCCCCACAGGCGCCACGTACACCCCGGCGAAGCCGTGGGTCGCCGCGAGGTGCTCGATGAGGTGCTGTGGGTCGAGGCTCATGCTGCCTCCTATCTCGGGGCGATTCGTTGGTGCCAATCTCCGCCGCGTGGGACATACTTCGACCCTGCCCCCGGAGCTGGTATGTTGAAGTGGACCGTCGCCCTGCTGTGGGCCCCCCTCGCCGCCTGTAACCACGAGGATCCTGTGGAGACCGGTCGCGACACCGGCGAGCCGCAGGTGGTGGTGTTGGACCACGGCCAGACGCTGAGCGGTGACATGGTCTGGGATGTGGATTTCGACGAGGCCGCGGAGGCCTTGGGCTTCACGGACTGCAGCTACGGCAGGCACTACGAGGGCTTCGAGGATCGCTCCGCGCCCTGGCTCTGTCCCGACTGCGAGGTGCCGTTCCGCGCGGACGTCACCATGCACGAGGGGTGGGAGGCCTGCTACCAGCAGATCGCCGAGGGCGATCCCGAGCCCTCAGAGTGGCTCGGCTTCGGGCTGGGCACCCTGTGGAGGACGGTCTACGGGCCGTACATCGCGCGCGAGCAGGGCGCAGTCACCGAGGTGTCTGGAGGGGTCACCACCCTCAACCAGCCCGATGCCTACCCGATCGAGGGCGGTGGCACCTTCGCCTTCCACGTGACCGGCAGCTTCACCTTCGGCGAGCGCGAGGGCGATCCGATGAACGGCTGGTACGCCGCCGACCCCTACCAGTGCGGCTGGCCCAAGGCGGATCCCCCCGCGTGGGAGGGCCCGTGGCGCGCTGAGGTGGGAGGGACCCTGCCCGATGGGATCTTCACCGCCCAGTGTGGCGACAGGGTTCGGCTGCACGATCTCCTCGATGGTTGGCTGATCGTAGACGTGTCTGCCGCGGACTGCGGCCCGTGTCAGGCCATGGCAGAGGGCGAGGCGGAATTCCTCGCCAGGGTCCGTGAGAAGGTGGACATCCACGTCGCGACCCTGCTGGCGCCCTCGCTGTCGGATGTGCTGGAGCCTGCCAGTACCTCGATGTTGATGGACTGGAACAACACCTATGGCCTGCACGAGCCTGTGCTCCAGGATCGCGGCTACGGGGTGTGGGTGGTGGGCTCCATGGTCGGCGAGAGCTTCGGCTACCCGACGTCGCTCATCGTGGCCCCGGGTGGTGAAATCGTCGATGTGCACGTCGGCTTTGGGGGCTGGGAGGACGTGGAGGCGGTGGTGCTGGCGGGGCGTTGAGCCCTGGACACCCCCGGGGAGCCGTGCGATAGGTACAACTTGCAGCGAGAATCCCTCATGATCGTCCTCACACTCCTCGGCCTCGCAGGGTGCAGCGCGGACTGCGGGCAGCCCGATCAGGTCAACGGCACCTACGCGGTGTTCGCCAACGTGATCTCCGCGCCGGAGGTCTCGAACGAGGAGGCCTTCCCCTCGTATATGTCCCCTGTCAACGGGTGGACCGAGTGGGAAATACAGTGGAACCTCGTGGACCAGACGCAGGTGGTGGTCCTGCTCGACGGGCAGGCCTACCAGGCGCAGGGCTCCTGGGATTCGCTGGAGTGCGGACGCTTCGACCTGAAGTTCCAGGGGGACTACACTTCGGTCAACGACACGGAGCACGCCTTTGTGGCGGACGGCAGCTTCGTGGTCTTCGGGGCGCACCTGGACGGGGTGTGGGCCTGGTCGGAGATCTGGACCGGCAGGAACGCCCAGAGCGGCACCTTCGCCGCCCTGGGGCAGGTCGCGGGCACCAGGGTCTCGGAGTAGGGGCGCCCGCGGCTACTCCGGGGTGGGTCCCCTCAGCGCCACCTCCTTTCGCGCGTCCGTCCACGCCGGCGCGAGGTTGATGGTCTGGATCGGGCAGTCGGACACACACTGCAGACAGCGGGAGCAGGCGTAGTGCGTCGACGGGTTGCGGTGCCCCTCCTTGTAGAGGGAGTACTCCGGGTTGAACTGCGTGATATAGCAGGCGGCGTCGCACTTTCCGCAGGACACGCAGCTCGACTTGGTGTGGTTGATGCGGAGGAAGGACACCCTGTTGAGCAGCCCCGAGACCCACGCGATCGGGCAGCCCACCTTGAAGTACTGGTACATCCCCTCCTGGTTGGCGGTGCCCATCACCGTCTCCATCACCGCGCCCAGCGGACACATCCAGCGGCAGAAGAACTTGCCAAAGAGCACCCCCGCGAGGGACCCGAAGCCGATCACCCACCACAGGCTCAGGTCATAGCGGCCCACCGCTACCCAGATCAGCACGCCGAGGCCGATCTGGGCGGCTCGGCGCCGGTTTGCGATGCGCTGCAGGAGAGAGGTCTTCCGGGCCAAGGGTGCTCCACAGGGGGTGCGCACTATACCGGCCAGCGCTCGCGCCCGCTACCTGGCGCAGCGCACCCCCGCTAGCCACGGGCGCTCAGCGGGTGGCTCCCAGCGCCCTCGCCTTCCCAATTCCGCGAGGGGTGAGTCCACCGCGCCGCCCATCAGCACCGGTCCCTTCGCGCCCTGTACCCACTCCCACGCGTTGCCCGCCAGGTCCTCGATCCCCTCGCGGGTCGCCCCCTGAGGGTGAGTCCCCACCGGCTGCAGGCCCTCGCCGCAGCCCAAGGCGACGGCCTGGTCGCAGGTGGCGCGGTCCTCTCCCCACGGCCAGGTGCCCTCGCCTGCGGCTCTGATCCACTCCAGCTCGGTGGGCAGCCTGTGGCCGCGCCAGGCGCAGTACGCAGCCGCCTCTGCGGCGGACATCCCTGTCGCGGGGAGCGGGCCGGTGGCGTCCTTCAGGGGGGGGCAGGCGCCGGCCTCCGCGCAGGCAGCCCACTGGTCTCGGCTCACCTCCAGGCGGTCGAGGTAGAAGGGCCCCACGAGCACCGACGCCTCGCCCACCTCGCGCTCGGCGAGGAGCACCATGGGCTCCTGCTGGGGATGAGCTCGCAGGTACCACCAGGCGCCTGCGGTGCCCGCCAGGAGCAGGGCGCCCCACACCCACGCGCCCCCGCCAGCGCGCCGCGGCGCAGGCGCCTCGTCCTCCAGCGCCCCCATCCCGGAGGGGTTGATCCGCGCGGGGTGGTCTACCGGCACAGGGGTGGGCCTCCGGGGGGGGCCCAAGAGGCTCAGCAGATCCTCCAGCGCCTCGGCGAGATCGGCGCCGTTGCGGTAGCGGTTGGGGGGAGAGGGGTGAGACACGGGGGACAGGCCCCTGGTGAGGATGCTCCACAGGCCCCTAGAGAGGGGTGCGACCGCCTCCATCCCCGCCAGCTTGGTGAGGCGCCTCAGGCCCGCCTCCAGCGCGGCGCGATCGGCAGGGTTGAGGGCCGCGGTGCCGGTGAGCGCCACCAGATCCCCGGTGGCGGCGCGCGCCCGCTCGTCGGCGAAGGCCAGGCGGAGGGTCCTGGAGTGGTCGCCCTGCGCTGCGATGGCCCGCTGGCCCAGCTCCCACAGCAGGCGCCCCTGTGCGGTGAGCAGCTCGCGCGGATCCGCCTGATACGCAGGCCGCGCCCCGGTGATCGCAGCGTAGAGGATGACGCAGACCGCGTAGGTGTCCCAGGTGGGGTCAGGGATGGTGCGCCCGGGGAGCACCTGGTCCAGGGGCGCCCACATCGGCGTGCCGTACAGGGCCAGCTCCAGCTCGCGCAACCCATCGATGCTGAGGGCGGCGCCGAAGTCCCCTAGGTGGAGCTGCCCCTGCGGGTCGATGAAGATGTTCTCTGGCTTCACGTCCCGGTGGACCAGGGTTCGCCCCTCCAGCTGCATCGCGTGGACCCTGGAGAGGATCCTGGCGAGGCTGGCGGCGTAGGTGAGGATCTCGCGGAGCGATCCGGGCCCTGGACGGTGTACCACCGCCTCCAACCACTGGCCGAGGTGCGAGGGGTAGCGCGGCATGACCATCGCCGGCCTGCCGCTCACCTCGATGCGGTCCACGCAGCGAACCACTCCGTTCACGCCCGCTACCTCCAGGGCATCGAGCACCTCCATCTCCCAGCGGAGGGCGCCTGGTGCCAGGTGGTGCTCGCTGGCGATCTTGATCGCTACCTGGTACCCGTCGTCGTGGGTGGCGAAGTGCACCGCCCCCTGCGACCCACGCGCGACCGGCTTGTCGTTGATGTTATATCGGCCGACGCGCACATACACTCCAAGGACGGATTGTCGCCCCCTCTATCGGTTTCGGCAAGCGTCACGCGCGGGGTGGGCAACTCTTGACCGGGAGCGGCGATGCAGCAGGCGATCGTGGTGGCGGGTGCGACCAGGAACCAGGTGGACGCGGTGCGCTTCCTGTCGGCACACTCCACTGGCTCGACCGGTGTGGCGCTGGGCAGGGCCCTGGCTCAGGGGGGGGTCGCGGTGCACCTCCTGGGGTCGCCCGAGACGCTGCTCAGGGGGCCCGAGCTCCAGGGCGAGCCCTTCGGGTCGACCCGCGACCTGATGGCGCGCCTCGAGCGCAGGGTGCGCGCCAACCCTGCGGCGGCGGTGGTGCTGGCCGCGGCGGTGGGGGACTACGAGCTGGCGGCGCAGGAGGCGGGGAAGATCCCCTCTGGCGCCCCCACCCTCACCCTGACCCTCACTCCTACCCCCAAAATCGCGGACCGGGTGCGCGGCTGGGGCGCGGTGGGGCCGTTCTGGACCTTCAAGGCGGCTCCCCCCGGCACGCCGCTGGACAGGCTGGAGGCCATCGCGTCGGCTCAGCGCCAACGCACCGGCTGTGACTGGGTGTTCGCGAACACCCTCGGCGCGCTGGGGGTGGACGTGCTGCTGGTCGGGGAGCAGGTGCTCCACTTTCCGCACAGGGGCGAGGCGATCGCGGCGACCGCGCGCCTGCTGCTCGCCGCGCGCTAGCGGGTGGTCGCCCCGCCCGGCGCGCTGGGGGTGGAGGTGCTGCTGGTCGGGGAGCAGGTGCTCCACTCTCCGCCCAGGGGCGAGGCGATCGCGGCGACCGGGGGCCTGGTGCTCGCCGCGCGC
>JAFGVK010000145.1 GCA_016938035.1 Deltaproteobacteria bacterium | reverse complement strand
TCTGGTGACGGACGGCTACACCGCGCGCCCCACCGAGTGGGTGCGTCAGCCCAGCGAGACGGCGCAGTGGGCGGACGGCTGGTGGGGTGGGCTGCGGGCACAGTAGCTGTGGGACGGGCGGCGCGGCGCCTCGCCCATTAGGGACAGGGGGACACCATCCCCAGGTCACAGGCGCGCGCTCCGTCGCGTGCCGGGGGCTCGGCGGCGCGTCCTGGTTGGACGCCCGCCTCGCCCCTCAGGGCGCGCTCCGGCGGCCCGCTGTCGCGCTGAGGGTGGCGACGGGAGCGCGGATGATTGGGGTGCTGTCGGTGTGGAGACGCGAGGTGAGGGAGTGGGGCGATCACCTGCTCCCCGCCGCCTCGGTGAGCGTCTTCCTGCTGGGGGTGGGCGCGGCCACCCTCTGGTACGACGATCTGCTCCTCACCGGGCGGTCCGATCTGCGCGGCGCCCTCCACTGGATGTCCGCGGCGCTGGTGCTGTGGGTGCCGGCCCTGACCATGCGCTCCCTGTCGGAGGAGCTGCGCCCTGAGGGGCCGCTCCAGGCCCTGCCCCTGTCCTCGGGGGAGGTCGCGATCGGCAAATGGCTCGGCGCGGTCAGCCTGATCGCGGTGGGGCTGGCGCTCACGGCGGGCTGGCCCCTCTCGCTCGCCTGGTGGGGGGAGCTGGACTGGGGGCCTGTGGCCGGGGGCTACCTCGGCCTGCTGCTGGAGGGCGGCGCGCTGGCGGCGATAGGGCTGGCGGCCTCTGCCAGCACCAGGTCTGGGGCCCTGGCCTGGCTGCTCACCCTCGCGGTGGGGGCGGTGCCCTGGGTGGGGGGGCTGGCCCTGGGCCGGCTGCCCGAGGCGTGGGTGCCGCTGGCGCAGTACGCGACCTTCGAGTGGCACGCGGCCAACCTCGCCGCGGGCGCCCTGGACTCCCGCTCGGTGATCTTCTTCGGCGGGCTGACGATCCTGTCGCTGCGCCTGAGCGCCACCCTGTTGGAGCACCGGAGGTTGTGGTGAGGCGGGCGATCCTGACGCACCTCTGGGCGCAGATCCTCCTCTGCGTCGCGCTGGTAGCGGTGGTGAACCACCTGTCGGCGGCGCGCTTCGTGCGGTTGGACCTGACGGTTGACCGGCGCCACACCCTCTCGCCGGCGACGGTGGAGGTGCTGGCGGGGCTGGAGCGCCCGGTGGTGGTCCGCGCCTGGCTGTCGGAGGGGCTGCAGCCCCCCTACCACGACCACACCAGGCAGATCTGGGAGCTGCTGGAGGAGCTGCGGGCGCGCTCTGGCGGGCGCCTGCTGCTGGAGCGCGTGGATCCTGACGGTGACCGCTCCCTGGCCGCTCAGGCCGAGCGGGCAGGGGTCCACCCGCTGCCCCTCCGGCGGCAGGTGGGGCGGAGCGCCGAGCTGCGTCAGGTCTTCTTGGGGGTGAGCCTGGAGAGCGGCGACCGGGCCGCGGCGGCGGACGGGCTGGTCCGCGCCGAGGGGTTGGAGGAGGAGCTGCTGCGGGCCCTGATCGCCGTCACCACCCCCGAGGGGCAGCGGCCCACCCTCGCCTATGTGCAGGGTCACGGAGAGCCCGACCTGAGCGCCTTTCCCGAGCAGCACCCCCTGGGCAAGCTGGCGGCGCACCTGCGGGTGACAGGGGCGCTGGCGCCCCTCACCTTGGGGGGCGCCGACGGGGTGCCGGGGGATGTGGACGCCCTGCTGGTGATCGGGTCCCAGGCTCCCTGGAGCGCCCGCGAGGTCTTTCAGCTCGACCAATTCCTGATGCGGGGGGGGAGGGCGGCGCTGTTCCTGTCGTCGGTCCGGGGCGATCTGGCGGCGCTGCGGGCCGACCCCGTGGACCACGGCCTGCAGGGGCTGCTGGGCCACTACGGCGTCCGGCTCGACAAGAGCGCGCTGATCGACCGATCTCACCGCGAGCGGGTGACCCTCCCGGTAGAGGTCGGGGGCCGCCGCCACAGGGTGTCGCTGGACTACCCCCTGGTGCCGTGGACCACCGACCTGTCGCGCGAGCTGTGGCCGGTGCGGCGCCTGGAGCGGGTGGTGCTCCCCTTCGCCTCGCCGGTGTCGCTGATCGAGCCGCTGATCCCGGGGGTGAGGGGGGCGGTGTGGGCGCGCTCCATGGAGGGCTCTAGCGCGGCGCACGGGCTGATCCACCTGGACATCGAGGCGCTCTCAGCGCCGCCGGTGGCGGAGGAGCAGGGGCCGTTCCCGGTGGTGGTGGGCCTGGAGGGGCGCCTGCGCTCCGCCTTCAGCGGGGTGGGGCTGCCGCCGCTCCCCAGCGGCGAGCCCGCGCCAGAGGACCCGCTCAGCGTGCTCCTCGACGGGGAGCCCTCCAGGCTGGTGGTCGCGGGGTCCTCGGACATGGTCGCCAACAACCTGCCGCTGGTCGAGAACGCCGTCGCCTGGCTGCTAGAGGACCCCCGCCTCGCCGAGGTGCGGGGGCGCAGGGCGCAGGGCGCGGCGCTGCCTGAGCTCAGCCCCGCCCAGGCCTGGGCCACCAGGGGGTTGGTGGTGGGGACGCCGCTCGTGCTCCTGTGGGGCGCGCTGCTCCTGTGGAGGCGGCGATGAGCACCCAGTGGCTCAGGACCGGGGCGCTGGTCGTCTGGATCGCCCTCTTTGGCGCCCTCGACTGGGCAGCCCGCAGGCCCCCCGCCCAGGAGGGGCCGCTCCCCGCGATCGCCGCGGTGGATCCGCTCCAGGCGACGGAGGTCACCCTCAGCCAGGGGGGCCAGCGCCTGCGCCTGACCCGGTCGGAGGAGGGGTGGCGGGTCGGCGGCGCCTCGGCGGACCCCGCGGCGGTGCAGGGGCTGCTGCTGCCCCTGCGGCTGGGGGTGCCGATGGAGCGCGTGGCGCCCGCGGGTTCGCCGGCCTGGTACGGGCTCGACGATCCGGTGGAGGTGCAGGTGGAGGGGGCCACCGCCGCCCGCTGGTGGCTGGGAGATCCCGCCCCAGGGGGGGGCACCTACCTCCGGCTGCCGGGCGATGACCGGGTCTTCGTCGCGCACCTCGGCGGGCGCTGGCGTTACACCGCGGACCCCGCCGGGTTCAGGGACCAGCGGGTGCTGGGGAGGCGCCCGGAGGCGCTGGCCGAGGTCCAGCTCCCGGACGGCGCGCGCCTCGTGCGGGGGGAGGGCTGGACGGTGGACGGCCACCCTGCGGATCAGCCCCGCGCCGAGCAGCTCGCCGCGGACCTCGCCGGGCTGCGGGGCAGCGCCCTGGTGTCCGCGCCGGGGGAGGGCCTCCCGGTCGCCCTGCGCTGGGGGGACGGGCTGGAGCAGGTGCTGCTCCTCGGTGAGGACTCCGCGGGCGCGCTCGCCTGGGTCGAGGGCGCGTCCGAGGCCTGGCGGATCTCGGGTCGGCTGCTGGACGAGGTGCGGCGCCCCGCGGGGTGGTGGGACGACCACCAGCTCCTCGGCTTCGAGCGGGAGCAGGCCCGGCGCCTGATCCTGGAGCAGGGGGCGTCCCGGGTGGTGCTGGCCCTCAGCGCGGCGGACTCGTCGTGGCGGGCGGTGGAGCCGGAGGGGCTGGCGGTGGAGCTGCGCGAGGCGATGGCCACCGTGAGGGTGCTGTCGGACCTCCACGCAGAGGCGTTGCTCCCGGCGGGGAGCCCGCTGCCTCACAGCTCAGAGCGGATGACCGCCGAGCTGGCGGGGGGCCGCAGCGCCACCCTTTTCCTGGGGCCCGAGGAGGGCGAGTGGGTGCTCGCGTGGTCCGATCCGCAGCGGATCGGCAGGATCCCCTCCGCCACCGCGCGTGCGCTGCGCCGGGCCTGGTCGCGGTGAGATTTTCTTTGAATATTAGGGCGGTGGTCGCGTCCACGCATCACCACGGCGCCTCACCGCGCCCCGGAGGTCCTATGTTCAGCCGCATCACCCTCGCCACCCTCGCGCTCCTCGGCCTCTCCACCGGCGCCCTCGCGGCGACGGACGCTGTGGGCCAGGACGACCTCCCCACCTCCGAGCGGCCCGCCCCGG
The DNA here is from genome assembly GCA_016938035.1 of Deltaproteobacteria bacterium. Lineage (GTDB taxonomy): Bacteria > Myxococcota_A > UBA796 > UBA796 > JAFGVK01. Next base: position 1,371 of record JAFGVK010000145.1, on the reverse strand, counting down.
ACGCCCCCCACGCGCGCAGTGGGGGGGCCTCGCGGTCGTCGTCCTCCGCGCGTCCCGCGTCGTCGTCCTCGCGGTCGTCGTCCTCCGCGCGTCCCGCGTCGTCGTCCTCCCGCTCCACCTCCTCGGCGCAGGCTCGCCCCACGCAGCCGTCGTACAGCCCGCCCGCCTCCCGCCCCTCGTACAGCCAGCCCGCGCCGCGTCCGGCACAGCCCGCGTACAGCCAGCCCTCCTCGCGTCCCGCGCTGCCCGCCGCGCGTCCGTCGTACAGCCAGCCCTCCTCGCGCCCCGCCGCGGGCGCCGCCCACGTCGCCCCCGCGGACTACACCTCGCGCACCACCGGGCAGCACCAGCAGCCGGCCCACGCCTCCTCCTCGCACCAGCGCCCGGCGAGCGCCTCGCACTACCGCCCGGCGAGCGCCTCGCACCAGCGCCCGGCGAGCGCCTCCCACTACCGGCCCAGCACCGGGACCTACTACAGCCACTATCGCCCCGGCTACCGCAGCTACTACGGCTCCCGCGCCTACTACGGCGGCTACTACTACGGCCCTCGCTACGCCAGCGGTGTGTTCGTCTACGGCCCCCGCCCGGTCTACCACGAGGTGTACGTCAACAGCCCCCAGCAGCAGGTGCAGGAGGCGCACCTCCCCGATCGCCACCTCAACCGCGAGGACACCCTGGCGGTGGGCCTGCGCCTCGGCACGGTCTACGGGGGCTATGACTACGGCTACGCCTTCGGTGACGCGGGAATCGGCCTGGTCGTCCGCGCACGCCCGGTCGAGGCCTTTGGCCTGGAGTACGCGGTCACCAAGTACGACCAGAGCTTCGACAGCTACTCCGAGCGGGTCCAGGCGATGCACCAGGCCTCCGCGGTCCTCTACGCCTTCCCCTGGGCCAAGGTCTCCCCGTATGTGCTCGGCGGCCTCACCTACACCGAGCGGTCGGTGGACGCCGCGGGCCTCGCCTCCGAGCAGGGCCTGGTAGGCCCCCACGTGGGCGCGGGGCTTGAGTTCGCCCTCGGCGACAGCCTGGCCCTGGACCTGGACGCCCGCTACGTCAGCTACCTGAACGTGGCGCCGATGGACCCCACTGTCCCCCTCGCGCTCCAGACCTCCGCGGGGCTGGTGATCCACTTCTAGCGCCGCAGCGCCGTCAGCGTCGGGGGCTGACGGTGCCTGGCCCTGTGGGCAGCCCTGCGGCTGGCCCTGTGGGCGCCGGTGAGGTGATCCTGTCGCCAGCCCAGAGCCCCCCGCGCGCCAGCCCTCCGCGGGGCTGGTGATCCACCTCTGAGCCCCTCGTAATAAGTCCCACCGCTGCGCTGCCTCTCCCAAAACGATGGTTCGTCCGTAGCACGTTGCGACGAAAATCGGCGTT
>JAFGVK010000144.1 GCA_016938035.1 Deltaproteobacteria bacterium | reverse complement strand
GAAGCCGCCGCGACGCGCCTGGTCCGGCTCAACCGTCCGACGCGCCCGCAGCGGCCATCGCCCCACCCAGCCCCGGCAGCTGCTCCAGGCACACCCGCCGAGCGGGGGGCTCAGAGGGTGAGCGAGGGCTTCCCGAAGAAGTAGCCCTGGAGCAGGTGGACCCCGCACTCGGTGAGGGTCGCGGCCTCCTCCGCGGTCTCGACGCCCTCACCGATGAGCAGGGCGTTGGTCGCGTCGGCGAAGGTCGCCATCAGCTGCACCAGGCGCTGCTTGCGGATCTCGGTGTCTACGTGGCGCACCAAGCTCATGTCGAGCTTGATGAAGCGCGGCTGCAGATCGGCGAGCATGGTGAGGGAGTTGTAGCCGGCGCCCAGGTCATCGATCGCCAGCTCGAAGCCGGCCGCCTGCAGCGCCTCGATCGACTCCTCCCAGTGCTCGATGTCCGTGAGGCGCGAGCGCTCAGTGATCTCCACTGTCACCCGGTCGGACACCAGCGCCAGGCGGGCGACGTCCTTGCTGAGCTGCACCGGATCACTGAGCTGGATGGGGTGGAGGTTGACGAAGAGTCGCACACCCTCCGGGAGCTGTGGGATCCAGTCCCCCGCCAGGTCGAAGACCGCCCTGCCGATGTCCTTGATCCGATCCGCCCGCTCCGCCACCTGGAGCACCGGCAGCGGCCCGTCCAGCACGGGGTGGCGGGACCTCAGCAGGGCCTCATAGGCGAACACCTCGTGGTCGCCCGTGGCCCGCACGATGGGCTGGAGCGCCAGGGAGAGGAGCCTGTCGTTGAGCAGATCCTCGAGCATCTGCCGCTCTTGCAGGTCCACCGCCTTCTTCTGCGCGGTGGCGAGCTGCGCCATCCGCCTGGCAGAGGCGAAGGCCTCCTCGACGGTGTTGAGCAGCTGGTCGGCGTCGAAGGGCTTGGAGAGCACCCGCAGCACCTCCCCCCGGTTGACCGCCTCCACCACCATCGGGAAGTCCTTGCTCCCGGTCATCAGGATGCGCAGACAGGCGGGCTGCAGGTCCCGCAGGCGGGAGAGCACCTGGAGGCCTGTCTCGAAGCCCAGGTTGTAGTCGACCAGCGCCGCCTGGATGGGCACGTTCGAGGCGTGTCTCACCGCCTCGCTCACGTCCTTGGCGACGATGATCTCGTACCCGGAGCGGACCAGGATCCGCTCCACAGTGCGACGCAGGATAGCGTCATCGTCCACAACCAGAACCCTTGTTCCCACGGCTCTCTCCAGATTTCACCCCCAATGTCGGATTGGGGCTTGTCCCCTTGAGAGCGAACTTGAAATACCCGGCAATGGGTGCTGCGGCCCCCCCCCTGTCGCGTTACCTCGGGGCCTTACCAGTGATCCTGTCTAGTCGCTTCGACGGCTGTCAAGGAGGACATCATGGCTCGCGTGTTCAACTTCTCCGCAGGTCCCGCGGTGCTCCCCGAGCCCGTGCTCGAGCAGGCCCGAGAGGCCATCTGGGACTTTGCCGGCTCCGGGATGGGTATCCTCGAGCTCTCCCACCGCTCGTCGTGGTTCGACGAGGTCATCACCTCCGCAGAGGCCCGGCTGGCCCGGCTCCTCAAGCTGGACCAGGACCAGCAGGTGCTGTTCCTCCACGGCGGCGCCTCCACCCAGTTCTTCACCCTCCCGATGAACTTCCTCCGCGGGGGCAGGGCGACCTACCTCGACACCGGGATCTGGTCGGCGAAGGCGATCAAGGAGGCCAAGCGCTACGGTACGGTGGACGTGCCCTTCTCCTCCAAGCCCGAGCGCTATGATCGCGTCCCACAGCCCGGCGAGCTGCCCGCCCTCCCCGAGGGCACGAAGTACCTCCACTACACCACCAACAACACCGTCGCGGGCACCCAGTTCCACTGGACCCCCGAGGTGAGCGGCGACGCCTTCCTCGTCGGCGACGCCTCCTCCGACATCCTCTCCTGGCCGATCGAGGGCTCCAAGTACGGCATGCTCTACGCCGGGGTGCAGAAGAACATGGGCCCCTCGGGCATGGCCTTCGCGGTGCTCCGCAAGAGCCTGCTGGAGCGCGCGGAGGCGGACCTCCCCACCATGCTCGCCTACAAGACCCACGCGGACAACAGCTCGCTCTTCAACACGCCCAACACCTTCGCGATCTACATCGTCGAGCGGGTGGCGGCGTGGCTGGAGGAGAACGGCGGCCTGGAGGGCATGGGGCAGCGCAACAAGGCTCAGGCCGACAAGCTGTACGCGGCGATCGACGGGGGCGCGATGTGGACCGGGCTGGCCAAGCCGGAGTCCCGCTCCTGGATGAACATCACCTTCACCACCGGCGACGCCGACCTCGACAAGGCCTTTGTCAAGGAAGCCACCGCCGCTGGACTGAACGGCCTCAAGGGCCATCGCTCGGTCGGGGGCCTGCGGGCCAGTATCTACAACGCCATGCCGGACGCAGGGGTCGACGCCCTGATCTCCTTCATGGGTGAATTCGAACGGACCAGGGGGTAGCTCATGAGCAAGAACGACGAGATGGACAAGGTCTTCGACGACGGGATCGACGAGAGCATGTACGACGAGAACGACGAGATCACCTTCGTCGACGACGAGGGGAACGAGAAGGTCTACGTGATCCTCGCCGAGGTCGAGGAGGGCGGCAAGGACTACGCCGTCCTCGGCGCCAAGACCGACCTCGACGACGAGACCACCGACAGCGTCGAGTACCTGATCTTCCAGATGGTGGAGGACGAGGCCGGTGACACCCAGCTGGTCGAGATCGAGGACGACGAGGTGTGGGAGCGCCTGGTGACCTTCGTCAAGACCGACCTCTTCGCCGAGGAGGAGGACTATGACGAGGACGAGGACGAGGAGGACACCGATCCCTCCTACGAGCCCGAAGAGGACGGTGAAGACGAGTAGGCCCTTGCGCCCCTCGCGCTCGTAAAACGCGCCCTGGAGTACCGCTCCAGGGCGTTTTTTTTGTCGCTGTCCTCACACAAAGCAGGGACCTAGCGCACACTGTATGAACACTGTGTGTATAGTGTTTGTGTGAGGTGCTCTTGAGGTCCATCCGCTCCATCCTCCTCCCCCTGCTCCTGTCCCTCGCCGCCCCGGCGCTGGCGGAGCCCACGCTCCCAGTGCTCACCGAGGCGATCGCGGCGCCCTACCCCCCCGCCGCGCTCGAGGCGGGCGTGGAGGCCAACGTGCTGCTCCAGCTCGCGGTAGACGCCCAGGGTGCGGTGACCGAGGCGCTGGTGGTGGAGCCTGCCGGGCAGGGCTTCGACGAGGCAGCCAAGGCCGCGGCGCTGGATTTCCGCTTCCAGCCCGCGACGGACGCCGACGGGAACCCCGCCGCGGCCAGCATCCTCTACCGTTACCGCTTCACCCTCGCGCGCGCGCCGATCGTGTCCGCGCAGGGGCTCGTGCGCTCCGGCGGGCTGCCCCTGCAGGGCGTCAGGGTGGACGCGGTGGGCCCACAGGGACAGCGCCGCACAGGCCTCAGCGACGCGGACGGCGCCTTCCGCTTCGCGGACCTGGAGGACGGATCCTGGCGGCTCTCCCTCCAACTCGACGGGTACGGTCCCGAGGTGGTCAGCCTGGAGGTGCGCGAGGGCGCGCTGCAGGACCTCTCTGTGCCCCTCTACAGGGTGATCAACGAGGAGCTCGCCGCGGACGACGAGATCGTCGTCACCGCCGCCCGCGTGGCCCCGGAGCTCACCGAGCGCGTCATCTCTGCGGACCAGATCCGCTACCTGCCCGGCACCTCCGGGGACGTGGTGAAGGTGATCCAGAACCTCCCGGGGGTGGGTCGGGCGCCGCTGGGGATCGGCCAGCTGCTGATCCGGGGCACGGCCCCCGAGGACTCCGGCTACTACCTGGGCGGCGCCAGCCTGCCGATCGTCTTTCACTTCTCCGGGCTCTCCACCGTGATGCCGGGCGATCTGCTGGAGGAGGTGTCGCTGCTCCCTGGATCGTACGGGGTGCGCTACGGCCGCACCCTGGGCGGGGTGGTGGACCTGCGGCCCAAGCTGGAGCTGCCAGAGACCTCTGGCGCCTACGCCTCAGTAGACCTCTACCAGGCGGCCGCCTTCGGGGAGTACCTGGTGGGCGACAGGGGCGCCTTCACCCTCGCGGGGCGCAGGTCCTACATCGACGCGATCCTCAACCCGATCCTTGGCGGGGGCGAGGCCACCTTCCAAGCCCCCAGGTACTGGGACGGGCAGGCACGCTACCTCGTCGACGCCGGCGAGGCCGGGACCTTCGACGCGATGCTGCTGGCCTCCAACGACGGCTTCCGCTTCGTCGGCGCCGAAGACGAGGTGGCCCTGGGGCTCACCACCTCCTTCCAGAAGCTGCGGCTGGGCTGGACCAGGGAGCTTGGCGGAAACTGGCTGTCCACCGCCTCGCTGCTGGTGGGCCCGCAGGAGAACACCTTCCAGATCGCCCCCGCAGGCGAGGCGTGGGAGCGCACCACCTCCGCCAACCTCCGCGAGGAGCTCTACGGGCCGCTGGGGCCGGTCACCCTCCGCGCAGGGCTCGATCTGGTGGTCGCGGACGAGGGCTTCGTCTACGACGTGGCCTCGTTTGGGGCGCGTGAGGAGGCTCAGGCGCGCTGGGTCTCGCCCGCGGTGTATGTGGAGCCGTCGGTGCAGCTCGGTCAGATCCGGCTGGCGCCGGGCCTGCGGGTCGATCCCCTGTCGGTGGAGGGCGGCTTCCGCTCGCTCGCGGTGGACCCCAGGGTGGGGACCGAGTGGGTCGTGGGCCCCACCACCACCCTCAAGGCGGGCACCGGGCGCTACTCAGCGCACCCCTCCCTGCGCCAGATCGCCGCAGAGGGCTGGGATCAGGCAGACCTCACCACCGCCAGGAGCTGGCAGAGCAGCGCGGGGGTGACCCAGGAGCTCACCAGGGCCACCTCAGCGGAGCTGACCGGCTACGCAAACCGGCTCAGTGACCTGATCGTAGGGCGGGAGGACCGCTTCTACTTCTTCACCGGCCCTCCCCCCTCGGGCCCCCTCGACGAGGGCGCCTACGCCAACGACGGCACCGGCTGGGCCGTGGGCCTGGAGGCCAGCGTGAGGGTCGAGACCGAGCGCTCGGTGGGGTGGTTGACCGCCAACCTGTCCCGCTCCACCAGGGTGCAGCGCCCCGGCGACGAGGCGAGGCTGTTCCGCTACGACCAGCCCCTCTCGGTCACCGCCCTCGGAAGCACCGAATTGCCCCGCGGCTGGCGCCTGGGGGCGCGGGTTCGGGTGGGCTCCGGTGACCCGTACACCCCGGTGGAGAACCGCATCCTCTCCCTCGACCAGCGCAGCTACCTGCCGGTGTTCGGCGCCTCGGACTCCGCCAGGCTGCCGACCTTCTTCGCCGCTGACCTGCGCGTGGACAGGGAGTGGGAGCTCAAGCGCTCCACCCTGACCACCTACCTCGAGGTGCAGAACGCCACCAACACCCAGAACCCTGAGGTGATGGGCTGGAGCTTCGACTACGCCCGCGAGGAGCCTGTGACCGGCCTGCCCATCCTGCCCGTGTTCGGGCTCAGAGGAGAGATCTGATGACCACCCCCCTGCTGCTCCTGTCCCTCTTCGCCTGCGCGGACGGCCCGTCCGAGGAGACCCTGGTGAGCGATCTGCAGGTGATCGCCACCGTCGCTGAGCCCCCAGAGGTGGCGCCAGGCGAGCAGGTCAGCCTGCGGACCGTGGTGGCCGACCCCCAGGAGCGGGGCGCCGAGGTGCTCACCTGGCTCTGCACCCCCGTGGGCGGCGCCTGCCTGGAGGCCTCCCAGCCGCTGGATCAGTGGGTCCATCTGGGGGCCTCTGCCGAGGACAGCGCCTCGCTGGTGGTGTCCCCCGCCCTGGGAGCCGCCCTGACGCAGACCGACGAGGTGGCGGCGGTCGCCTGGGTGCTGGCCTGTGAGCCGGGCCTGTGCCCGGTGGTGGAGGAGGCCCGCGCCGACCTGGAGCAGGGCGTGCTGTCTCCCGACCTGGGGGCGGCCCTCTCCGATCCCGTGTCGTGGATGGCGGACCTGCCGATCGCGGGGGTGAGCCTCGCCCTGCGGACGGTGCCCGTGTCGCTACGCACCGCCGAGGAGCGAAACGCCAACCCCGTGCTCAGGGTCACCGGACCCGAGGGCGCCGTTCTGGCGGAGGGGCTGGAGTCCCTGGAGGTGGAGGTGGAGGACCAGGACCAGGAGACCACGGTCTACGGGCTGGCCACCGCCGGTGGGTTCGGGTCGCCCTTCTCCGCGGTGCTCGGTGGCACCGCCCTGCTCAGCTACTACGCCCCCGCAGAGACGGTCCCCGCCACCCTCTACGTGGTGGCGCAGGACGGCCGCGGCGGCACCGCGGTCTGGACCGGCGAGGCGCAGGTGCGCTGAGGCGCCCGCCTCGCGAGGGGTCCCCTCCCCCTCGCTCGCGTCCCCCAGGCGCGGCCGCCCGCCCGCGCTGCCGGTGGGTCCGAGGGGGCCCGCCCGCCACGCGACGGGTCGGCCGCACCACCCGCCCGGATGGGGGCCCCCATGCCCGGCCCGCCCGCCACGCGACGGGTCGGCCCCACAGGGGATCAGCGGAGGAGCTTCACCGCCACGCCCTCGCGCAGCTTGGGCTCAAACCAAGTGGACTTGGGCGGCATCACCTCGCCCGCGTCGGCCACGTCGAAGAGCTGATCGAGTCCGGTCGGGAACAGGTGGAAGGCCACCGCGCCACCCGCGCGGACCTCCGACTCCAGGGCCGCTGCGCCGCGGATCCCGCCCACAAAGGAGATGCGCTGGGAGCGCCGAGGATCGTCGATCCCCAGCACAGGACCGAGCACCAGGCGCTGGAGCACCGCCACGTCCAGGCGCCCCACGGGATCCCCCTCGTCCACCACGCCCTCACGGGCCCGCAGAGACCACCAGCGGTCCTGAAAGAACATGGTGATCTTCCCGCGCTCATCAGGCTCAGCGGTCGGCGAGGGCCGGCGCTCGAAGTGCTCGTCCACCGCCGCGAGGAAGGCCTCGTCGCTCAGGCCGTTGAGGTCGTGGACCACCCGGTTGTACGCCATGACGTACAGGTGGTCCGCAGGGAACAGCCCGGCGAGGAAGGTGGAAGAGAGGGCGTCCCCGACCTTGGCGTGGTAGCGCGAGGCCGCCGCCGAGCGGTGGTGTCCGTCAGCGACGTACAGCGTGTCCACCTGCTCAAAGGCCCTGGTGATCGGCTCGACCAGCTCCAGGGGCGCGGGCCAGAGCGCGTGGACGACCCCGTCGGGGGTGGTGACCTTCCATGCGGGAGCGGTCTCGACGATCTGCTCGGTGATGACCTGAAGATCCGCGTTAGGGCGGAAGGTCAGAAACACCAGCCCCACCTGCGCCTCCAGCACCTCCATGTGCCGGGTGCGGTCGTCCTCCTTGTCGGGGCGGGTGAACTCGTGCTTCTTGATCAGGCCCCGGTCGTACTCGTCCACTGAGGCGCCCGCCAGGATGCCCACCTGCTCGTGAGCGCCCATCTTCTGGCCGTAGAAATAGTAGGTGGGCGCATCGTCGCGCATCAGCACCTCCTCGGCGATCATCGCGTCGAGGTTCTCGCGCGCCTTGCCCCAGGCCGCGGGGCTGTGTGGGTCCACGCCCGCGGCGCAGTCCACCTCCGGGCGGGTGACGTGCACGAAGCTGTGGGCGTCCTCGGCCTCTGCCCGGGCCTCCGCGTCCGTCAGCACGTCATAGGGGGGCGCGATCACCCTCTCGGCAAGCTCATCACGGGGGCGGAGGGCGCGGAACGGGAGCACACGGGCCATGAGACACCTCATCGGAGAAGGGGCCTCATCTAGCGTAGTGGACGATACGAGTCCACCCGCGTCAGCGCCCCGATCACAGGGAGCGGCCGCGGGCTGGTGCCGCAGGAGGGGCTGCCCGCCCTGCCCTCCGGCCAGGGGGCCCGCAGCCCTGAGATCCCCTCCGCGTCCCCCGCGCACGGACGGCGGCCGCTCCGCGGGCTGGGTTCATGAGGCAAGGTGACGCTTTGATCGCTCGCTCTCACGGGAAGCAGCGCGCGGGGGTACACCGATCTGCCCCAACGGGGTAGGCTTCACTCCCATTCGCACGCCGAACCCCGACTCGGCGGGCCCGTGCTATACGAGGAGCGAGGTCTAATGGCTGTCAATGACTGGGTCCCCAACCTGTACCAGTCCGAGCAGACCCGGGGGCTCTCGGGAGGAGGCGCCACCGGCGTCGCGCTCGACGCCTCCAACCCCTACTACAACTTCCGCCTCCGCCGACACAAGGCCGAGGGGGATGTGGTCGCGGACCCCGCCCTGCTCTGGCACACCTCACCCTATGTGAAGCGCCGGACCGGGTTGGGCACCCACATCGCCGCCACCAGGGGCGAGGGGGTGGCCACCTACACGGACGCCCTGCTGATCCTCTCCGAGCGGGACTACGATCGCGCCCTGGGCGGCGCTACCTCCGCCTGGATGTCCACCGCGACCAGGACCCTGCTGCAGGAATTCGAGGACTTCTGTCGCAGGGAGTCCTTCGAGCGGGCCTTCGGGCACCGGCAGCTGGGCTTCCGCATCCTGCGGGACGGCTCCGCCGAGCTGGGGAACGAGCGCCTGCATCTGGGAGAGGGCGAGTTCATCACCGGCCTGCTCCCGAACCTCTACTCCGGGCCGGTGCGCGGCTCCCACCCGGTCATCGGGATCCACCTCAACATCCCCGGCGCGTGGGAGGGCTACCAGGAGGTCGGCAGGCTGTTCTCAGACCAGATCCTCTTCACCCTGGGGAGCCACTGGCTGGACAACTTCACCCACCCCGCCCTGAAGGAGGCCGCCCTCTACCGCCTCCAGCGCTACCCAGACGGAACCTTCGTCCACATCATCAACCCCGACCTGCAGGACCGCTTCCAGGTCACCTCCACCGACCAGGGCGGTGCGTCGGTGCTCACCCTCGCCACCCGCGCCGGGGAGCCCGTGGCCTACGTGGTGTTGGCGATCATCGATCCCCCCTCCGCCAACTCCGGGGTGGTGGTCGAGGAGTACCTCGACGAGGATGGGCCGGACGTGGCCGCGCCGATGATGATCGACGACGCGGTGGAGCTGGTGAGCACCGACGCCACCGGCGCGGTGGGCTCGCGCACCATCATCCCCGACTCGCCACAGGAGCGGATCTTCACCCTCCAGGAGCGCGGGGCGCTGCTCCAGAAGGTCCACTTCAGCGGCTTCATGAAGGGCTACGACGTGTACGTCGGGACCAGGGGAGAGCTGGGCACGGTGGTCGACGAGGTCGGCGCCGTGTTCCAGGTCCGCAAGCGGGAGATCTCTGTCAAGGCCCTCATCGACCGGGTAACGGTGCAGGGCAGGGCCGTCGCCAAGGGCACCGAGCGGGTGCTGGACGGCAACGCCGACATCCAGGTGGGCGATCAGCACCTGGAGTTTCGTGACCTGCGGGGGCTCCAGCTGGACGGCTGGCCCTACGTCGGTGAGATCCGGCAGCCCGCCTCCTCCAACTACCTGGTGTGGGGGGAGGACCACCGCATCGGACGCTCCCGCGAGTGCCGGGTCGTGCTCCCCGACGAGCCGCGCAATGACAACATCCACTGGAAGGAGTCGGTGGTGGACGGCGCCACCATCCGCGCCCGGACCGGCGACATCCCCAAATCGAGGTTCTACACGGACTCGATCATGGTGGCCTCCGAGCACGCGTCCATCGACCTGTCGGGCGAGGAGCCCTCAGTGGTGTGCACCGCGCGCCACTGCTACGTCTACGTGCGGCGCGGGACCGATCTGCTGGTGCTCTACCCCACCACCTCGGGGCGGAGCCCGCAGGAGCTGGCCCTCAAGCCCAGCGACGAGGTGATGATCGGCAACAGCACCTTCTACATCGGCTTCTCGCCCACGCAAGCCGCCGCGGTGCGCTCCCAGGCGCCCAAGGTGGACCTCAGCCCCACCTCCTTCTTGGACGCGGTCTCTGACCCCGAGATCACGCCCAGACACCACCAGGCGCCCCCCGACATGGGTGATCCCGAGGACCTCCCACCGGCCAGCGGCCTCGGCGAGCGCGGAGAGGCCCCCAAGTCCGTCCCACTGGAGCCTGTTGGAATGGACTCGATCCTCGGGGTGGGCTTCGACGCGCCACCTCCGCCTCCTCGCAAGGCCCGCCTCTCCCCCGCGGGGATGGAACCCCCAAAGCCGTCCAGGCCCGCCCCCGAGTTCCCGCCGCCACCGCGCAGGATGGGGAACCCCAAGACAATCGCCCTATTTGACGATGACGATGAGATGGACCTCCCGGTGAGCGCGCCGCCGCCACCGCCCAAGGTGACCGAGCCAGATGAGGAGGACTGGCTCACCGCGGCGCTCGACGCGCCGACGGATGGCCCGTCGATCTGGGACGACGACGCGCCCACGCAGATGCACATGGCGCCGCCCCCGCCAACCCGGCCACTGCGCCCCATCCCTGGCAGAGACATCCCGCCGCCCCCCGAGGCGAGCGGCCGGGGTGGGATGCCCGTGGTGCCGCCAGCGCCGAGCGCCGACGCGCCGCCGCTCTCCCCGCCCCCTGCCTCCGCCAGAGGCGCGCTGCCACCCCTGCCCCCGATCATGGCGCCGCCGCCCCTCTCGCCACCGCCCGCGCCTGTGAGGGAGGAGCTGCCCCCCTTGCCCCCCCTCGTTGCGCCGCCACCCCTCTCGCCACCGCCCGCGCCCACGAGGGGCATGACGCCTCCCTTGGCGCCGCCAACCCTCTCGCCACCGCCCGCGCCCACGAGGGGCATGACGCCTCCCTTGGCGCCGCCAACCCTCTCGCCGCCGCCCGCGCCCACGAGGGACATGACGCCTCCCTTGGCGCCGCCAACCCTCTCGCCACCGCCCGCGCCTGTGAGGG
>JAFGVK010000143.1 GCA_016938035.1 Deltaproteobacteria bacterium | reverse complement strand
GCCCTCCGCGGCCTCGCAGGCGACCAGGGCCGCGTCGGTGTCGCCGTACTGGTCCCCGTCGGCGTCTGCGTACCAGGTGGGCGCGTCCTGGGCGTCCAGGTCGACGCTGCCGTCGCAGTCGTTGTCGAGGCCGTCACAGGTCTCGGCGTTGCCTGGGAAGGCCCGGGCCTCCAGGTCGTCGCAGTCGTCCGCCTCTGAGAGCCAGCCCTCGGGGGCCTGGCAGGCGAGGGCGCTGTTCTGAGGGTCACCGTGTCCGTCGCCGTCCAGGTCCGCGTAGAAGGTGGCGGCGTCGTAGGGCGCGTCATCGACCAGGTAGTTGCAGTCGTTGTCGACCTCATCGCAGGACTCGGGGTTCCCGGGGAAGCGGTCGGGGTCCGCGTCGTCGCACTCCCGGCAGGCGGGGACGCCGTCGGCATCCGCGTCGGCGAAGCCTACAGAGCCGTCGCAGTTGTAGTCGTTCGGGTCGGCGCAGTCCGCCTCAGGGGCGCCGGGGTGGAAGTCCTCCGAGGTGTCGTCACAGTCGCCGTCGTTGTCAGCGAAGCCGTCGGGGAGCTGGCACGCGGTGGTGGTGTCGGCGGGGTCGCCGAAGCCGTCGAGATCAGCGTCGCGGAAGTAGGTGAGGGTGTCTACCGCCTCCTCGTCGATCTCGGCGTCGCAGTCGTTGTCGAGGCCGTCACAGCGCTCCTCTGCCCCGGGGAAGACGGTGGCGTCTGTGTCGTCGCAGTCGAGGTCCGCGGTGACCCCGTCGGCGTCCAGGTCGAGGAAGGCCGGCTCCTCCTTGCGGCAGGCCGCGAGGGCGAGGGCGAGGAGGAGGGTGCTGCGAAGGGTCATAGCGGCTCCGTGGCTGATGTCGAAGCTTACTTATCTCGCCTGAGTTCGTCCAGTGGCGAGGGGGAGGGGAGGTCGGGCGCCGAGGCCTCGCGAGGCGTGCCACCGCGGGTCGCGGACCACCGCGCGCTCCCCGGAGGATGGCCGCGCCGGGGTGCCTGGCGGCGCCGGGGGTCCTGGGGCCAGCGATCCGGACCCCTGGGTTCGAGGGGGTGTTGATCCCTGGCCCGACGGGTCCTCGGTGCGCTGGCGGACCAAGCGATCCGGACCCCTGGGTTCGAGGGGGTGTTGATCCCCGTCTCGCCCAGGTGGGGCAGGCAGAGGAGCTGCTGGCGTAGCGCCCGATCACGCAGGTGGTGTGGGGGCGGCTCGGCCTCAGCGGCGGTTTTGGAGGGGGGCTTCGCCCCCTCGGGGGAAATGAAGGCGGGCGAGGTCCCCTGCGTCGCGCCTCAGAGGCCACCGGCGGGTGGGATCATCGACCCGCTCGAACCCCATGGCCATGGTCTGTCCGTCCGGCTCGGTGGGACGGCGGCCCGCCTCTTCCCTCTCCATCCGCAGACTCCCCTCCTCGTCGCGAACCAAGCGCTCCATCCCGTGGGGGAGCCCGGCCTAGCGTCGCTCCTGGTACGGGCGAGCCACCTCTGAACCACCGGCGGGATGCGGTGCCTTGGAGCCCCCACGGGTGGAGCGCTGGCGGCACCCCCTCCGCCAGGGACGCGCGCCGTGAGCAGGCCCGGGGCCAAACGACGATCAAGGGGTGGCCCCGGCGGGCTCCTGGCGGGGCTACTTCACCCACAGCTCCGAGTACACCGGGCGGTTGAAGCAGCCGGAGTAGCTGCCCACCCCCGCGTGCAGGTAGTGTTCGCCCTGGGAGCCGGCGTCGTAGATCCCCCCTTCGCTCAGGTTGCCGTTGTACTGGGTCATATAGCTGAGGGTGGTGAAGGAATCGTCGATGCTCTCGTAGCTCCAGCCGGGGTAGTGGTACTGGGTGTAGGGGGTGCGGGGGCCGTCGGTGTCGTCCACCACCTGCACCACGAAGTTGGGGAACGGGACGCTGCCGCAGATCGCGATCCCCGTCATCGCCAGGGCGGTGGTGCGCACGTAGCGGAAGTCGATCGGCTCGCTGAGCGAGACCCCGCAGCCCCCGTGTTGGCCGGAGCCCCAGGTGCCAGCGTTGGAGCTGAGCGCCAGGCGGTCGGAGGCGTCGAAGCTGGGGTAGCCGGCCACACAGTCACGCCCCTGCACCATGGGGAAGCTGGGGCCGATGCGGGTCCACCCGCCCCCGTCGGTCTCCATGTCGCAGTAGACCTCGAAGGCGTCAGAGAGGTCCATGTCGCCGTCCGGGTCGATGGTGTAGAGCCCGCTGGGGGTGCCCGCACCGCGGGTGGAGAGGATCTCGGCGCAGGTGCGCTGGACGCAGGTGGGGAGCGTCCCCACCGCCGGGTCGGCGTCGTCCTGGTCCGCGCAGTCGGGGGTGGCGTGGTCGGCGGGGATCCCGTCCCCGTCTGCGTCGGTGCCGTCGACAAAATCGCAGTTGTCGTCCGCGCCGTCTCCCCACAGGTCCACCGCGTCGGGGTTGACTGTGTCGTCCAGATCATCGCAGTCCGACCCGCCGTAGGCGATGTCGGAGAAGCCGTCGCCGTCCTGATCGGCGAGGGCGTTGCTGACGCATCCCCAGGGCGACTCCAGCCCGGACAGCACCTCAAGGTGGTCGCCGGAGGCCGGATCGATCGCCAGCACCCCGTCCACGTGGTCGCCGGCCAGCAGGCTCCCGTCCCCGTAGGCAGAGGCGCAGATCCCGTAGATCCGCTCACCCACCGGCACCTGGCTGGTGTCTCCGAAGCGGCCCACGTGGGCGAGCTGCTGCCCCACCCCGTCGCTCACCCAGAAGCCCCCATCCTGCGCGGGCACCATCAGGTAGGGTCGCACCTCCAGCTCGGCGAGCACCGACCAGGCGCCGGAGGTGGGGTCGTAGACCCGCAGCTCCTGAGCGTCGCCGAAGGTGGTGTAGAGGCGGTCGTCACCGGCGAAGCGCACCGTGTGGTAGGGGAGCTGGGCCAGCCCGGTGAGCAGGGGGGTCTCTACCCCCGTGGCGGGGTCGATCTCCAGGATCGCGCCCCCCACGTCATCGGTCACCAGCAGGGTGTCGGTGGCGGTGTCATACCACATCCCCACCGGCTGCAGGGCGCTGGTGGGGATCAGGCGCGAGCTGCCCCCGTCCGCGTCCACCGCCACGATCGGCCCGTCGATACGGGCCGCGTAGAGGGTGCCGTCGGGCCCCCGCACCACGTCGGTCAGCTCGCCAAGGCCCTCGGCGGTCCACAGCAGCTCCTCGGTGAGGAGGTCGAGCGCCCACAGCTTCCCCGCATAGCGAGCGGTGACGTAGAGCGTCAGTCGCAGGTCCTCGCCGTCGCAGGTGTCGTCCTTGCCGTTGCCGGGGATCTCGAGCTCGCCGGGGTTGGTGGTGGGGTCGGTGTCGTCGCAGTCGGTGCCGTCCGAGACGAACTCGGCGGGCTGCTCGCACTGAGACCTGGTGACGTAGAGGTGCCCGTAGCCGTCTCCGTCCTCGTCGAGGTGCCAGAGGGTCGGGTCCACCGGGCGGTCGTCCACCAGGGTGTTGCAGTCCTCGTCGACCCCGTCGCAGTGCTCCGCCGCGCCGGGGTGGACGCCGTCGTCACCGTCGTCGCAGTCGCCCTCGCAGGCCATGTAGCCGTCGCCGTCCCCATCGGCCTCGTCGGCGGGCAGGCCGCTGTCGCAGTCGTTCGCGAGCCCGTCGCACCGCTGGGCCGCGCCGGGGAAGACCGTGTCGTCGAGGTCGTCGCAGTCGGTGGT
The DNA here is from genome assembly GCA_016938035.1 of Deltaproteobacteria bacterium. GTDB lineage: Bacteria > Myxococcota_A > UBA796 > UBA796 > JAFGVK01. Next base: position 458 of record JAFGVK010000143.1, on the reverse strand, counting down.
GCTCCCGACGTAGCCCTCCGGCGCCACGCAGGCCCTGAGGCCCGCTCCGGGGCGCCCGAAGCCGTCGCTGTCCGCGTCCAGGTGCCAGGTCTCCGCGTCGGTGGCCTCGGGCTCGTTGATCTGCCCGTCGCAGTCGTTGTCGTAGCTGTCGTCGCAGCGCTCGGCCGCGCCGGGGTGGGCGCCCCCCTGGGCGTCGTCGCAGTCGCGGCTGTCGGCCACGTAGCCCTCGGGCTGGGCGCAGGACCGGGCGCTGGTCGAGAGGTCGCCGTAGCCGTCGGTGTCCCCGTCTGCGTACCAGGTGGGGGCGTCGGCGGCGTCCTCATCGACGGCCGCGTCGCAGTCGTTGTCGAGGCCGTCGCAGACCTCTGTGCCGCCGGGGTGTGCGGCGGCGTGGGCGTCGTCGCAGTCGGAGTCGTCGCGCACCGAGCCCTGGGCTGGGTCGCAGGTGAGGGCCCCGG
>JAFGVK010000142.1 GCA_016938035.1 Deltaproteobacteria bacterium | reverse complement strand
TCTTACCGCCAGATGTACAGCTACGCCGTTCACGAGGCGCAGGACCAGATCCAGGACCTGCTGGTGTCGCACCGGGCGCTGCACAGCTACGTCGAGGAGGTGCAGAAGCCCGAGATCTACCGGCTCCAGCGCGAGGGGAAGCTGTACCCGGAGTACTTCAGCCCCGAGGTGCTCTCCTTCACCTTCATCGCCCGCAACGTGAAGGACTTCAGCCAACAGGAGCGCAGGTCGCAGGGCCTCCCGGAGGTCTACTTCAAGCTCGCCAGCGACAACCCAAGGAACCCGGTCAACGCCGCCGACGAGGAGGAGCTGGCGCTGCTCCAGCGGATGAACGACGAGCAGCTCGACGACTACCACGAGGTGATCCGAAAGGACGGGCGAGACGTCCTCTTTGTGGCGCTGCCGGTGGCGATGACGGGGCCGAGCTGTCTGCGCTGCCACGGTGACCCCGCCGACGCGCCGGCGGAGCTGGTCGCGCGCTACGGATCGGAGAAGGGGTTCTTCGAGGCCGAGGGGCGCCACAGGGCCATGATCTCGCTGAGGGCGCCGCTCGATGCGTACCTGGACGGCGCCTGGAAGGTGCTGGTCGCCTTCGCGTTGAGCAGCCTGGCGGTCCTGGGGGGAGGCTTTGGGATGGTGTGGTTCTTCATGGGCAGGCTCGACGCTCAGCAGCAGATCATCCTCGAGCGCAACGTGGCCCTCCGCAAGGCGTCTCGCACCGACTTTCTCACCGGGCTGGACAACCGCCTGACCTTCGCCGAGGAGGGTGAGAGGGAGATCGAGGCCGCGCGGCGCTATAAGCAGCCGCTGTCGCTCCTGATCCTGGATGTGGACCACTTCAAGCGGGTGAACGACACCTGGGGCCACGAGCGGGGCGATCAGGTGCTGGTGGCCGTGGCGGCGGTCATTCGGGAGCAGGCGCGCGGATCGGATCTCGTCGCGCGGTGGGGCGGTGAGGAATTTGCGGTGATCCTGCGGCAGGCCGGGGTGGAGGACGCGCGGGCGCTGGCCAGGCGGGTCCACGAGCGCCTCAACGGAGGACCGCTGCTGGGGGACCTGACGGTCACGGTGAGCTGTGGCGGGGCGACCATGGCGGAGGGCGATGACCTCGCCTCGCTCACCGGGCGGGCGGACGAGGCGATGTACCAAGCCAAGGCCGCGGGGAGGAACCGCTGCGTGCTGGCGTAGGCCTGGCGGCGGTCTCTCGGCGGACCTGCGGCGCTGTGGCCGGTCCGCCGGGGGAGATCAGGCCTGGTGGACCACGATCTGGCTGAACGGGATCTCGATCCCCGCGTCGTTCAGCTCGCGGTACACCGCCGAGCGGACCTGGTGGAGCATCCCCAGGTAGTCCTCGGACTTGGACCAACACAGCACGGTGAAATCGAGGGAGCTGGCCCCCAGGTCCACGAAGGCCACGGCGGGGGCCGGGTCCTTGAGCACCAGCGCCGCGCTGTTGGCCGCCCGCAGCAGCGCCGCCTCCGCCACGGCGAGATCGGTCCCGTAGGCCACGCCGACGTTCACCCCGCCCCTCCTGGTGCCCATCGCGGTGATGTTCACGATCACCCCGCCGGTGACCTGAGCGTTGGGGACGATGATCTTCTGGTTGTCGGGCGGGATGAGGGTGGTGGTGAAGATCCCGATGTCCTCCACCATGCCGGTCACGCCCGCGACCGTGATCACGTCGCCGAGCTGGAAGGGGCGAAAGAACAGGATCAGCACCCCGCTGGCGAAGTTCGACAGGCTGCCCTGGAGGGCCAGGCCCACCGCTAGGCCAGCGGAGGCGAAGATCGCCACCAGGCTGGTGGTCTGCATCCCCATCCGGTCGAGGGCGGCGATGACGAAGGCGGCCAGGGTGGCGTACTGAGCGATGCTGGCGGTGAAGCGGGTGAGGGCTGTGTCCAGCCTCTGCCTGGCGCCCATCCGCAGGATCAGGCGGTTGGCCCATTTGGAGGCCATCCAGCCCACGACCAGGATCAGCGCGGCGAGGGAGAGGTTGGTGAGGACAGGCCACGCCATGTCGACGTAGATCTGGAGCAGCTCGGGGCTTAGATCGGGCAAGTGGCCCTCCTAGTAGATCGAGGCGACGAAGGTCACCATGGTGGTCTGATCAAGGGGGCGAAAGCCCTCTACTGGCTGGTTGTCGAAGGTGAGCTGGTGCGAGAGCTTGAGGCTCAGCTTGCTCGAGAGGTTGGCGGTGAAGGTGGCCTTGTTGAGGGCGCGGAGGTCGGCGGTGTCGAGGACGTTCTCGAACACCTCGCCCTGATCGTCGAAGGCGACGTGCTCGTTGAAGGCGTGGTGGAAGGACACCATCACCCTGCTGGCGAAGATCCGGGCGGTGCCTGGGTCGATGCCCTCGACGAAGTCCTCCTGCGCGTAGTCTGCGCCAAGCTCGGCCACCAGGGTGGTGCGCTCTCGCTGGATGAACTGGCGTGAGATCCCGAACTGCTCGTGGGTGCGCAGGTCATAGCCTGAGAACGGGTCGATCAGGGCGCCGCCCAGGAGGTAGAGGCTGCTCTTCTGGGAGAAGAAGCGGTCGTAGCGCGCCTCGGCCGACAGCTTCCGCGCGGTCTCCACCCTGCCCGCGGTGCGCTCCGCCTCGGAGAGGAGGCCGTCACCGTCTGCGTCCACCATGCTCTTTCCCAGCATCGCGCCGAGGACCAGGCTGAGCTTGTCGTTCTCGCGCTGCCGCGTGCCGCTCAGGCCGCTGTTGAGGTTGTAGAAGTCGGTGTTCCCGGTGGTGAGGGCGCCGCCCAATTCGGCGGACAGGGTGCCGGTGGGCGCCTCAAATTCGGGGTCCTGGTTGGTGGTCTGGGCGAACTTGGGCTCCGCCGCGAGGGCCTGCGCGAGGATGGCGCTGAGGATGAGCATCGTGCCTCCATGGTGGCCTGTCTCTACCTTGGAGGGGCCGGCGGCGCGTGTAGCCACAGCTACGCTTCCGGAGGAAAGTCCGTCTACATCAGGTTTCTCGCGTCCACGTCCCAGCTCACCCGGACCCCCTTGGCGGCGGACCGCCGCAGCGCGGGGAGCTGGGTGCGGAGGAAGGCCCGAAAGACCCTGACGTCCTTGGCCCGGATGACCAGCTGGAAATGCCAGCGCCCCACCTTGAACGGGAGCGCCGCGGGTGCCGCCCCCAGGATCTCCACCGCCTTGCCCCTGGGGAGGGCCGCGCGGAGGGTCCGGGCGAGGTCCTCGGCGCGCTCTTTCACCAGGGCGCGGTCGGGCCCGGAGAGACGCACCAGCGCCAGCCTGGTGAAGGGCGGGTAGCGGAGGCTCTCGCGGATGTGGAGCTCGTGCGCCATGAAGGCGGCGGCGTCGTTGAGGTACTGGATGGCGTAGTGCTCGGGGTCCCAGGTCTGGAGGAACACCCTGCCCGGGGTGTCGCCCCGCCCGGCGCGCCCGGCGAGCTGCACCAGCAGGGACCAGGTGCGCTCCGCCGCACGGAAGTCCGGCATCCGCAGGCCGTGATCGGCGCTGACCACCACCGCGACCTGGACCCTGGGGAAGTCGTGCCCCTTGGCCAGCATCTGGGTCCCCACCAGCAGCCTGGTCCGCTCGTCTCGGAAGGACTGGAGGATGGTGTGGTGAGACCCCCGCACCGAGGTGGTGTCGGCGTCCATGCGGCCGAGGGGCGCGTCGGGGAACAGGCGCGCGAGCTCCTCCTCCACCAGCTCTGTGCCCTTGCCCAGCTCCTCCAGCTCCCCGCCACAGACCGGGCACTCCCCGGTGTAGGGGCGCGACAGGCCGCAGATGTGGCAGGACATCACCCTGGCCCGCTGGTGGAGGGTCATGGAGATCTGGCAGTTTGGGCACTCGTACGAGGCCTGGCAGCTGGTGCAGCGCACCATCGGGGCGTAGCCGCGGCGGTTGTACATGATGATGGCCTGGTCGCCGTCGAGCAGGCAGCGGTCGATCGCCTCGACCACCACCGGCGCGAAGACCGGCCTGGCCTCCCCCTCGGGGAATTCCACCTCGGTCAGGTCCACCACCTCGATCTGCGGCACCGGCCGGGGGGTTGCCCGCTTGGGGAGGCGCAGGAGCTGGTAGCGCCCCTGCTGCGCGTTGTGCCACGACTCCAGCGAGGGGGTGGCAGAGGCGAGCACGGTGGGGCACCGGTGCTCGCGCCCCAGGACCACCGCGAGATCGCGCGCCGAGTAGGGCACGCCGTCGTCCTGTTTGTAGGAGTCGTCGTGCTCCTCGTCGACGACCACCAGGCCCAGGCGGCGGAAGGGGGCGAACAGGGCAGAGCGGGCACCCACCGCCACCTGGGCGTCGCCGGCGCGGATCCTGCGCCACTCAGAGAGGCGCTCTGAGCCGGTGAGCCCTGAGTGCAGCACCGCCACCTGCTCCCCAAACCTCGCCTTGAAACGCCCTACTAGCTGCGGGGTGAGGCCGATCTCCGGCACCAGCACCAGCACCTGGCGACCCAGGTCCAGGGCTGCCTGCGCCGCCCCCAGGAACACCTCGGTCTTGCCAGAGCCGGTCACCCCGAACAGGAGGAAGGTGCCCTCCGCCCCAGGGGCGGTGAGGGCCGTCAGGGCGGCGCGCTGGTCCAGGTTCAGGTTGGGGGGGGTGCTGGCTCCCAGCGGCGGCGCCTCGGCGAGGGTGTGGCGGGCCTCGCGCTCGGCGACCTGCACCACCCCTGCCTCCACCAGGCGGTTGAGGGAGCTGCGGGCGGACGCGCCCTGCTCGGCCACCAGGACGCGGACGTCCACCGGCCCACCCGCCCGGACCAGCGCCTCCACCAGCGCCACCATCCGTGCCCCTGGGCGGGCCAGCCGCTCCCTCCAGGTGGCGGGATCGGTCGCCATCGCGGCGGTCTGGATGACCGCCCTGGTGCCACCAATCTCGCGCTCTCCTCGGTGTATCCACCCCTTTCGCAGCAGCGCACGCACCGCCTTGTCCACCGCGGGTGCGTCGATCTCCTGCTCCAGCCCCCGCTTGAGCCCCCGCTCCGTCTGCCCCCGCCTGGCGATCAGCTCACGGAGCACCAGGGCCAGCTCCCCCTCGGCGCGCCGGTCGGTGATCGCCTCCAGCCCCTCGTCGGTGGGCTCCAGCGTCGCGAGGGTCCTGGCCTTGATGTCGGAGGGGGTGGCGGTAGAGATCACCATCCCCAGGGGCACCAGGTAGTAGTCGGCCACCCAGCGGAAGAAGCGGAGCTGGTCTGCGGTGAAGAGGGGCAGGGGGTCGAGCAGCCGGGTGATGGGGCGCACCTTGCCAGGGGGAACGTCGATCTGCTCGGCAAAACCCACCACATAGCCGGTCTCGGACCTGGGACCGAAGGGCACGAAGACCGCGTGGCCCACCTCTAGCGCCCCCTCGAGCAGGGGGGGGATCGCGTAGCTCAGCTCGCCCACCAAGGGGCGAGCCACCGCGATCTGCGCGTACACCTGGCGGCCTAGAGGGGGGTGGGGCGGGGGCGCTCGCTCAGATCCACCTCGGTCTTGCAGTCGATGCAGTGGGTCGCCATAGGGCGCGCCAGCAGGCGCCGGTGGCCGATCTCCGCCCCGCAGGCCACGCAGATCCCGTAGGAGTCGTCCTCGATCCTGGCGAGCGCCTCCTGGATGCGCCGCATCAGCGCCCGCTCACGCGCCTGGAGGCGGAGCGAGAAATCCCTGTGGCTGTCGGTGGTGTGGAGGGCCTGGGAGCCGGTGAGCTCCGCGTGCTGCTCCGAGAGCTCCTCCAGGGTGGCGCCTGCGCTCTGGAGCAGGGCCTGGAGGCGAGCCTCTAGGAGGCCCTTGAAGGTGTCGAGTTGTTCTGCGTTCACAGGGGACCTCCTGGAGGGATTGCGCGCGGAGGCGGCCGGGCTAGACAGACCCATGCTTATCCGGTCTATCGCCGCACTGGCGACCCTGTCGCTCTCCGCCTCGTCCCTCGCGGGCGAGATCGCCCACCTGTCTGGCCTGGGGGGGGCGGTCGCCCTCCCCGGCGACACCGCCGCGATGTACGACAACCCCGCGGCGCTGGCGCTGGAGGAGCGCTACGATCTGCTGGGGTGGGGCTCCCTGGCACCCAGCGGCGACCGCGAGGGGGGCCTGGCGGTGCACGACGCGCGCTCTGGCGCCTTCGCGCTGGGGCTCTCGCTGCGCCTCGACCACCGGACCCCGGCCTGGACCGACGCGGACCTGCCCGGCTGGGTCGCGGACGGGGTCCTGCCCTCCAACACCAGGCGGGGAAGGGAGGGGGCCTTCGCCGTGGCCCTCCCCCTGTTGGACCGCAGGCTCACCCTGGGCATAGGGGGGCTGGCGCAGCAGATGGAGCGGGACAGCGCCGATCCTGAGTGGATGGGCGAGGCGAGCGTTGGCGTGGCGGGGCGGCTGGGCGCCGGCCTGACGGTGGGGGTGTCCGGGCAGGGGCTGTTGCCACACAGCCTGTCGGGCCGCGACCCCGCGACGTGGACGGGGGGGGTGCGCTACCTCCTCGATGGGGTCGGTGCGATCGCGGGGTCCGCTGGCCTGGATGTGGCCGGCGCGCCTCGCGGCGCGCTGGGGCTGGAGGCGCGCCCAGGGCAGGTCCGGGCGCGCGCCGGGTGGCGCTACCAGGAGGGGGGGCACGCCCTGCAGGGCGGGGTGGGGGTAGAGAACGAGGCCGGCGCCCTGGACTACGGGATCACCGTGCCGCTGGGCGGTGGCGAGGCGATCCACGGCCTGTCGATCCGGATCCGCGCCTGATCCCCAGCAGCACCGCCAGCAGGGGAAACACACCTGTCAGCCCGTTGGCACCGGCCTGACAGCCACAGCCTGACGGTCGCTCGGGGTGGATCGCGTCTGGCCCGGAGGTGTCCTGTGGCTGGGAGGTGTCCTCCGGTTCGGCGGTGTCCTCCGGTTCGGCGGTGTCCTCCGGTTCGGCGGTGTCCTCCGGCTCCTCCACCGAGGTCACCCGCAGGGGCCAGGACCAGGCGAGGAAGCCCGTGGGGTCGTCGGCGCCGGCCTGATAGGGGGCGTTGAGGTAGTCCGCTCCTACCGACTGGATCACCGCGCGGACCTGCCCCTGGAACTCCCCCACCTGGTGACCCACCAGGCCAAACTTCAGGGTGTAGGCCTCGTGGGTGTCGAGGGGCCCGCGGATCACCGTCAGCCCCGCGCCAGTGGCCGTCAGGGTGCCCGCGTCGGGGAGGGTGACGCTGTCGCCAGGGCTGACGGTCGTCAGGCTCCACCGGCTGTCGCTGGTCTCGAGGGCGCGCACCGAGACCTGCTCCGGCAGGGTGAGGACCACGGTGACCTCGCCGCTGGCGCCGGCGTTCTCTAGCGGCAGGCTGAAGGTGGCGTGGCCGGGGATGATCGCGGTGGCGGGGGCGTCCAGCCGGGGCACCCCAGTCTTGAGCGCGGCCAGGGTGTCGAGACGTCCTCCAGAGCGCACCTTGTCGGCGAGATCGGGCACCTTGTGGGCCGAGGCGCGCAGCACCCTGGCCAGCTCGGTGGTGCCCAGGGACGGGTGGGCCTCCAGCAGCAGCGCGGCGCTCGCGGCGACCAATGGCGTCGCGTAGGAGGTGCCTCCGGAGGTGTAGAAGTCCTGGTCGCTCAGGACTCCCGCCGAGCACAGGTCTACCCCAGGGGCGCCCAGGTCGACGGACCGGAGCCCGTAGTGGCTCCAGGGGTTGAGGGTGTCGTCCCGCAGGGTGCCCGCCACGGTGAGGACGTGCTCGGAGGTGAAGGAGGCGGGGTACAGGGGGTGCGCGTCGTTGTCGGCGTCAGCGCAGTGTGCGGTGCCACAGTTGCCCGCGGCAGCGACCAACAAGATCCCCGCCCCGGCCAGCCCCTCCACCGCGTCGAAGAAGGCCGCGGTGTAGCTCGGACCCGCGATGGAGTAGGACAGCACCCTGACGCCCAGGTCTCCGTCCGCCAGGTCCGCCATCGCGGCGACCGCGTAGGAGAAGTAGAGGGCCCCGTCGTCGTCCGCGATCTTCTGCAGGTTGAGGCGGGCGTAGGGCGCCAGGCCCGCGCGGCCCAGGCCGTTGTCGGGATCGCCCGCGATCATCGCGGCGATAAAGGTGCCGTGCGCGGGGACCCCCGCGCTCCACTCCACCTCGGGGTCGGTGTCGACGTTGCCGTAGTCGAAGCGCCCTGAGATGCGCCCTTGCAGCTCGAGGTGCGAGGTGAGGAAGCCCGAGTCCTCGATGGCGACGACCGGCGCCCAGGTGCCGTCCGCGATCGCCCAGACCTCGTCGGCCTGCAGGGTCTCCAGCTCCCACAGATCGGGGCAGGCGGTGGTGCCGGTGGCGTCCGAGGGCGGCAGGGGGGACGGGAGCCGCTGATCGGCCTCGGCGTAGCGCACGCCGGGGAGGGCGGCGAGGGCGCTGAGGGGCGGAGCGCCGCGGAATTCGACGACGCAGAGCCTGGGGCTGGACCAGCAGCGGCGGACCTCGCCGCGGTGGGCGGACACCGCGGCCTCCAGCGCGTCTCGTCCTTGGGGGCCGGACAGGCCGACCAGGGCGGTGTGAGGGCCCGCGAGGGCCAGGGCGGCGAGCAGTGGGAGCAAGGCGTCCTCCTGCGACGCTCTATCCTGAAAATTGGGGGGCTCGCTGCGCGGTGTGGCGAGGACCCTCCGCGGTGGCACCCGCGGCGCCAGGGTGGGGGCAGCAGCCGGCGCGACAGGCGGTCCCACGGGTTCCGGATCGCTGACCCCAGGACCCCGAGGGCGTGTTCGGGCGCTCGCTGTGGTCGCGGTCCTCGCTTGCGTCCGTCGCGAACGAGCGGTCGCTTCCATCCTCCTCGCCCTCGACGACCTGGGCCTCACCGCTCCACCCGTGGGGGCTCCAAGGAACCCCAGCTGTCCGGTGGATCAGCGGTGGCTGTGCCACGAGGAGCGGTGCCCTTGATTATCCTTTTGCCCAAGGGGGTCACGCAGGGGGTCTTCGGCACGGGGCTACCGCCCGATCATGGGGAGGAGCAACAGCGCGCCGCGCCCCCAGGGGATCACCGCATCGAAGCCGCCTGGTGGCTCGCCTCTCATCGCAGATCCAGACCGTCAGCCCGACGAAGAGGGCTGTCGGTCCGGTCTGGCTTACCCCCGATCGGAGGCCGTCAGCCCGCATCGGAGGCCGTCAGCTTGTGCTTTGGAGGCTGTCGGACCACCTCTGCTGCGATCCTATCGGAGTGGATTGGGGCTCAAGGTAGTGTTCTGGGCGCTCCACGACACTGAGGATCGCTTTTGGTGCGGCAGCCCCTTAGGGGGCTGGGGCGAGGTGCAGATGAGCGAGGAAGTCTCTGAGGGGGTGGCGGCCCGTCCGGTGTGGGTGCGGCGGGCCCTGTGGATCGCGGGCGGGGCTGCCTTTGGCTTCGGCTGGTGGGCGCTGATCGGGTGCACCGGGGGCTCCTGCCCGATCACCGGAAACCCGTACCTGTCGACGATCTGGGGCACATCCCTCGGGGCGATGGTGGGGTGGAACCGGTAAGGGCGCTGCGCGGCACCGATGCGCTGGCCTCTCGACGCGTGACCATGTTCCTGTGCTTGTTGTGTACGAGAGTGCTCGTCCTGCCCGCGGAAACGGCGGCCGCGCGCCGAAATACTAGGCGACTCGGCGCCCGTCTGCGCTCTGGACGCTCCGACCAGCAACCATCGCCTGATGGTCCCTATGGAAGGAGGAGGCACTTCCTGTTCGGCTGATGGACCGGGGCCTGCTGCGCTGCTCCCGCTCTGGTCGTCGGGGGCGTCGCGCACGCCTCGTGAGGTCGCCTCTCGCGAGGGGAGCGCGCCCTGATGCCGAGGATCGCCGCGCGCCGGCGTCCGGCTGGAGGGCTGGACTCCCGGCAGCTACTCGCCCTCAACCCACCGGCGGGCCACCGCCCTGCCTATCCGCGGGGGGCCAGAGCGGTTCCCGAGCAGGTCGTTGGCGACGCCCTGCCCGGCGCAGAGCACGGCGCCGGTGCGGTCGATGAGGGCGAAGCCACCCTCCAGGGTGACCAGGTAGGGCTCCTCCCCGTGGTCGACCACCACGGGCCCCGAGGCGGTCTCCAGCACGTCACCGGGGAAGCCCTCCGCGGTGAGCGGCAGCCCGTCCAGGCGCACCACCCAGGCGACGAGGGTGGTGGCGTCTGTGGCTCTGCCCAGGCGGCGGAGGAGCCTGTCGCGCCGGTCGTCCTCGAACAGGTGGCGAGAGAAGGCGCCGCGCAGGCGAGGGGGCCAGCGCGCGTCGTGGAAATGGGGCGGCGCGCTCGCGAGGGCGGTGAGGGCACCGGGCAGGCCCACCGCGACTGCCCCGGGGATCTGAGCGAGCTGCTCGGTGCGCAGCGCGCGCTGAGCCCTGCGCTCCCCCAGCAGCTCGGGTCCCACCCAGGTGTCCAGGTCCAGGGCTGGCACCTGGGCTGGGCCCACCACCGGCAGCACCGCGATGTCCCCCGAGGGCACGGCGCAGGCTCGCCCCTCGGCGGCGAGGGCGCTGAGGAGCGCGGCGGTGAGGAGCAGGGAGAGCATCGGCCGATGATAGACCGGCTGCGCTGCGAGGGGATAGAGGGAGGCTCCCGGAGGTGGTGATGAAGCGCGACGAGCTGGTCCAATGGATGAACGCCCTGCTGAGCGTCGAGGCGATCGGGGACGTGTCCCTCAACGGCCTGCAGGTCGAGGGGCGCGACGAGGTGACCAAGGTCGCCGTCGCGGTGGACGCCTGTCAGCACACCCTCGACGCCGCGGTGGAGGCGGGGGCCCACATGCTCATCGTCCACCACGGGCTGTTCTGGGGCGCGTCGGAGCGGGTGGTGGGGCCGCTGGCGAGGCGCCTGAGGTCCGCCCTGTGCGGGGGGCTGAACCTCTACGCCGCGCACCTGCCGCTGGACGTCCACCCCGAGGTGGGCAACAACGCAGCGCTCGCGAGGCTGATCGGCCTGCGGGACCGCAGCCCCTTCGGGGGCTATCACGGGGTGGACATCGGCTTCTGGGGCGAGGTGGACCCCATCCCGGCGCAGGCGCTCGCGCAGCGGGTCGGCGAGGCGCTGAGCGGGCCCATCCACCTGCTCCCCTTCGGTCCGGCCGAGGTCCGCAGGGTGGGCATCGTCTCTGGCGGTGGCGACTACGCCATCGACGAGGCGCTCAGCCTGGGCCTGGACCTGCTGCTCACCGGTGAGGTGCTGCACCAGCGCTATTTCCTCGCGGAGGAGGGGGGGCTGCACGTGCTCGCCGCGGGGCACTACGCCACCGAGACCACCGGGGTGCGCGCCCTGGGGCGCCTGCTCGCGGAGCGGCACGGGCTGGAGGTCGCCTTCATCGACCACCCCACCGGCCTGTAGGTGCCGCGGGTCCGCGAGCTGGTGGTGCCCGCCGCTGCGCACGCCACGAGGCTGGATCGCTTCCTCGCCAGGTGGTTCTCCACCTGGTCTCGCAGCGCGCTGCGGCGCGGTGTGGACGCGGGGGAGGTCTGCGACGGTGAGGGCCGCCCCCTCAAGGCGAGCGCGCTGCTCCGCGAGGGGATGGTGCTGCGCATCGCTATCCCGGGCATCGCGCCCACCAGCGAGCCGCCCCCGCTGCCCCCCGTGCTGTACGAGGACGACAGGGTGCTGGTGCTCGACAAGCCGGCCGGGCTGCTCGCCCACCCCGCGGGCGCGGACTTCGCCTGGGCGGCGGTTGGCCTGGCCAAGGAGGCGCGCCCTGGCGATCTCATCGACCTGGTGCACCGCCTGGATCGGGACACCTCCGGGGTGCTGGTGCTCTCGAAGGACCACGCCGCCGCCGCATCGCTCAAGGGGGCGTTCAAGGCCGGGAGAGTGATCAAGCGCTACGAGGCGATCGTCAAGGGTGAGGTGCCCTGGGGCTCCCGTCAGCTCACCGGGGCGATAGGTCCAGCGGACGGGGTGATCCGCATCCAGATGGCGGTGCGGCCAGACGGCCTGACGGCGCGCACCGACGTGGAGGTGGTGGATCGTCAGCCCGGGCTGACGCGGGTCCGCTGCCGCCTCTACACCGGCCGCACCCACCAGATCAGGGTCCACCTCGCCCACGAGGGCTTCCCCCTCCTCGGCGACAGGATGTACGGCGTGCCGCCGGAGGTGTTCCTCCGGGCGTGGGAGGAGGGGGTGGACGACTGGGTGATCGCCCAGGCGGGGGCGCCGCGTCAGGCGCTGCACGCGGCCTCGGTGGAGCTGCCTCACCCTGACGGCCACATCCTGACGGTGTGTGCGCCTTTCCCCGAGGACCTGACGGGGTGGTGGGCGGATCCCTCCGTGTTGCCGGGGGGGTAGCGCTTCGTTCCCGACAGCGGGGCCCGGCGGCTGCCGGTACGCCCAGGGGTTCCGGATCGCTGGGCCCAGGACGCCGAGGGTGTTGTCGGCCGCTCGCGGTGCTCGCTCGCGTCCGTCCCGAACGAGCGTTTGCTCCCTCCCTCCTAGCCAGGGAAGGAGGAACCCAGCGCGCAGCATCGAAAGGGTGAGCCACTCGCAAGAACCCCCTCTGCGAGTGGCAAGGTCGCCCACGCTACGGGAGAACGCCGATTTTCGTTGCAACGAGCTACGGACGAACCAGCATTTTGGGAGAGGCAGCGCAGCGGTGGGACTTATTACGAGGGGCTCAAGGTGCGGGCACGCTGCTGTGGGCGACGTTCTCCCCGGCGAGCTGCGAGGGCTGTTCGCTGGCGGGGAGGTGCCCGACCACGCGCCGAGGAGACGGTCGACGCACCCTACAGACCTCGGTGGCAGGGGCAGCGACCCAGGTCC
>JAFGVK010000141.1 GCA_016938035.1 Deltaproteobacteria bacterium | reverse complement strand
GGTGAGAGCCATGACTCGTTCTCCGTGTTGTTCGCTGGTTTTGGGAGGGTGTGGGGTGTCCCCCCCGGATGGCTCTCTCTTCGGATCACGGTGCTGACCTGTGGAGGAAAAAGAAAACCGCTAAACATGATTAGCGGCGAAGATGCTTCATTATCGCTCTTGGTTTCTCGGCCTGCTGAGAAATCCCGTCGATCGGGAGCTTCGGCCGGTGGATGGGCGCTCCCCAAGGCGGGGCCCTTCCGCCGGCAGTGACCGGTGCGGCGGCCGGGTTGCTCCTCAGCAGAGCCCTGTCCCCCGGTCAGGCACCGACATTGTACGCCCGATGAAGGCTGGGCTATGCTCTCGGCACTGGCGGTGGCTCAGTTCCTGTTGGCCGGATCCACTCCCCTGGTCGCGTCGCTGCTGCTGTCTATGATGCCAACCCATTGCGCCAGGAGTCCTCATGCGTGCCCTCTCCCTCTCCACGCTGCTCGCCCTCGCTCTGCTCGGCTGTCGCAAGGAGGAGCCGGTCGACCTCGACGGCGACGGCGCCACCGCTGCCGACGACTGCGACGACCTCGACGCCTCCGCCTACCCCGGCGCGGAGGAGGTCTGTGACGGCGTCGACAACGACTGCGACGGCGAGGTCGACAACGCCGCCGTCGACGCGCTGACCTTCTACGCCGACGCGGACGGTGACGGCTACGGCGACGCCACCAGCACCGTGGCGGCCTGCGAGGTGCCCCCCGGGTACGTCACCAGCGACAGCGACTGCGACGACACCGACGCCGCCTTCCACCCCGGGGCCCCCGAGACCGACTGCACCGACCCCAGCGACTACAACTGCGACGGGTCGGTCGGCTATGCCGACGCCGACGGGGACGGCGTCCCCGCCTGCGAGGAGTGCGACGACAGCCGCGCAGACGTCCAGCCCGGCGCAGACGAGCTCTGTGACGGGGCCGACAACGACTGCGACGGCAGCGTCGACGAGGACGCCACCGACGCCCCCACCTGGCACCTCGACGCAGATCACGACGGCTACGGCGACCCGGGCATGACCCTCGCCGCCTGCGAGGCACCCGACGGCTACGTGAGCGACGACAGCGACTGCGACGACCTGCACGCCGGCTCCCACCCCGGCGGCAGCGAGGTCTGCGACGGGCACGACAACGACTGCGACGGCGACACCGACGGCGACGCCACCGACGCCTCCACCTGGTACGCCGACGCAGACGGCGACCTCCACGGCGACCCCGAGCGAGCCACGGTCGCCTGTGAGGCCCCCCCGGGCACCGTCTCCACCGCAGACGACTGCGATGACACCTCCGCCGCCGCCCACCCCGGCGCCACCGAGGTCTGCGACGGCCTCGACAACGACTGCGACGGCGACGCGGACTCCGACGCGGTCGACCGGGCGGTGTGGTACGCCGACGCAGACGGCGACCTCTACGGCGACCCCGTGTCGGGCACCCGGGCCTGCGAGGCCCCCCAGGGCCATGTCGCCCTCGACGGCGACTGCGACGACGGCGAGGCCGCTGCCCACCCGGGCGCCGCTGAGTCCTGCGCCACCGCCTTCGACGACGACTGCGACGGCGAGGTCAATGAGGCCTCCGCCGCCGACGCCGGCACCTGGCACCTCGACGCCGACGGCGACGGCCACGGGCGGACCGGGGCCGGCCTGCGCGCCTGCGCCGCCCCCGACGGCTACGTCGCCTCCACCGACGACTGCGACGATCTGGAGGAGCGCGTCCACCCCGGCGCCACCGAGCTCTGCGACGGCCTCGCCAACACCTGCGGCGCCCTCCCCGCCGACGAGGCCGACAGCGACGGCGACGGCTTCCTCGCCTGTGACGACGACTGCGACGACACCCGCGCCGACGTCAGCCCCGCCGCCGACGAGCACTGCGACGGCCTCGACGAGGACTGCGACGGCTCCGTCGACGAGGGCGCCATCGACCAGAGCACCTGGCACCTCGACGCAGACCACGACGGCTACGGCCACCCCTACATCACCCGCACCCAGTGCGTCGCTCCCACCGACTTCATCGCCGACGACACCGACTGCGACGACGAGGACCCCACCACCAACCCCGGCGAGCGCGAGGTCCCCGGCAACGGCAAGGACGACACCTGCGACGGGGTGAGCGAGGCGCTGGTGGTCTACGTCTCAGACCGTGCGGAGGGACACCTCACCGCGGTGGACTACATGACCGGCGAGGTGGCCTGGCAGGTGAGCGACCTCGGGCGTCTCCTCGACGTGGACAGCGCCCCGGACGGCACCGCCTTCGTCATCGCCGAGGGCGACGGGGTGCTCTCGGTCTCCGCCGACGGCGGGACGGTCACCCCCCTGCTCAGCGGCGTGCCCGGCGCCATGGGCCTCTGGTTCGACCAGGACAGCGGCACCCTGCTGGTGGCCGACATCGACGGGGAGATCCTCGAGGTGGACCCCGCCTCGGGCGCCAGCAGCGCCCTCATCTCCGGGCTGCCCTACGACGTGAAGGACGTGGCCCGCCTCGCCGGGAGCGACACCCTCTACCTGGCCGCTGACAGCCTGCTCGTCGCCGCCGACCCCGCCTCCGGCACCTGGGAGGAGGTGGCCGACACCGGCTCCTGGCTGTGGGGCCTGGTGCCCGCCGAGGACGGCGGCTTCTGGATCGGGGGCGGCTCGGGCAACACCCTCGTGCACGTGGACCCCTGGGGCCAGGTCGACACGACGACCCTCTGGGCGCCCGTCTACGGGCTCTGCCCCTCCCCCCTCGGCGAGGGGGACCTCCTGTGGGCCGACCACGGCGATCAGGTCTGGTACCTCGACCCCACCGACACCTCGGCCTGGGGCCTCAACGCCGCCCCGCTCCTCGCCCCCTTCGCCTGCGCCACCAACGGCCTGCGCGACGTGGACGACGACGGCTACGTGGCGGTGGGCTACGGCGGCGACGACTGCGACGACGAGGACGCGGCGGTGAGCCCCGCCGCCCTCGACGCCTACGGGGACGGCCTCGACCAGAACTGCGACTTCACCGACGGCACCGACGCCGACGGCGACGGGGTCCCGGTCGACCACGAGCTGCCCGAGTGCCAGGACCAGGACGACAGCGACCCGGCGGTGGGCTTCCTGCCGGAGTGCCTGCAGGCCTCCTGCGCGGCGACCCTCGCGGTCCGACCGGGGGTGCCCAGCGGCGTCTACCCCATCGACCCCACCGGCGGCTCGATGGCAGACGCCTTCGAGGTCTACTGCGACATGGAGACGGACGGGGGCGGCTGGACCCTGGTGTGGAAGCACGCCTACATGGAGGTGGGCGCCCCGATCGACGCGATGCGCTTCTACTCAGACGTCCACACCCCCTGCCTCGACCCCGAGGACGCGTGGTGCAACGTGCCCGACAAGACCGTGATCGGCACGGTGGAGCAGCGCCTGCGCGCCACCCACGACAGCACCGTGGTGTGGGACTACAAGGGGGCCCTGAACCCCAGCCTCGACACCGACTGGTCCGGCGCGATCCTCACCAGCCCCACGCAGCTCACCGACCGCTGCACCACCTCCAGCGGCACCATCCCCGAGCCGGAGATCGGCGCCCACGCCTACCCGGGCATCACCTTCGACAAGTGGGCGACCGGTGACTACGTCTCGAACTGCGACACCGACCGCTACAACGCGAGCAACCCGGACTGTCGCTGGGAGAATTGCAGTCTTCCGAGCAGCATCGCGCCGAGCACCTACCACAGCCAGATGACCGTCACCATGTGGGTGCGGTAGGGCGCCTACCGGTAGTCGATCCCGTGGATCATCCGCTGGGAGCCCTCGCCGCCGACGGGCTCCCCGTGGACCTCGATCACCTGGGGCAGGTTGTCGAACTGCAGGGTGACCATGTGCTGCAGGCCCACCGGGGCCTCGCCCGCCTCGCGCCCCACGACGAGCTGCACCTGGCCCAGGGGGCGGCCGAGGTCGCCCTCGGCGGGCAGGATGGAGGCCTCGCCGTCGATGAGCTCGGGATCGCCTGAGGCGCCGGAGCCGGCGTAGACGCTGGGCAGGGTCAGGAGCAGCGCACGGCCGTCGTCGAGCACCACCGAGGCGGCCCGCCAGCGGCTGTCGATCCACCCCTGGGGCTCCTGGAGCTGCAGGGCGGCCACGTGCTCGAGGGGGATCCAGCGGTAGCCCTCCTGGGTGAAGGCCTCCACCACCGGCGCCAGCAGGCGGTCGGCGTTGCCCACCGAGGTGACGGGGGCCCCGTCGAGCTCAGCGGGGCGCTGCACCGCGCTGAGGCCGGCGGCGGCGGCGGCGAGGGCCTCCTGGTCCCCCTGGCCCCGGGCGAGCACCGCGTCGCGCCCCGCCTCGGTGAGGGGGGTCCAGCGGGTGAGCACCTGGGCGGGCAGAGTGCCGAGGACCACCACCGCCTCGCGCTCCCGGGAGCAGGCGACCAGGTGGGGACCGAGGTCCTCGGGGATGTCGGGGTTCAGGGCGCGGGCCCGCTCGAAGGCCGCGAGGGCTTCGTCCCAGCGCTCGAGCTGGAGCCAGAGCTCGAAGAACAGGAACTGCCCCTCGGCGCTGGGGAGCTGGGCGTTGGCCTCCATCCAGGCGGCAGCATCGGCGTAGTGGTCAGCCTGGACCAGGCTCTCGAGGGTCATCAGGTCCACCGCGACCGCGTGGTCGGCGGCGGACTGCACCCGTCCCCCGTGGGGTGCGCAGGCGGCGAGCGAGAGCAGGAGCAGGGCGTAGCGGGCGGTCATCTTCGGTCTCCCTGGTGTGAGGAGCACAGGTAGCACGGCAGCGACCCGACAGACCGCGTCGCGCCACCGCGGATCCCCGTGATGTTCCGAGACTCCCCCCGGAGGTCCCGTGCTCCCGCTGCTCCTCGCCCTCGCCTGCTCCCAGTCCCCCGCGCCGGAGGCCGCGCCCGCACGACCCAACGTCCTGGTGTTCACCCTAGACACCCTCCGCACCGACGGCCTGGTCAGCAAGGGCAACCCCCGCGGGCCCACCCCGGAGCTCGACTGACGCGCGAGCGACGGGGCCGCTTCACCCGCGCCTACACCGCCACTCCGCTGACCATCCCGGCGCACCGCTCGCTGTTCACCGGGCTGCTGCCCCCGCGGCACGGGGTGCAGGACAACGGGGAATTCTGCCTGCGCGAGACCGCGGACACCCTCGCCGAGCGCCTGCACGGGGCGGGCTACCGCACCATGGCCTCGGTGGGCGCCGAGGTGACCTCCCACCGCTGGGGTTTCGCTCAGGGCTTCGACGCCTACTACGACGACATGGGCGAGGCCCGCGAGGGTGAGGAGAACCGCTGGCGGGTGGAGCCCCCCGGGAACGAGGTGGTGCAGGACGCCCTGAGCTGACTCGACGGCCAGCAGGCGCCAGAGCAGCCCTGGTTCGCCCGGATTCACCTCTTCGACGTCCACCACCCCTACGAGTCGCCGGAGCCCTGGGCCTCCAGGGCGGAGCACCCCTACTACGGGGAGGTGGCCTGGGTCGATCACCTGGTCGAGACCGCGCTGAGCGGCCTGCGCGAGCGCGGGGAGCTGGAGAACACCTGGGTCTTCGTGATGGCCGACCACGGCGAGGGGCTCGGATCCCACGGCGAGGGGCTCGGATCCCACGGCGAGGCCCTGCACGGGGTGCTCCTCTACGACGCGACCACCAGGGTGCCCCTGATCATCCGCCCCCCCGAGGGTCTGGAGAGCGCAAGGAAGGTGGATTTCCCGGTCTCTCTGGTGGACGTGCTGCCCACCGTGCTGGAGCTGGCCGGGGTCCCCTGGTGCCCTGGCTCGGAGCCGAGCCCGCAGCGCCCCTGCGCGACCGCGCGGTCTCCGTGGAGAGCCTCTACGCCTGGCGCCACTACGGCGGGGCCCCGCAGAAGGCCCAGGTGGACGACACCCACAAGCTGATCGACGCCACCACCCCCGAGCGCTACTCGCGCAAGGATCGCCTGGGGGAGCGGGACCTCGCACCGAGGCGCCCCAAGGAGGTGGCGGCGATGCGTGGCCGGCTCAGCGCCCTCACCGCCACCCTGGTGCGGGACCAGGCCACCGCCGGCGAGGCGGCAGCCAGCTCCGACCGCATCCCGATGCTGGAGATGCTCGGCTGCCTCACCGCTAGTGCGGCGGATCGGAAATACGTAGACAGTTTCTGAGTCGATCGATGGCGGCGCGTTGTGATTGGCGCCACCAGCGGCCAGGCAATCACCCGTCTCGCGTGACGCATTCAACCTCCGGCCCGCCCCGGCGACCTCCCCAGGTCCAGCGCGGCCTGGAGCGGCCTCAACCCTGTTCACGAATTTCGGGGCGGCCGCACTAG
>JAFGVK010000140.1 GCA_016938035.1 Deltaproteobacteria bacterium | reverse complement strand
GGTGAGAGCCATGACTCGTTCTCCGTGTTGTTCGCTGGTTTTGGGAGGGTGTGGGGTGTCCCCCCCGGATGGCTCTCTCTTCGGATCGGGTCGGCGTCAGGTCGAGGAAAAAGAAAAAACCTAAACACCATTGGTCAGTAAGTTACGAACTTTTCGTTGAGAGAGAATTTCGTGATCGAGAAATATTGGCTGCCTTGATTTCCGTCTCGCCCCACCGGGTCATGCGGGGGGCCTCTGGCATGGGGGGGAGCGCCCGATCACGCAGGGGGCGCCAAGCCCCCGGCAGGGGGGATTGGGGGGACGCGGTCCCCGGTCCCCGCGGGGCAAACAAAGGAGGGCGACGCACCCTTGAGCCCCTCGTAAGAAGTCCCACCGCTGCGCTGCCTCTCCCAAAACGCTGGTTCGTCCGTAGCGCGTTGCGACGAAAATCGGCGTTTTCCTGTGGCGTCGGCGGCCTTGCCACTCGCAAAGGGGGGTCTTTCGAGTGGCTCATGATGGACCGGTGCCGCCGCGTGGGCTGGGGGAGGCGCACCTGGGCGGCTGTCGCCGCCCTCGTGGGGCGGCAGCAGCGCGCGGTCGGCTACCGACGCCTGCGGACCAGCAGGCCGATGCCCAGGCTGAGCAGGAGCCCCGCGAGCGGAGAGGCGGGGGTGACGCAGCCGCAGCCGCCACCGAAGTAGCCGCCGGCGGGCAGCTCCTCCTCTATCTGGTCGTCCGAGGGGTCCAGGGGATCCGTTCCGTTGGCCACCTCGTCGCCGTCGCTCACCCCGCCGTCGTCCGAGTCGCTGTCGAGTGGGTCGGTGGCGTAGT
Organism: Deltaproteobacteria bacterium; assembly: GCA_016938035.1. Lineage (GTDB taxonomy): Bacteria > Myxococcota_A > UBA796 > UBA796 > JAFGVK01. The sequence goes on along the minus strand of JAFGVK010000140.1, from coordinate 29,766 downwards.
CCAGCACCTCCTCGCCATCGGAGAGCCCGTCGTCGTCTGAGTCGGCGTCGAGTGGGTCCGTGCCGCGGTCGTGGACCTCGTCGCCGTCGGAGAGCCCGTCGTCGTCCGAGTCGCCGTCGAGCGGGTCGGTGGTGCGCTGCACCTCGTCGCCGTCGTCGAGTCCGTCACTGTCAGAGTCGGAGAGGTTGGGGTCCGTGCCGAGGTTGAGGGCCTCGTCGCCGTCGGAGAGCCCGTCGTCGTCCGAGTCGCCGTCGAGTGGGTCCGTGCCTCGGTCGTGGACCTCCTCGCCATCGGAGAGTCCGTCGTCGTCCGAGTCGCTGTCGAGCGGGTCGGTGGTGTAGTCCAGCACCTCCTCACCGTCGGAGAGCCCGTCGTCGTCCGAGTCGCTGTCGAGTGGGTCGGTGCCCAGCCCCGCCTCCTCGTCGTCGGTGAGCCCGTCGCCGTCCGTGTCCAACAGGTCGTCGAGCCCGTTGAGGGGGTCCGTGCCGTCGTGGAGCACCTCGTCCCCGTCGCTGCGGCCGCCGTCGTCCGTGTCCGCGTCGAGGGGGTCGGTGAGGGTGTCGTGGACCTCGTCACCGTCCAGCAGCCCGTCGTCGTCCGAGTCCTCGTGGAGGGGATCGGTGCCCCACAGCAGGGCCTCCTCGCCGTCGTCGAGCCCGTCGCCGTCCGTGTCTGGCAGGGTGGGGTCGGTGAGGGTGTCGTCAACCTCCACCCCGTCCGTCAGCCCGTCGCCATCGGAGTCCGCGTCGGTGGGGTCAGTTCCCAGGTCCACCTCGTCACCGTCTCCAAGCCCGTCATCGTCGGAGTCGTCGTCGGTGGGGTCGGTTCCCAGGTCCTGCTCCTCGCCGTCACCGAGGCCGTCGTGATCCGTGTCGGCGTCGCTGGGATCGGTGCCGAGGAATTCCTCCTCCTCGTCCGAGAGTCCGTCGCCGTCCGAGTCTGTGGGGTCCTGCACGTCGTCGGAAGGGTCGAGGGCGTCGGTGCCGGACACGTGGACCTCGTACCCGTCGCTCACACCGCCGTTGTCGGTGTCCGGATCGCGGGGATCCGTCCCGTACAGGAGCACCTCGTCACCGTCGTTGAGCCCGTCCCGATCTGTGTCGGCGTCGAGTGGGTCCGTGTCGCGCGTCAGGACCTCGTCTCCGTCCGAGAGTCCGTCCCCGTCCGAGTCGGCGCTGAGGGGGTCCGTGCCCCGAACCCGGAGCTCGTCGCCGTCGTTGAGCCCGTCGCCGTCCGAGTCCTCGCGGAGGGGATCGGTGTGGTAGACCACCGCCTCCAGGCCGTCGTCGAGGCCGTCGCGGTCCGTGTCGGCCACCGCGGGATCCGTGTGCCAGGTGAGCGCCTCGTCCCCGTCGGAGAGCCCGTCGCGATCCGAGTCCCCGTTGAGGGGGTCGGTGGCCCACCGGTGGACCTCCTCGCCGTCGGAGAGCCCGTCGCCGTCTGTGTCTGCCACCAGGGGATCGGTGTGGAAAATCGCCTCCTCGCGGTCGGTCAGCCCGTCGCCGTCCGTGTCCACGTCGGGGGCGCCGTCGTCCGCCCCGTCGAGGGGATCCGTCCCGTCGACCAGCACCTCCACCCCGTCGCGCACTCCGCCCTCGTCCGTGTCGGGGTCGAGGGGGTCTGTGCCGCGGTCCAGCCGCTCGTCGCCGTCGCTCAGGCCGTCCGCGTCGCTGTCGGGGTTGAGGGGGTCGGTGAGGGCGTCCAGCACCTCCACCGCGTCGCTCAGCCTGTCGCCGTCCGTGTCGGCTGACAGCGGGTCGGTGCCGAGCTCCACCGCCTCGCGCCCGTCGTCGAGCCCGTCGTGGTCCGAGTCCGGATCGAGCGGGTCGGTGCCTCGGTTGAGCGCCTCGTCGGCGTCGCTGAGGCCGTCTCCGTCAGTGTCCGCGACCAGCGGGTCGGTGCCCACGTTGAGCAGCTCGTCGCCGTCTGAGAGCCCGTCGTTGTCCGAGTCAGAGTCCAGGGGATCGGTGCCCTGCGCCAGCTGCTCGTCCCCGTCCGTCAGGCCGTCTCCGTCGCTGTCCTGGCGGAGCGGGTCGGTGCCCAGGCTGACCTCGTCGGCGTCGGGGAGTCCGTCGGCGTCGGTGTCAGGGCTGAGGGGATCGGTGTGGTAGGTGCTCACCTCCTCGCCGTCGGAGAGCCCGTCGTCATCCGAGTCCGCGTCGAGGGGGTCGGTCCCCAGGGTGTCCTCCACCGCGTCGATCAGGCCGTCCCCGTCCGAGTCCAGCGCGTCGTCCGAGCTGTCGAGGGGGTCGGTGCCGTCCACCAGCACCTCGGTCCCGTCGGGTACGCCGCCGCCGTCGGTGTCTGGGTTGTGGGGATCCGTGCCCCAGAGGTTGAGCTCGTCCTCGTCGGTGAGCCCGTCTCCGTCCGAGTCGGTGCCGTCATCGGAGGGGTCGAGCGGGTTGGTGCCCCGGTCGATCACCTCTACCCCGTCGGGCACACCGCCGTCGTCTGTGTCCTCGTCCATCGGGTCGGTGCCGGTCACGCGCACCTCCTGCGCGTCGCTCAGGCGGTCGCCGTCCGAGTCGGGGTTGAGGGGGTCGGTGCCGAACAGGCTCACCTCCTCCCAGTCGGACAGCCCCTCGGCGTCGGTGTCGAAGTCGAGGGGATCGGTGTGGTGGGTGAGCAGCTCCTCGCTGTCCGAGAGCCCGTCGCGGTCGGTGTCGGCCTCGGTGGGGTCCGTGTGGTGGGTGTTGACCTCATCCCCGTCCGACAGGCCGTCGCCGTCCGAGTCCTCGTCCATCGGGTCGGTGCCCAGGTCGTGCACCTCGTCGCCGTCCGTCAGCCCGTCACCGTCCGAGTCGGGGTTGGTGGGGTCCGTGCCCGCGAGCCCCTCCTCCTTGTCGGAGAGCCCGTCGCTGTCCGTGTCCCGGTCGCTGAGGTCGTCGGCCCCGTCGAGGGGGTCGGTGCCGTCGACCAGGACCTCTACCCCGTCGCTGACGCCGCCGTTGTCCGAGTCGGGGTCGAGGGGATCGGTGCGGTGGGTGTTGATCTCGTCGCCGTCGGACAGGCCGTCGCCGTCCGAGTCCTGGAGGTTGGGGTCCGTGCCGTGGACCAGCACCTCCGCGTCGTCGGCGAGCCCGTCGCCGTCCGTGTCCTGCGCCAGAGGGTCGGTGGCGTAGGTGTTGACCTCGTCGCCGTCGGACAGGCCGTCTCCGTCAGTGTCGTCCACCAGCGGGTCGGTGCCGCTGTCGCTCAGCTCAAAGCTGTCGGAGAGCGTGTCTCCGTCCGTGTCCGGGTTGAGGGGATCGGTGCGGTGGGTGTTGACCTCGCCCCCGTCTGTCAGCCCGTCTCCGTCGGTGTCGTCGCGGAGGGGGTCTGTGCCGGTGCGCAGCACCTCGTCGCCGTCGGAGAGCCCGTCGTCGTCCGAGTCGGGGTCCAGGGGATCCGTGCCCAGCGCGTCCTCCACGCTGTCCGTCAGGCCGTCGCCGTCAGAGTCCGCGGTGGCGGCGCCGTCGTCGGCCCCGTCGAGGGGGTCTGTGCCGTCGACCAGCACCTCTACCCCGTCGCTGACGCCACCGTCGTCGGTGTCGGCGTCCAGCGGGTCGGTGAGGTGGGTGAGCACCTCGGCTCGGTCAGAGAGCCCGTCCCCGTCTGTGTCTGGGTTGTTGGGGTCGGTGAGGTGGGTGAGCACCTCGGCCCCGTCGGAGAGTTCGTCCCCGTCCGAGTCCTTGTCGAGGGGGTCGGTGTGGTGGGTGTTGACCTCGTCCCCGTCGCGCAGGCCGTCGCTGTCGGTGTCCGTCCGGTTGGGGTCGGTGTGGGTGCTGTTGACCTCGGTGGCGTCGGTGAGCGTGTCGCCGTCCGAGTCTGGGTTGAGGGGATCGGTGCGGTGGGTGAGCACCTCCGGCCCGTCGAGCAGCCCGTCGTTGTCCGAGTCCTTGTCGAGGGGGTCGGTGTGGTGGGTGAGCGCCTCCGCGCCGTCCGAGAGGCCGTCCCGATCCGAGTCCGCGCGCGCCGGGTCCGTGTGCCAGACCAGGACCTCTTCCGCGTCGGTGAGCCCGTCGCCGTCGGTGTCCTGGCCGCCGTCGAAGCCGTCACAGTCCTGGTCGATCCCGTCGAGGTCCACCTCGGCTGCGCCGGTGTAGACCGTGGGGTCGGTGTCGTCGCAGTCGTCTCCACCGAAGCCGCTGGAGGCGTGTCCGTCGCCGTCCTGATCGAAGTCGGAGCCGCCTGAGCAGTCCTGGTCGGTGCCGTCGTACCAGACCTCGCTCTGGCCCGGGTGGATGGCGGACACCGCGTCGTCGCAGTCCGTCCCTGGGTTCGCTCCGGCCACGTCGCCCCAGTCGTCGCCGTCCGCGTCGGTCATGCACGCGGTGAGATCGTCGAGGGGGGCCGCGCCTGGGAAGGTGTTGGCGTCACCGTTGTCGCAGTCCAGCCCCCCCAGGATGGTGTCCCCAGGGAAGGCGGCGGGGTCGGCGTCGCAGGTGACGTAGTCGTCCCCGTCGCTGTCGATCTCGTCCGCAGGCACCACGCTGTCGCAGTCGTTGTCCAGGCCATCGCAGCGCTCTGGCGCGCCGGGATAGACGTCCCCGTTGTATCGGTCGCAGTCGGTGTTGTAGGGGGAGACGCCCGCCTTGGCGCAGGTCAGATCGTAGGAGGTGCGGAAGACCGCGACGCCGAACCCGTCGCCGTCGTCGTCACGGTAGCAGGCCTCGTTGCCGTCGCAGTTCTCGTCGATCCCGTTGACCGGGATCTCGGTGGCGCCCCTGTAGACCGAGGGCGACAGGTCGTCGCAGTCGTCTCCACCGTGGGAGGAGCTGTCGTGTCCGTCGCCGTCCTGATCGAAGTCGGAGCCGCCGGAGCAGTCCTGGTCGGTGCCGTCGTACCAGACCTCGGCGGCGCCGAGGTGGACGTCGGGGTCGTTGTCGTCACAGTCGTCGCCGCCCCAGGCGATCGCCAGGTAGCCGTCGCTGTCCGCGTCCGCCTCAGGGACGCCGGTGATGATCTGGGTCACGCCCACGTGGTCAGGGTCGGTGGCGGTGGCCGGGGTGGCGCCGTAGTGGATGCCCCAGGGGTTGGTGGTGTTGAGCTGGACCCCCGCGACCCCCGCAGAGACGTCGGTGGTGGAGGCGAGGGAGGCGCTCTCCACCCGGATCAGACCGCCCGCGCCGCCGCCGCCAGGGCCGTGGTAGTTGTAGAGTGGGGAGCCACCGCCGCCGCCGGAGGCGAGCAGGCTGTCCACCTCCACCTCGCCAGGCACCTGCACCAGCAGGGTCCCGCCCGCGCCGCCGCCGCCCGCCGCGTCGTTGTGCGCGCCCCCTGGGTCCGCGGCCTTCTCACCCTCGGCGCTCAGGACGCCCGCACCCGTGAGGGCGCTGGCGCGGAGGAAGACCACACCGCCGCCGTCGCCGCCGCCTGTGCCGATGTTGTTGTTCCCCTCGGCGGAGCCACCACCGCCGCCAAAGAGCAGCCTCGCGCGGGGGTCAAAGTCGATGGCCCCGCCCCCCATGCCGCCGGTGGCGAAGGAGGTGGCCGGGGTGCCGTCCTGGGGCCAGGTGCGTCCGCCCTCGCCCCCCTCGCCGCCGAGCCCGCCGCCGCCTCCCCCCGAGTTGTGGCAGACGCCGCCGCCGCCGCCGTTGGCGAGGTTTCCGCGACCGGTGACGGTGGTGGTGCCGTAGCGACCTGTGAGGCCCTCGCCCTTGGCCGCGCCGTTGGGGAAGGGCTCGTCCAGGCCGGTGCACCCGTAGCTCCCGCTGCCGTTCTGAAAAACTCCGCCCCGGTAGCCGGCGTAGGTCGCGGAGATCTCTCCGTCATTGAGCAGCTCTCCCTGGACGAAGAGGGCGACGACACCTCCCGTGTGGCCGTCCCAGCTCTGTGCCACCACGCTCGCGCCTGGGGTGATCTCCAGATCGGTGTACTCCGGGATCCCCACCACCTGGCCGGCGGCGCTCCCGTAGGCGCGCGTCAGCCCCTCGGTCAGGGTGAGCTCGTCGCCGCTCACCGACAGCACCCTGCCCAGCTCCCACTGGCCCGCCGCCTCGCTCACCAGGGTGAACGGCCCCTGATCGCCGCTCGCCGACGCGGGCACCATGCCGGTGGTGTCGAGGATCAGGATCAGATCGCCGGCCGAGAAGGCAGCCCCGCTGGACACGGTGAGGGTGGTCGCCCCTGAGATCGCCGTGGCGCTCAGCGAGGCGTAGCTGTTGAGCACGGTCCCCGCCCCCGTGACGGTGTGTGAGCCCGTGTGCCCATCGCCGAGGCCGACGACGCTCGGCCCCGCGAGGGCGATGGAGGGCAGGATCAGCGCGAGGAGGGGAGCCTTGAGGTGTGACACGGGCACTCCAAGAGGGTGAGCGAATGCTCTGTATCTTTAGCTGAAATGGCCGCTACCGGCGATCGGCGCTTGGGTTGGATCGCGGCTGGACTACCGAATTGGCGGTGGGAGCGGGCCAGCCTCGCGCCCTGGGGCCTTGCTCCGGAGGCGCGTACGGGCCACATGCAGGGAGATGCTCACCCTCGCCGTTATCACCCTCAACGAGGCGGACCGCCTCGCCCGCTGCCTGGCGTCCGCTCCTGGCGCTGGTGAGCGGTTGGTGGTGGACTCCGGCTCGACGGACGGCACCCAGGCCGCCGCGGAGCGCGCGGGGGCCAGGGTGATCACCGAGCCCTGGCGCGGTCACGTCGCGCAGAAGAACGCCGCCCTGTCCTTCGCCACCGGCGACTGGATCCTGTCGCTGGACGCGGACGAGCGCCTGGACGCGGCGGCGTGGGAGGCGCTGGCGGTCGCGCTGGCCGCGCCCGGAGACGCGGCGGGCTTCTCCTTCACCAGGACGAACCGGTGGCTGGGCCGCGAGCTGCGCCACGGGCGGTGGGGGCGGGAGCGCAAGGTGAGGGTGGTCCGACGGGGGGGTGGGGTCTGGGTGGGGGGCGATCCGCACGATCGCCTGGTGGTGAGTGGGCCCGTGATCCACCTGCAGGGGGCGATCATCCACGAGCCCTATCGCAGCCTCGCCGAGCACACGGCGACCGCGAGGCGCTACGCGATGATCTCGGCCGAGACGATCCGATCGCAGGGGAGGGGGGCGACGCGCCTCACCGCCCCAACCCGCGCGGGGCTGCGCTTCGCCGACGCCTGGCTGCTGCGAGGGGGCTTCCTGGACGGGGGTCCAGGGCTGGCGGTGGCAGGTCTCGCGGCGTGGCACACCTGGCTGAAGTGGGACGCGGTGCGCAGGCTCGGGGCGCGGCGGTGAGGATCGCGCTGGTGCTGCGCGCCTTCTCTCCGGTGGGCGGCACCGAGCAGTACGCCCTGAGCCTGGCGAGGCACCTGGTGGGGGAGGGGCACGAGGTGGAGGTGCTGTGCGGCGAGGTGGATCCCCGCCTGGAGGGAGAGCCGGGGCTGGTCGTCCGGCGCCTGCTCCCCCACCTCCCGCGAGGCGCCAGGGGGGTGCTGGCCCTTGCGCGCGCGGCCGAGGCGATCGACCTGCGCGCCTACGACGTGGTGCAGGGCTTCGGGCGGACCACGAGGCATCACGTCTTCCGGGCGGGCGGCGGGGCCCACGCGCGCTGGCTCGCCCTGCGGCCGGTGGGCCAGGTGGAGCGGCTCTGGCAGGCGCTGGACCCCAGGCAGCGCCTGGAGCTGCGGCTGGACCGGCGGGCGGTGCTGGGGGCCAGGGTGGTGATCTGCAATTCCGAGATGGCCCGCGACGATCTCGTGCGGTGGTACGGGCTGGAGCCGCTGCGCGCCAGGGTGGTGCGCAACGGGGTGGACGGCTCCCGCTTCCGGCCGGATCCTGCCGCGCGAGAGGCGGCGAGGGAGGCCTGGGGGGTGCCCGAGGGGGGGAGGGTCGCGCTGTTCCTGGGCAGCGGCTTCCGCAGGAAGGGCCTGGACGCGGCGGCGAGGGCCTTCGCCTCGGTGGCGGAGCGGGACGACAGGCTGGTGGTCACTGGGCGAGACAGCCGGGCGGCGGCGCGCCTCCGGGCGGCTCAGCGGCTGGTCGGGGGCCGGCTCGTCGCGCTTGGGCCCACCTCGGCGGCCGAGCGGATCTACCCTGGCGCGGACGCCACCCTGCTCCCCACCCACTACGATCCCGCCGCCAACACCACCCTGGAGGCGCTCTCCTGCGGGGTGCCACCGGTCACAACCGCGCGAGACGGCAACGCGGAGATCAGCCCCGACCCCCGGCTGGTGGTGCAGGACCCGCGCGACGTGAGGGGGCTCGCCGACGCGCTGCGTTATGCCTGGGAGGCGGACCTGGGCGAGCGCTGCAGGGCGGTCGCGGGGGCTTGGCCCGTTTCTCGCAACGGGGCGGCGATGACGTCGATCTATCGGGAGCTCACGCATGGGTAGCAAGTGGCGATTCTTCAGGCGCGGGGTGCTGACTCTGCTGGTGCTGACCGGGCTGGTGGGGGCGGTGGGCGCAGGCGTCGGCGGCTGGGGCTACTGGCACTACGTGATCCAGAACCCCGGCCCCGATCTGCAGCGCGAGCACATCCGAACGATCATCGCCCAGGAGTCACCGGTCTACTTCCGCGACGGCGTCACCAGGGTCGGGGTCTTCTTCGAGGACGAGCACCGGCAGTTCGTTCCCTACGAGGACCTGCCGCTCCCCTACGTCATGTCGATCGTGGCGGCGGAGGACGCGCGGTTCTGGACGCACCACGGGGTGGATCCCGTGGGCATCGCGCGGGCGATGACCGCCAACCTCGCCGCGGGTGGCTTGGTCGCTGGAGGCTCCACGCTCACGCAGCAAACGGCAAAAAACCTTTACTATCGACCTGATCGCTCCGTCCGGTCCAAGGGCATCGAGCTGCTCAACGCCCTGCGGCTTGAGGCTCACTACGACAAGTCCGAGATCCTCACCTTCTACGTCAACCAGTTCCACGTCTCGGGGAACGGGCGGGGGCTGGGGATCGCCGCCCGCTACTTCTTCTCAAAGGAGGTCGAGGAGCTGAGCCTGGTGGAGTCGGCCTTCCTGGCGGGGCTGGTGAAGGGGCCCTCGAACTACGACCCCTTCATAGGGGATCAGGCGCGCAGGGAGCGCTCCCTGCAGCGCGCGCAGGACCGCACCCGCTACGTGCTGGGACGGCTGGCCACCGTGGAGCCAGAGGCGCTCGTGGGGCCTCCCCCGCGCCGTGGAGAGGACAAGGGGGCCTGGGCGCAGCGGGTGGTTGCGGGCCGAGAGGTGCAGCGCCAGGCGGCGGCGCTGCTGGAGAGCGGCTTCTCGCTCCCCTTCAAGAAGGGGAGCTTCCGGTACGACTCGTCTGCCGTGCTCGACGAGGTGGCGAGGCGCCTCGCAGAGCCCCCGTTCGCCGAGGTGCTCGCGCAGGCGGGCATCGACGACCCCGCTACCGCCGGGCTCAAGGTGGTGACTACCCTCGATCCGTACGCGCAGCACGAGGCCGAGTACTCCCTGGCTCACCACCTCAGCGAGGTGGGGGTGATGCTGGAGGGGCAGGGGGCCGCCGCGTGGATGATCGGCGGCTCAAAGGGCCCTCGCTTCGATCCCGACAGGGTCCCCGTGGCGCACGAGCTGCGGGCCGGGCGGGTGTTGCGCCACGTCGACACCCCCAGCAGGTCCCTGGTGGTGGACCTGGGCGGGGTGGAGTGTGCGGTGGACCGGGACGCCCTGGTGCGGGCCGCGGTCGCGACGCGGCGGGGGGAGCGCAAGGACCGCTACGCCAAGGCCTCCTCCGCCTATGTGGACGCGTTCCGCGACGCGCTGGCCGTGGACGGGGTGGTGCGGGTGAGCGTCCGGGAGATCGGCCCACAGGGCAACCTGTGCGATCTGGAGCTGCAGCCAGCGCTGCAGGGGGCGGTGGTGGTGCTTCGGGGCGGGGAGCTCCACGCGATGGTGGGCGGGAGCGACAACAAGAACTTCAATCGCGCCACCGCGCTGCGGCAGATGGGCTCCACCTGGAAGCCGCTGGTGTTCCACGCCGCGATGAAGCTCGGGTGGGGGCCCGCCGATCTGCTCGACAACCGGCGCGGGGTGTTCCCCTTCTCCACCACCTTCTACCTGCCCAACCCGGATCACGAGCCGGCGGAGGTGGTGTCGATGGCCTGGGCGGGGGTCAATTCCGAGAACCTGGCCTCTGTGTGGCTGCTGTACCACCTCACCGACCACCTCAGCGGCGAGGAGGTGCGCGCCCTGGCCACCAGCCTCGACCTGGCGCGGCGCCCCGAGGAGGACCTCAAGGCCTACCAGCAGCGCATCCAGCGCGCGGGGGTGCTCCCGGTCCCGCGCAGGGTGGAGGAGGCCTGGTACCTCAAGGCCCGCCACGCGGTGCGAGGTTCCCTCGCGCGACCCGAGGACCGACGGGAGCGCCTAGCGCTAGACAGCCTGCTCTTTGGCTGGGGCTTCGAGGCGGAGCGCCGGAGGAACAGGGACCCCAGGGCTCAGGCTGCGCTGGGGGAGTCCTGGCTGGCGCTCCAGCCGCGGATCGGGGCCTGCGAGACCCAGGCCCGCACCCTCGAGGCCGGGGTGAAGGGGGGCTATCTGCCCGCCGCCACCCTGATCTCCAGCCTGTCCTATCGCCGAGATGAGCGCGGGCTCACCCTGGCCTGTGGTGAGGTGCCCGAGGGCTTCTCTGCGCCCGACGAGGCGCTGATCGCCCCCTACCTGGCGGCTGCGCCGGCGGCTGCGCGTCCGGAACCCAGGGGGCGGAGCCTGCTGGACCGGATTCTGGCTGCCAAGGAGGCCCTGGTGGAGGGGACGCCCGAGCGGCCGGACTACCCCGAGCTGGGCGAGGTCTGGGTCAACGGCAGGCTGCGCCTGAGCACCCTGCGGGCGGTGGACGCCGAGATCCAGCGCACGAGGCTGGTGCGGCAGGCCGCGGGGGCCGAGGCCCCGGACCTGTATGATCCCGACGTGCTCTACTGGCACCAGGACTTCAGGGTGCTGCTAGGGCTGCGCTACATCCAGGAATTGGCCGCGACCTACGGGGTGCGGTCCGAGCTCCAGACGGTGCTCTCGCTGCCCCTGGGCGCCTCGGAGATCACCCTGGAGGAGTCCGCCAGCTTGTACCAGGGCATCACCACGGGGAAGAGCTGGTCCTTCCCCGGGGTGACCGGGAGCGGAGCGGAGGTGAGCTCACCGCCCGCCACCGCGCTGCTGATCTCGGAGATCCGCGACGTGGACGACAGGGTCCTCTACCGGGCGACGCCTACTCCCACCGAGCAGGCCCCGACGCCGGTGGCGGAGATGAGCGCGGACATACTCCGCAACGTGGTGCTGTGGGGCACGGGGCGGCGCGCCAAGGAGGCGGTGCTGGCGAGCGGCGCGCCTGTGCCGCTGGGGGGCAAGACGGGCACCACCAACGATTTTCGCAACGCCGCCTTCCTCGGCTACGCGCCGGTGGCGGACGGCGGAGGGTACAGGGCCGAGGACGGCTACGTGATCGGGGCCTACGTCGGCTACGACGACAACCGGTCGATGAGCTCGGGCAACCTCCGCCTGGCGGGGGCTTCTGGGGCGCTCCCGGTCTGGATCGGGGTGGCGCAGGGGCTCCAGGGCGGGGGGATGCTCGGGGAGCCGGGGGGCCGCAGGGGGGGCTCGTGGCCGCTGGAGGTGGCGCTGGACCTGGACCGTCTGGCGGTGGACCCCGAGGTGGGGCTGCCCCTGGACCCCGCCCCGGTGGAGATCACCGACCAGCAGGCGTCGATCCTGCTGAGCCCGAGCCAGGGCCCGGGGGATCTCTCCTTTGAGCGCGCTGAGCGCCCGGTGAGGGTGTCCCCGCGCACGGTGGAGGCGCTCCAGAAGGCGCTCCGGCCCGGATCCCTGTGGGACAGGCCCCGTTGACCGGGGGGGCGCTGTCGGTGGTGCTCTTCGCCGCCACCTCGGCGGTAGGGGCGCTGCTGTGGGTGGTGCTGACCGCCCCTGATCAGTTCCTCGCCCTGTGGACCCGCGACGCGATCTCTGAGGAGCACTGGTTCGGGGGGAACCCGCCCTGGGTGCTGCCGCTGAGCCTGGCGCTGGGCCTGCTCTTCGTGGGGTTCGCCTTCGCCACCGGCTTTGTCCTGACCTTCGCCGCGTGGGTGCAGGTGCGCTGAGACCCACTCCGCACGGATCGCAGGGGTGGTGGACCGACAGCCTCCAACGCACAAGCTGACGGGCTCCACGCGCCGGGCTGATGGCCGCCGACAGGGGTGCGGCGCCAGCTCCGACCGACAGCATCTGTCGGGCTGACGGTCTGGATTGGGGATGAGTCCGCGGCGGCGTCCCAGCGGCGGGCCCTTTCCGCGCCCCCGCCCGAGAGGGGGGCGGTCGCCGGAGCGGCGCGCGAAGGGCTGCCCGGGGTCGGCGCGCATCCCGCAGGCGCTGGCCCCCGAACCACTGGGGAGCTAGGGGACAGGGGCCACCTCGGAGCGCGCCGTGAACCTGCCCCAGAGCTTCGGAAAATACGAGCTCATTGAGCACATCGCCACGGGAGGCATGGCGGAGGTCTTCCTCGCGCGCGCGACCGGAATGGCCGGCTTTGAGAAGCAGCTGGTGATCAAGCGGATCCTCCCCGAGCTGGCGCTGGACCCGCGCTTCGTTCAGATGTTCATCGCCGAGGCGAACATCGCGGTACAGCTCAACCACCCCAACGTGGTGCAGGTCTTCGATCTGGACCGGGTGAAGCAGACCTGGTTCATCGCGATGGAGCACCTGCACGGGCAGGACCTCACTAGGCTGGTCAAGGCGCTGCGGGCCAGGGGAGAGCGCCTGGACATCCCGGTGAGCGCCGTCATCGTCGCCGAGGTGCTGCGGGGGCTGGACTACGCCCACGGGCGGGTGGACGATCAGGGCCGAGGCATGGGCCTCGTCCACCGGGACGTGTCGCCCCACAACGTGGTCGTCACCTTCACCGGCGAGGTGAAGCTGGTGGACTTCGGCATCGCCAGGCTGATGAACGGTGGCACCGAGCTGGAGGCGGAGCTCCCGCGGGGCGGGGCGGGCAAGTTCGCCTACATGGCCCCGGAGCAGGCGCTGGGTGAGCCCGGCGATCACCGTGTCGACGTGTTCGCGGCGGGGATCGTCCTCTGGGAGCTGATCGCCAACCGCAGGCTCTACCTCCACCCGGATCCCGAGGAGAAGCTGCGGTTGGTCCGCGAGGCCCGGATCCCCCCCCTGGGGGCGGCGCTGGACGGTCTGCCGGCGGGCGCGGGGCCGGAGCTGGAGGCGATCCTGGCGATGGCGCTGGCTCGGGAGGTGGAGCAGCGCTATGCCTCCGCCGCGCTGTTCGAGGAGGACCTGCGGGCCTGGCTGCACCGGCACGGCTTCCATGTCGGTCGATCGAGCATCGCGGCGGAGCTCCTGCGGGTCTTCCCTGACAAGGCCCAGGAGCGCGCCAGGGGCTTCGACGTGGGGCGGCTGCTGGCGGACGTGGAGCGGCTGGACCCCGAGCCCAGGGATGGGACCCCCACCGCCTCTGAGCCCAGCGGACCCCTCTCCGGCGCGAGGGGCGAGCGCAAGACGGTGGTGGTGGTCGCTGTCGATCTGTCCGGCCTCACCGAGGCGTCTGCCATGCTGGAGCCGGACCTGTTCGTGCAGCGGCGCCTGACGGTGCTCAGGTGGCTGCACAAGGTGGTGGAGCGCTACGGGGGCAAGATGCAGCACTACGTCGATGAGCAGGTGCTGGTCTTCTTCGGGGTGCCGCGGACTCAGCTCGACGACGCTGAGCGGGCGGTGAGCTGCGCGCTAGAGCTGCACGAGGCGGTCGCCGCGCTGCGCCCCAAGGACATCCGCCTCCAGCTCACGATCGGGGTTCACGTCGGGGAGGTCACGATCGGCCCCGTGCGCCCGCAGCTTCGATACCTCTCCCGCGGGGACACCACGCGGCTACCCAGGCGCCTGTCGCAGCTCGCGGAGTTCGGGCAGGTGCTCGTGTCCCAGCGGATGCTGCCCCTGGTGGAGCGCCGCTTCCGTGTGGTGCGCGGTCCTGACCTCGCCGGGCGCGGCACCTCGCTCCCGCTCCCCACCTATTGGGTGCGGGCGAGGAGGGGCAGCCTCGTCAGCACCGGTCAGGGGGCGTGGATCCGCCGGGGGCAGGAGCTGGAGGTGGTGCGTGAGGCGCTGCTCCCCCTGTCCACGGGGAGGGGCACCGCGCTGCTGCTGTCGGGCGGGACGGGGGTTGGGAAGTCTCGGCTGTTGCAGGAGATCCTGGGCCTCGCGCGCCGCAGGGGGATGATGGCCTACGTCGCCCGCTGCGCGGTGTGGGGGGAGGAGGTGCCGCTCGAGCCCCTGCGAGAGCTGCTGCGGCAGGTGCTCGGGCTGCGGCACAAGGCCGACCCGGAGGACGTGCAGACCAAGGTGGGCAGGCTCTACAACCTGGGTATCTCCGAGGAGGTGCGGCAGGTGTTGGCCTCGCTGCTGGGCGACACCCCCCCAGAGACAGGGGCGGTGTGGCGCGCCTTCCAGGTGCTGCTCCACGGGCTCGCGGAGGAGCGGCCCCTGATCGTCGCGCTCGACGACGTGCAGCGGCTGGGCGAGGCAGAGCACAGGCTGCTGCTCAGGCTCGTCGAGGAGTCTGTGGGGCACCCGATCCTGTTCCTGCTCACCTGGAAGGGAGCCCCTAGTCCGCTGCTGTCCGAGGGGCTCATCCAGGTCTCGCTCGGGCCCTTCGATCGGGCCAACCAGCTGCGGCTGGTGCGGAGCCTGCTGCAGGTGGATGAGGTGGATCAGGAGATCTGCGCCCTGGTGGAGCGGACCTGCGAGGGGAACCCGCTCTATATCGAGGAGATGCTCAAGTATCTGGTCCACGAGGAGAAGATCGGGATCAACGGCAGGAGAGCGGAGGCCTCTGGCGGGATCCGCAGCGCCGCGCTGCCCCGGACCCTCGCCGCGGTGTTCGCCGCCCGCATCGACGCCCTCGACCTGGCCGCCAAGGGCACGCTGCAGCTGGCCTCGCTGGTGGGCAGCACCTTCTCCGCCTCGCTGGTGAGCGCCGCGGCGGGGGTGGATGACCCTGTGCCGCTGATGAGCGCGCTGGCCAGCCACGGCCTGATCCGCAGGGTGCCCGGAGAGGATCCTGACGCATGGGCCTTCAGCTCTGACCTGGTGCGAGAGGCCGCCTCTCGCGGGATCCTCGGGGTGCAGCGGCGGGACTTCCACCGGCTCATCGCCGCCGCGCTGGAGGAGCAGGAGGGTGAGCGTCAGGCCTCGGCGATGGTCGTGGCGGAGCACTGCGCCAGGGGCGGCAGGCTGTTGGACGCGGCGCGCTACGCCTACCGCGCGGGGCAGGCGCTAGAGGAGGGACAGTTCCTGGAGCGGGCGCAGGAGGTGTACGGAAAGGGGATCCAGTGGATGGCCGAGGTGGAGCGGACCACCGAGAACTGGGACCTCCGGGTACAGGGCGAGGCCCTGCTCTACCACCGGTATGGGGCGGTGAGCCTGCTGCGCTCGGAGGTGGGGCGAGGAGAGCGCGCCCTGGTGCTCGCCCTGGACATCGCCGCCGAGTTCAACCTGTCCTGGATCGAGGCAGCGGTGCACCTGGAGCTGGGCAAGAGCTACCTGCACCGCAGGCGCTTCTCCCTGGCGAGCGTCCACCTGGAGCAGGCGCAGCTGCTGGTCGCGGGAGAGCCTGACGCCGCCCTGGAGCTGGAGGTGCGGGAGGCCTCGGCGCTGGCTGCGCAGGAGGCCCGCGAGGAGCGGGCCGCGTCCCTGTGGGAGGAGGCCAGGGTGCTGGCCTCGGCGCAGGGCCCAGCCGCAGAGGCGCGGTGCATGCTGGGGCTTGCCGCGGCCCACAAGCTTGACGGGCTGGTGGACGAGCCGATCGCCCTGCTGCAGGAGGCCCTGGAGAAGTCTCGCGCGGGGGGAGACCGGATCCTCGAGGGGCGGATCCTCAACAACCTGGGCCTGCTCTACTCGAGCCGCGAGGCGTACGACGAGGCGCTGAGGTGCTTCCGGAGGGCCCTCGCGGTGCGCGAGGGCGTGGGCTACGCGAGGGGGGTGGTGATCAACCACCACAACATCGGGGACGTACACCTCCGGCGGGGGCACTACCACCGGGCTTATGTGGCCTTTGAGCGCTCACGGGAGGTCGCCAGGGAGCTGCAGTGGGACCGGCCCGTGCTGGTCAATAGCTTGTACCTCAATTTTCTAGACGCGGTCATGGGGGAGGACGCGGCCCGGGCGCGGCTGGATGAGGGGGTAGAGGCGGCCCGGCTGCTCGGCGACAGCGAGACGGTCGCCAGCGGGATGGAGCTGCAGGCGCGGTTCCTCGCCGCCACCGGACAGACCAAGGCGGCGGGCGACCTGTTCGACCAAGCCATCGCCGCGGCCCGAGAGGCCCGGCTGCTCGGGACGGCCAACCACCTAGTGACCCTGCGCGCGAAGCTCCTCAGCCCTCTCTAGGGTCCATCGGGTTGAGGCGCGCGAAGGCCTCGATCAGCTCGCGGGACTCGTCGTCGAGGAGCTTGGGCACCACGATGCGGATCTGCACGTAGAGGTCCCCTGGGACCCCGTTGGCGTCGAGCTCTCCGCGGGAGCGCAGGCGTAGCCTTGTGCCCCCTGAGGTGCCCCCTGGGATGGTGAGCCGCACCGTGCCGGTGGGGGTCTGGACCTCCACCCTGCCACCGAGCAGGGCCTCCACCACGGTGATGTCCAGCCGCTGGGCCTCCTGTGGATCTGCTTGGACCCTGGGCTCCTGACGGGGCTCGGGCGCGGGCTCGCGCTGGGGCTCGGGCGCGGGCGCGGGCGCGGGCTCGCGCTGGGGCTCGCTTCGCGGCTCCGGCGCGGGGTGCGGCTCCGGTACCGGCGGGGGCGGGGGCGCGGGCTCGGTCTCCGGGCGTGAGGGAGACACGGGCTCCGGGCGCTGCCTGGACCTGTGGACCTCGTCGGACGAGAAGCGGATGCGGTTCGGGCTGCGCGGGGGAGGGGTCGCGGAGGGCCCTGGCTCCCCACCGGACCAGCTGGGGCGGTCGGAGGGAGGCGCCGCGCCGCGCCGCGCCGAGCGCTTGGCCTCCTGTGCCCCGATCAGCTTGGCGCGCACGACCAGATCGCCGAAGGCGCCCCCGAAGGCGCCGGCGCTGCCCATGCCGGGGACGCGGAACAGCTCCCCGTGGCGCGTGCCTGGGGTCACGCGGACCTCGAACAGATCCTGGATGCGGACCAGTCCGGGGTCGTCCGATCCGGGTCGCCAGGACTGGGAGCGCTGGAGCCGGAAGTAGACCGCCGTCACCATGCCACCGTCCCGCGCGACCTTCTCGGGGATGTCCAGCTCGATGTGGACGTCATCGCCCTGCTGCGGCTCGGTGGAGGGAGGAGGGGCCTCCCACGAGGACTGCCCCCCGGTGGACTCCGCGCCCTTGGGGCGCATCCCCACGACGCCGAAGCCAAAGTTGCCGAAGTCATCGAGGATGGAGTCCATGCTGACCTTGTTGTTGGGGTCAGCCTGGGCCTTCTTACCGCCGGTGTGGTGCCCACCGGAGTTGTGCGCGGCGTACTCCCTGCGGGACTCTGTGCGCGCCGGCCCCTCGGTGTTGCGGTAGAACGCCTCGAAGAAGGACCCCCCGCCGTGATCCTTGCGCTTCTGCCGCCGGTCGTAGCGCGCCCTGGTGACGGGATCCATCAGGGTCTCGTAGGCGGTGCGCGCGCCCTTGAACCGCTCCTCGGCGGCGGGATCGCCCCCCGCCACGTCGGGGTGACACTCCCTGGCGATCTGCCGGAAGGCCCGCTTGATGTCCTGAGGGGAGGCGTCGGAGGGGACGCCTAGGGTCTCGTAGTAGTCGTTCGCCATGTTCACCACACCGACGCGTCGCGCGCCTCCAGCAGACTACCGCATCTCGCGCCCTGTGCCGAATCGCCGGAACAGGTCTTTTGGGGTGAGGCGTGGCGAGCGCCGCTGTGCGAGGTGCTGTCTCCCCGTCGGTGGGGCGCGGGGCGTGAAAGCGGATTGCTGATCCCCTGCCGCTGCCGTATAGAGAGCGACGATGCCCCCAGAAGCGGGGCCGGGGAGCGCATGAGCCAGTACCAGCCCAGCAACCACTCCACCTGTTCCTTCTGCCACCAGCCGCGGCGGGAGGGGGTGCAGCTGATCGGAGCCAACGACGTCTCCATCTGCTCCACCTGCGTGAACCTGTGCATGGAGATCATCCACGACAAGCCAGGCCACCAGCCGGTCGTCTGGGGCGACAGGAGCACGCCGGTGCCCGCGGAGATCAAGGAATTCCTCGATCAGTACGTGGTGGGGCAGGACCTCGCGAAGCGGAAGATCGCGGTGGCTGTCTACAACCACTACAAGCGGCTGGAGGCGAACAACCGGGCCAAAGAGGGGGACGTGGAGATCCGCAAGAGCAACGTGCTCCTGATCGGATCCACCGGGACCGGGAAGACCCTCATCGCCAGCACCCTCGCCAGGAAGCTCGGCGTCCCCTTCACCATCGCAGACGCCACCACCCTCACCCAGGCCGGGTATGTGGGGGAGGACGTAGAGAACATCATCGTCAACCTCTACAACGCCGCGGATAAGAGCGTGGAGCGCACGCAGCGGGGCATCGTCTACCTCGACGAGATCGACAAGCTCGCGCGAAAGGGCGCCGCCTCCAGCGTCTCGCGGGACGTGTCGGGGGAGGGGGTGCAGCAGGCGCTGCTCAAGATCCTCGAGGGCACGGTCGCCAACGTGCAGATCCGCGGCCAGAAGGGGCAGAGCAACAAGGACACCGTCCAGATCGACACCAGGGACATCCTGTTCATCGTCGGCGGCAGCTTCGAGGGGCTCGACCGCCTGATCGAGCAGCGCATCGGCCGCCGCTCGGTGGGCTACGGGCGCGACGACCCCATGAACCGCACCGTGCAGGAGCGCCGCAGGATCCTCCAGAAGACCACCTCGGAGGACCTGGAGCAGTTCGGCCTGATCCCCGAGTTCATGGGGCGGCTCCCGGTGATCGCGGTGATGGACCCCCTGGAGACGGAGGATCTGGTCCACATCCTCACCGAGCCCAAGAACGCGCTGGTCCGGCAGTATGAGAAGCTCCTCCGGTTCGAGAAGGTCAAGCTGACCCTCACCGACGACGCGGTGCGAGAGATCGCGACCCTCGCCTCCTCTCGCGGGACGGGCGCGCGAGGCTTGCGCGCGATCATGGAGTCCGTCATGCTTGACTTGATGTACGACGTGCCCTCCATCGAGGACATCTCAGAGGTGATCGTCACCGGCGAGGTGGTCAAGGGCGAAGCAGCGGCAGAGTACGTGACCGCGTCAAGAATCGGGGTGCCCAACTGAAACCCATCCTCCTGATCTCTTCGCCACAGCTCCACGACCCCTTCTTCGAGGGGACGGTGGTGTTGCTCTGGCAGCACTCCGAAGAGGGCGCCATAGGCTTCGTCATCAACCGGGCGCTTGAGGTGGCGCTGCCGGAGGTGCTCGCCACCACCGATGGCCTCGATCTGAGCGACTACGCCCACACCGCTGTGGCCTGGGGCGGTCCGGTCGAGAGCATGAGCGCGACGGTGCTCACCACCCACGAGGTGTCCGATGACGACGGGTGGGAGGTCATCCCAGGCCTCTACCTCACCAGGTCCCAGGAGGCTCTCGACAGCCTGATTCGAGCCGGCGCGCCCATCTTCCTGACCCTCGGCTACGCGGGCTGGGGGGAGGGGCAGCTGGACCAGGAGATCGAGCAGGGTTCCTGGCTGTTCACCGATCTGGATCCGGCCTACCTGTTCGAGTTCCCGGTGGAGGAGCGCTACGACAGGGCGCTGGCCACCCTCGGCCTTCAGGGGACCGCCTTCTGGCTGCCCCCCGTCGAGGCCTGACCCACAGCGTCCTGGGTGGACCTCGTGCGTTGGGGGCGCGTGGGCGCTAGCATCGACCGGCGCGAGCGGTTCTTGACGGTGCCGCACACCACCGCGACAGGGTTGAGCTCGGGGCTGTACGGAGGCAAGAAGAGGGGTTCTGCTCCGAACTTGGCTAGAGCCCCTCGGACGATGACCGTCTTGTGGAGGCTGACGGTGTCCGTCACCCCAGGGGCAGGTGCCGGCAGCTTCGGGCCCGACGCCTCCTCGAACCACATCACGAAGTCGACGCCCTTCACGCCGCCCTCCTTGAAGCGCAGGGCGAGAGCACCTCGCGCGGTCATCGCACAGGTGACGCTCACCTTGACACCCCGGAGCTGTCCGAAAAGGGTCGCCTGAACGCCAGCCGGTGCCCAGCCGTAGCTCCTCTTGATGGCGAGACCGACCCAGGGCTCGTCTGGGGACACCAGGCGAGAGAGGTCCAACGCTGCCATCCGAGTGGCGACAGCCTCTCTAGCCCGTTGCACGCTCGACCTCCGTAACGCTGGAGCCCTCAGAGCCCCCTCTTTCGGGTGAACTCCAGCTTCTTGATGGCTCCTCCCATGGTCGCAGCCGACCCCCTGACCTCGAAGGTCTGCTGGTGCTCACTACAGCGTTCCCCTCTGGTCCTTGTGGACGGATCTTCCGGCAGCCCCTTGATGAACGCTCGCCCCGCGTCGCCGATCCTGGGCTCCCCACCGCCCATCGTCTTGGGCTCCGGGGAGCTGGCCTTGCGGCGTTGGGAGCCCCATTGGTTGGCCGTGGCCTCACAGACGCGGAGCTGCAGACGACCTCTCGGGAGGACCCTTCTCCATCGAGGTGTGCTTGTACGCGTGCGAAGCGCGATCGGCAGGGGACTGCCCCTCTCGCCTCCTGGGATGAGACAGGATCACAGGTCATGATCTTTCGATCAAGCACCGGATCCCTGATCGTGCTGCACGCACGGAGCTGCAGCGTGGAAGCTGCTGAAGCGCTGAGAGGAACTCCGCACGAGCCTGCTTCCTGCTTGGTCGTGCGGTCGGCCTGGACTTTGTCAAGTTGTGTCATACGGACACCTACCGCCGATTTGCCGTCTACCGTGGGCTCAGGCTCGGAGGTCTGGGATGCGCGCGCTGTGGTTTCTGGCTTTGGTGGGGGGCTGTGGTCCCTCTGATGCGGTTCTCTGCGACGAGGACACGCTGTGGTATCTCGACCTGGACGGCGACGGCTACGGGACGGACGCGTCGGCCCGGACGGACTGCGAGCCTCACAGCGGGTGGGCTCGCCGGGGCGGGGACTGCGACGACGAGGACTGGGAGATCAACCCCGGCGCGCCGGAGCCCTGTGACGGTCTCGACAACGACTGCAGTGGCGCCGCCGATGACGCTGGTGGGGCGGTCGGCACGCCGAGGCCCCTGTACCTGGATCAGGACGGGGATGGCTACGGCGAGCAGGAGGTAGCGATGGAGTGGGGCTGCGTCCTCCGGGGCTACACGGACCGGTCAGGCGACTGCGACGACCTCGACCCGGCGCGGTCCCCCGCAGCCGCCGAGATCTGCGACGGCGTCGATCAGGACTGCGACGGCGCGGTGGACGACGGCCTGGGTGACGCGCCGGTGTCTCTGTGGGCCGATGAGGACCACGATGGCTACGGGACGGGCGAGGCAGAGCGCGTCTACGCCTGTCTGCTCCCTGGCTACGTGGGGCAGGGGGGTGACTGCGACGATGCGGACCGCTCCCGTCACCCAGGCGCCGCCGAGGTCTGCGACGAGGTGGACCACGACTGTGACGG
This sequence comes from Deltaproteobacteria bacterium, assembly GCA_016938035.1. Taxonomy (GTDB): domain Bacteria; phylum Myxococcota_A; class UBA796; order UBA796; genus JAFGVK01. The sequence continues at coordinate 8,304 of JAFGVK010000140.1, read as the reverse complement.
AGCGCTGGATGACGTGATCTGGTACCTGGATTTGGACGGGGATGGCTTCGGCGGAGTCCTCCAGGTGTGGGTGGGATGCGAGCTCCCGTTGGGGCCACTGGCGGTGGGGCTGCCCGGCGACTGCGACGACCTCGACCCCCTGACGCACCCCAGGGCCGCTGAGGTGTGTGACGGCAACGACCGCGACTGCGACGGCACCCTCTGGGAGGGCGCGGCGGTCTACCACCACGCGTGGCACGTGGACGGGGACGGCGACGGGCTGGGCGCAGCGCGCTCCGCGGAGTCGCGCTCCTGTGCGCCCCCAGCGCCCGGCGGCTCGGTGCTCGCCACCGACTGCGACGACAGCGACCCGGCGGTGGGCTGGCGCAGCCGCGAGGTGGAGTCCGGCTACAGCACCAACAGCAACAGTGCCTACACCGAGTACGTCAGCACCTGGTGGATCGACGGCACCGGACACTTCGTCGGGGGCGAGCGCGTGGAGAACGACTACGGCGCCGTCACCCGCAGCGAGTACGTCTTCGGCCGCTACGACTGCGCCACCGACTACGACCGCTGGACCTCCTCGCCGACCGGCACCCAGAGCTTCGACGAGGACTGTAACCTCACCCTGCGGCGCGCCAGCTCCACGACCCTGCGCAACACCTACGACCAGGAGGGGCGCATCGTGGCGTCGGTCTCGACCGGGACCTCCAGCTCGTGGACCCAGTGGTGGACGTGGGACGCGCTGGACCACGAGCTCTCGTGGGGCAAGGACACCGACGGGGACGGGGCTCCGGAGCAGTGGCGGGAGGCGGAGTGGGACGGGGCGCACCTGCTCTACCGCGCCGCGGACGACGGCCACCGGCTGGAGGAGGAGTCCTGCACCTGGACCGCGGTGAGCTCCCGCTGTGAGCAGGCGGTGAACGGCGCGCTCACGGCCGTGGTGGAGACCGGACACGACGATGCCGGGAACGTGCTCTGGCAGGGGACGGACGAGGGGGCTGACGGCAGCTGGGAGGCGCAGTCCTGGTGGGTCTCTGACGGAGCGGGAACCACCCGCCTCGACAGGCTCCAGGAGGACGGCGGCGCCCTGGCTGTCGCGGTGTGGGGCGGTCAGGCGGAGGGGGTCGAGGCGACGGCCACCTGGTCCTACGACGCGGACGGCACCCCGGTGTCCCTGGCGGTGGAGGTCCCGGAGTCAGGGCTGTCGGCCCTGATCCCGGTCGTCGACGACCGCGGGCGCGGCGCCACGCTGTCCTGGGGTGCCAGCAGCCTGTCGGGTCAGCGGGAGGGGGGCTCCGCCTGGTCCCGCCCGAACGGGACGGGGACACCGTCGGCGTCGTCTGGATACTACGCGGACGGCAGCCTGCGCTGGGAGCTCGATGGCGGGTACTGGGACGAGGACTACGAGGTCTGGACCGCGACGGTGTCCTGGTACTACCCCGGCGGACTGTACCGGGGCCACTCCGACGAGGACGAGGCCGCGCCGCGGCTTGAGGCGCTCGGCGCGGGGGGCACCGTGCACAGCACGGGCAGCAGCTGGTCCACGGGTGACTGCTGCTGCTGCTCCGCCTCCTCCTGGCACGAGGAGCGGTGGAGCTGCCACCTCTGAGCGCGCGGGTCCTGCGATCCGCCGGCTACCCTGACCCCAGGGCACGGGTGGCTGGGGACCTTGATCCTCGTAGCGCCCCAATGGGTCATGCGGGGGGGGGCCCCGGCGCGGGGTTTGCGCTCGATCACCCAGGGGGAGAGGGGGCCCCCAGCAGGGGGGGATCGGGGGGGGGCGCAGTCCCGGACCCCAAGGGGGGCTACGAAGGAGGGCGAGGCCCCCTCGGCGGCGGCCACAAGGCCGCCGGCAATCAGGATCTCGGCGCGCTGGAGGTACCCTCTCCCTCCGCCCGCGCGGCAGTCGGTGAGCACACCTTGGGCCAAACGATGACCACGGCCTGTCTGGGACGCGCGCGCTGTTCGGAGGTGGTGCGGTCGGGGGGGGGGGGCGATCCCCGCGCCAGCCCCGGGCCCCGCTGGGCTCGCGAGGCTGACGGCTTCGGGGTGAGCTCCGGCGCGGTGCCGTCCCGCTCGCCACCCGGTGGCTACAGGTCCGATCGCCCAACTTGATCGGTGGCGCGAGAAATGGTGCAGGAGCCGCCAGACCCATACCATGCGGTCTCGCGCAGCGCGGCATCAGCATGAACGACCTCACCGTGGCCGCCGACCTGGGGGACCTCAACCACAGGGGCGCGGCCGTACACCCCCGTGGCAGACGCGTGCTGCAACGGGGTCAACGGGGCGTGACTCATCACTCCAGGAGCTCGTGCCCGACGAACAGCACCCTGGGCGGCGCTGTGGGCGCGCACGATCCCCTCAAGCGTCATGCGATGCTCCTGCGAGATGACCACGGATCGGACGGGTGGACCGGTCATGCCCACAGATCATCTGAAAGGTGGGCCCTCGCCCCAGGAATCTCGATTCTGTGACCAGGGCCCCGTCGCTATCCCCAGAGAAACCTCGGGGTCAGCGCACTAGTAGTAGTAGACCCCCACGCCCACCAGCACGCCGAGCAGCACCGCCACGAACAGGGCGAAGAACACGACCACCGTGAAGGCGAGCACCCAGGGCAGCACCGAGGGCCGCCGCTTGCGCCGCACCGTCTGGACGGGGGCGGGGGTGAGCTTTCCGCTGTGAGACTTGGAGGCGGCGGGGGGGCCCAGGTCGTCGTAGTTCCGCCACGCGGTGCCGGTGGTGGTGTTCTCGTCAGCCGCCGAGAGCACCTGGATGGTGCGACCTACTAGCGCGTCAGGGTGGTTGGACGCCTGCTTGGCCGCGAGCACCTCGGGCACCACCTTGCGGGCCCAGGTGCGGAGGCCCTCTCCAGGCGAGGCGTCCGCGGCGTGGAGCAGCGCCCGCTCGACGACCCCGCCGTCGGGCCGCAGGGCTGGGTCCCACTGGACGATCTGGCGGAGCACAGGAGTCAGCGCGGCGTGCTCGCGCTGGATCGCCGCGAGGCGCTGCTCTACCCGCTGATCGAAGCGCTTGCGCTGCACCCTGGGCGCGCCCCACTCCATGCCCGTCGCGCACTCCCACAGGGTGAGGCCCAGGCCGTAGATGTCCACCGCGGGGGTGGGGTCGCCGCCGGCGAGCACCTCTGGGGGGAAGTAGTTGAGGGTGCCGAGCACAAGGCCCTGGGTGTGGCTCTCTCGGGCGTCGAAGGCGGCGCGCGCCACGCCGAAATCCAACAGCCGCACCCCGCCGAGAGAGGTGACCATCACGTTGGCGGGCTTCACGTCGCGGTGAATGACGTTGAGCGGGGAGCCGTTGGCCGGGTGCCGCGCGATGTGGGCGCGGTGCAGGGTGCCCGCAAGCTCGGCGCCCAGCTCTGCAAGGGCCCTGGGGGGGAGGGGCCGGGTGGCGATCAGGTCGGCTAGGTCTACGCCCTCGACGTACTCCATGATCACGGCGTCGCGGTCGTCCACCCGCACCAGCTCGGACACCCCGAGGATCTGCTCGTCCTGCAGCATCCCCAGCAGGCGGGCCTCGTCCCGCATCCGGGCCATGAAATGCTCGTGCTCCGGGGTGCTGGCCTTCATCACTTTGACGGCGCAGATCCGGCGGAACCCACCAGGGACGCGGAGCTCCGCCTGATAGACGGTGCCCATCGCGCCGGAACCGATAATGTGATTGAAGGTCAGGGTTCGCATCGGGCGGGATCCTATCACCCTCAGAGCGGTGGCGCGTCGTGGTTTCATGGATGCTGATGGGCTTTGCGAGCGCGGCGGTGCCCTCCACCGAGGGAGCACCCCTCGCGCAGGTGTGGGTCGCGGAGCGGGAGCTGGCGCCAGGCGGCGAGGGGTGGATCTGGGATGAGGGCGTCAGAACTGGAGAAGGGGGAGAGCGGGAGCTGCGGGTGTTGGTCCCGGCGCACGCCCTGGAGGGACTGCGCGTGGGGGGCGTCAGGGTGGAGATCGTCCGGACCGATCACCGCCTGGGTCCTCCCGCAGAGGGCTACACGCTGCCGGGTGAGGGCGAGGCCGTGCTGCGCGGGCTGGCGGCGATCGCACCCAGGGGTGGCTACGCGCAGGTTGGCCTGTCGCGCGAAGGGCGGCCGCTCCACGCCCTGTGGCTGGGGCAGGCGCCTGACGCACCTGGCGCCACCAGCGTCAGGCTGTTGGGCGCCCACCACGGGGACGAGCTGGCCTCTTCCGAGGTGGTGCTGGGCGCGCTGGAGGATCTCGCGGCGCGTGACGGGACGGACGCTGCGGTCACCGCGCTGCTCGACAGGGCTACCGTCTGGGGCGTGCCTTGGGTGAACCCTGACGGGGTGATGGCGGGGAGCAGGGTGAACGCGGCGGGGATCGACCTCAACCGCAACTACGACTTCCGCTGGTCCGACAGCGCCTACGGAGCGGGAGCCGCGCCCTTCTCCGAGCCGGAGGTCCAGGCGGTGCGGGCGCTCGCCTCGCTGGACAGGCCCTACCTGTCCCTGTCGCTCCACAGCGGCGAGACCAACATCGGCTACGTTTGGAACTGGACCGCCGAGCGCACCGGCGAGGATCAGGTCCTCTTGGACCTCGCGACAGCCTATGGGGATGCCTGTGCCGAGGAGGGCTTCTGGGTCACCAACGGGGCTGACTGGTACATGACCCAAGGTGACACCAACGACTGGAGCTACGGCCGCTATGGTGGGATGGATTTCACCCTGGAGGTCACCCGCCAGAAGCGCCCCGACCCCGCGTCCATCCCCTTCTTCGTCGGCGCCCACGTCGAGGCGATCCGGGGCTTCCTGACCACCCCGCCCAGCCTCAGCCTGCGGGTAGTGGACGGGCCCTCCGGGGAGCCGGTGGAGGCGGAGCTGAGGGCCGCGGGGGCGGTGGTGGCGGTGGATCCTGTCAGCGGGGCGCTCGATCGGGTGGGCGCTGAGGAGGGCTGGGTGGTCGCGCCTGGCTACCTCCCCGCGGCGATCGGCGGGAGCGGCGAGGTGGCGCTGGAGCGCGCCGGGCTGTCCTGGGGCCGGCCAGAGCCCGCGAGAGTGCGGCAGGGGCAGGTGGACCTCCGCCTCCCTGGCGCCCCCGACGGGGCGGTCACCCTCTGGCGGGCCGGCGATGCCGGGGTGACGGGGCAGGTGCGTCAGCAGCAGGTGAGCCTGGACCTGACGGCGCTGGCGCCGGGGCCGTGGTCGCTCCTCTTCGCGGACGGTGCCGTGTGGCCCAGGGCGCTGCTGGTGGAGGACTTCGCGTCGCCGCTGGAGGCTGTCGCGCGCCTTGACGACGCCCTGGTGCTGACCGGAGGAGACTGGCTTCCCGGGACCAGGGTCTACTCCCTCGGGGGGGCGCTGCGGGGGCTGCGACCGCTCGCGGTCCTCGAAGAGGGCGAGCACCGGCTGGTCCTCGCCCTGCCCGATGCATCGGATGGGGCCCCCACCGACGTCCTCGTGTGGTCGGGGGGCAGGGCGCGCGCCCTGCTCGACGTGACCGGCGCCTTGGACGCGGATACTAGCCCGTCACCCGACACCGGGGTCGAGGACACGGGGCCTGACTGGCCCGGAGCTCGGCCCGAGGCCCCCCGAAGCTGCGGCTGCGGCGCCTTAGGCGCGCGCTCTCTCTGGTTCTGGCCAGCGCTGCTACTGCTCAGGAGACGAAGAACGTGAAACGCGAAGCCCTCCTCACCCTGTCCGTGCTCCTCGCCTCGTGCGGGCGCGATCCCAACCAGGCGAGCTTTGAGCAGAACGTGGCTCAGGTCTTCGCCCCGTGCAATGACGCGGAGATCCGGTATCTTGCGGGGAAGCACAACTTCCAGACCGCGTTTGAGCCGTGTGGGAGCAACAACTTCCACCGCTTCTCCTGGTCCCCTGACGGAACGCACCTGTATTTCGGCTTCACCATGTCCCACCACATCATGGACGTAGGGGCGCCGGACAAGCGGGTCATCACCGTGCCCGCGAGCCTCCCCGCGGGAGAGGTGGCCTGGCTGAACGCCCAGCAGATCGCCATTCCCGTCCCCCCGCCGCACGGGCAGGAGGCGGACCCCTACAAGATCTCGGTGTTCGACCAGGAGGCGCTCACCGTCTTCGACAGGGTCATCCCCGAGGTGCGGGAGCTCGACCACCTGACGGTGGGTGACAGCGCCCGCGAGGTGCTGTTCTCCGGGGTGAAGGACGGGGTGCGATCCGTCTACCGGGTGCAGCTCGACCAGGGTGAGGTGAGCCCGGCCTGGCCCTGGCTCCAGGGGCCGATCGACAACTTCACCTACACCCCGCAGCAGGGGGCGGTGGCGGTGGGGCGCGGCGAGACCGTCACCCTGTATCAGGCCCCAGGGGGCGAGGAGCTAGGGGTTTGGACAGGCGTCACCCGCGGCGAGCTCGCACCGGAGGGGCGCTGGCTGGCGCTGGAGTTTGATGGGCCGCCGGTGTCGGTCTTCTTCCAGCGCCACTGGGACGAGCTGTCCGAGAAGGCGCGCGAGCGCGAGCTGCGCAGGGCGAAGGAGTACGAGAAGACGCTCCCCAAGGGAACCCTCACCGAGGTCAGGCCGCCGTCTATCTCCCTGGTCGACCTGGAGAGCCGCCAGCAGTGGTATTTCGACAGCTTCCAGGGGGACCAGTTCCAGTGGTACCAGGGCGCGCCCAGCTTCTTCTCCGTCCGCCTGTGGGGCTTCGAGGACAAGCAGCTCAAGCCCAACGTCGTGCTGGGGAGCTTCGGAGACCGGATCGTGTCGATGGAGCGAGGGGAGCTGCCGATGGGCGTCCACAGGTGGGAAGAGCTCTCAAAGTGAATCGCAAGGGATACGGAACCCTGTCGGTGGGTCTGTGGTGACCCTCCTCGGGGGATCGATCCCCCTCTGATCGGTGCATCTGGCTCGGCACGGGGCTTGCATCGTTGGATGCAGGGGGGTGTCCCTATGTCCAGCGAGCGCCGAGGCGAAATGGTCCTGTCCCTTCACCGAGAGATTCACCGCTACGCGCGGCGGGTCGCCTATCGCTACGCGGACCGGCAGTGCGTCGAGGACCTGGAGAGCATCGGTACGCTCGGCCTGCTGGAGGCGCTCTCCAGGGTGAGCGAGGTGCGTGAGGAGAGCCTGGAGAGCTACGCCCGCCTCCGCATCCAGGGGGCGATGGTCGACGCGCTCTGGAGGGACGACTGGGTCCCCCGTTCGGTGCGGCGCAGGGCGAGGGAGATCGACGGCGTCCGGTCCGCGCTGCGGCAGCGCCTCGGCAGGCACCCCAGCGAGGAGGAGCTGGCCGAGGGGCTGGGGCTGTCCGGTGACCAGCTCGCGCATGCCCGCAGGTATGCCCACATCCCCGAAGTGATCTCCCTCGAGAGCTACAGGGGCGAGTCCACGGTGCGCGTGGGCGACACGGTCGCTGACGATCGCCCAGGGCCGGAGGACGCGGCGCAGCGCGCCAGGGCTCGGGCGGTGGTGCGTGCGGTGGTGGCGTCGCTCCCGCAGCGGGATCGGCTGCTGGTCGAGGGCTACTACTTCCGCGGCCAGAGCCTCAAGGATCTGGCGCAGGCGGTGAATGTGTCTGAGTCCAGGGTGTCGCAGCTGCTCAGCAGGGCGCGGGCGCGCCTGCGCGAGGCGCTCGATATGGAGGACCTGATCGCTGCCTGAGTCACCAGGCAGCGTCTCGTCTCGCGTCGATGCGGTCTATGCCTCGCATCATCGTCGCACGGGAGCGGTGGACACCTCGCGACGGACCGGTGGTGGGTCCATGACATGCTGGCGCTGGCCCGTGGCCGGGGAGCTGCTTGGCTCGCGCGGGCCGGACAGCGCGCCGGCTGCGCTGGTGGGATGCGGCGGCCGGCGGTCACGCGCCGGCCACCCTCACGGCTCGCCGCCCGGTGGCCGCTGCGGGTGAGGACTGCGGTCCCATCGGTCCCGCGGAGCGGTCCCGCGGATTGAACAGGGACCTCGGCCGGCCTCCTGATCGCGGGAGACGCGACGCTGACGGTGACCGCCACAGATCGAGCGCCCCGACCAGAGGCCCGGGCGGAGCGAGCGGTCGCCAGCCTAGTGCCGTTCACGGGGAGGATGGGGGGCGTGGCCGGTCCGTGAACCAGCGCGGGGGGAGGGGCCCCCCCGGCGCGACCTCCTCGGTGGCACCGCTGCGATCTCTCGATGGCGCGGGTCTCCTCAGGGGTGTCTGCCTCGCTCGGTGCGCGCGGACACGCGACCGCGCACCGAGCTCTCCGGACCGATGCGGGCCCTCCGTTGTGACCCACGGGTTCCGGATCGCTGGCCCCAGGGCGCGGTGCTCGGGGTGCTCGCGGTGCTCGCGGTGCTCGCGGTGCTCGCGGTGCTCGCGGTGCTCGCGGTGCTCGCGGTGCTCGCGGT
>JAFGVK010000139.1 GCA_016938035.1 Deltaproteobacteria bacterium | reverse complement strand
AGCCCGGTCAGGCAGACAGGGTGCCTGCCGCAGGGACGTCGCCACCAGCTCGCCGAAGGGCCGACGGGTGTAGGCGTTGGCCGGTCGTCGTGGGCCCGTCCCTCCGCAGACCAGGTTCCATCGCGTTCCACGCCGTGACCGTGGCATGGACACACCCATCGGCCCCCGGGGGTCTCAGCGCCCGCCCTCCAGCCGCACCGCCTCCGCCTCCCAGCGGGCGGCGCGCTCTGGCTCCCCCGCCACCGCGGACACCTGCGCCAACGCCCGCGCCACCTCAGGCCTGTGACGCGCGGCCCAGGCTGCCTCCAGGCGCGCCCGCGCCAGGGGGATGTCTCCCGCGAGGAGCGCGGCCAGGCCCTGGTAGTAGCGCACCGGGCCGGTGGGGAGCGGCGCGGCCTCCAGGGTGGCGGACGCCAGCGCTGGCGCCTCCAGCGCGGCCACGATCGCCCGCTCGGAGCGGTAGTGGAGCACCCCTAGGACCAGCAACAGGGCGCCCGCGAGGCCCATGGCGCCCCGGGACAGGCGCCCCCCCTCGGCGACGGGTGAGGCCCCGCCCAGGCCCCAGGCGAGGGCCAGCACCAGCGCCGGCGCCGGCGAGAAGAGCGGGTAGCCGGTGAGCCCCAGCAGGGCCCCCACCGCCAGCGCCAGGGGGCGCCCGCGGGCTGGGCGCCAGAGCAGCCACCCGATGAGGATGGCCACGGCGCCGTACTCATAGAGGACCTCCGCCGCGTCCATGTGGGCGTGGTCCAGCGCCGACGGCCACCCGGGCCCCATCGCCAGGGCCGCGGCCTGAGCCTCTGGGAAATCCCGCGCCCAGGCCCCCGCCCCCGCCGGGAGCCCCCACCGGCCGACCACCATCCCCAGGTGGATCTTGGCCAGCCACAGGCGCCCCACCAGGGCCTCCCCCGCTCCCCAGGACCAGGCCGCCGCGCCCCCCAGGGCCAAGGCCGCGGCCCACCACCTGCCCCGCAGCCCCGCAGCCCACGGGATCACCGCCACCGCCGCCACCGCCGCCATACGGGACCGATCCAGCGCCACCACCACCAGGGCCAGGGCCGCGGCCGGGGCGCCGGAGCGGGGCCCCAGCAGCTCCCACAGGAGCAGCGCCCCGAGGAGCAGGGTCCAGGCGTTCTCGTTGGGGTTGCCGATCGCGCCCACCAGCAGGCCGTGCGTTCCTCCAAAGGAGGCCCGGCTCGCCGCAGGCACCGCGAGGTCCAGGCCCTGCACCAGCGACAGGGCCAGGTCCAGCCCCAGCGGCAGCCCCACCACCCAGGCCCAGGCGCGGGCCCCCCAGCGGCGAGAGGCAGCCAGCAGCCCCACCCCCACCAGCGCGGAGAGGTGCCCCGCGGCCAGCAGCCCCTCGGGGCTGGGGTGGAGCGCCGCCCCGCCCAGGAGCAGCGACAGGGCTACCAGCGGGCGACCGCCCACCGCCGGCGCCTCGCGCTCCAAGGACCAGGCGAGCATCGCCCCCCCCACCAGCCCCAGCAGCGCCGCCTCCTTGAAGGCGCCGAAGCTGCGCAGGGCGGGGGTCCAGCCCAGGATCACCGCCCAGATCCCGGCCACCAGCAGGGCCGCGGGCAGGGGGCCAGCCCCACCTGGGCGCGCGCCGCTCACAGGAGGCGCGCCCCCAAGGCCGGGCGCGCGCCCGCCGCGGCGGGGCCCGTCAGTAGCACGTCACGTAGAAGCCGGTGGTCTCGGGGTCCCCGTAGCACCCCTGCCCCAGATCCTCCGGGACCTCCCCGCAGAGCGCCTCGACGCAGGCGTCATCGCCCACCACCAGCGAGCCCGTCTCACAGCCGGTGCCCTCGGCACAGGCGTCCGGGAGCGCCACACAGGAGGTGCTGCTGCCCTCACCGACGCAGACCTCCGCGCCCTCACAGTCGCAGTCGGCCGAGGAGGGCATCCCGCAGCCACCGAGGAACAGCGCCAGCCCCAACACAGAGAAAACCGTCTTCATCTCTCACTCCACGCGCGCCGCCCGGCGGAATGCCGACCGAAGCGTGCGGCACCCCCTACGTCCCCCGACCCAGATCCTTCACCCCGCGGCGAAGATATCTCACCCCTCCCGCAGGGTGAGCACCTCGGCCCAGGCCGAGGGCACGTCGTAGACCAGCATCCTGCTCCCATCGGGGGACCACAGGGGCTCGGTCCCGAAGCCGTGCAGCAGCCTAGCGGCGCCGGACCCGTCGGTAGGCGCCACCCAGATCCCCATCACACCCTCCCGCGCGAAGGCCACCCACTGCCCGTCGGGGGACAGGGTGGGGTTGATGCCGGTGAGGCCCAGGTTGCGCGAGGTGCCCGCGCGCAGGTCCACCAGGACCAGGGGCCCCTCTGGGTAGTTATACTCTTCATAGGCTGGATACCATGAGGTCTCGGTGACCGCGACCAGGCTGTTCCCGTCCGCGGACCAGGCGTACTCGGGCACCACCCCTGGGAGGGTGAGCATCCGCTGCCCCAGGCGAGCGGGGTAGTCGCCACCGGTGTCCAGGGTGGGCCAGGGGTTGGGAGAGACCCCGATAGGGGCGGCGCTGAGGTCGATCTGGAACAGCTCCAGCACCCCCGCCTCGCCGTGCTCACCCAACACCCTGGCGGCGTGGCGCCCATCCGGGGAGAGGGAGGTGAAATAGGCGCCCATGGACGGCTCTTGCGCGGTGGCCACCGCGTGGGCCACGCCGGTGCCCTCTACCGGGAGCACCACCGCGCCGGTCTGCGGAGTGCGCCCCAGGATCCAGCGACCGTCGGGGGAGTAGGAGGCGCCCCAGATCCCCTGCCCGCGCGCCACCACCGGCTTGACCCAGCGGTCGCGGCGATCCATTCGCCAGCTCTCCCCGTAGAAGGAGCCGGACACCACCAGCTCCTTCCCCGAGGGCGACCACCGCGGGTGCCGGCACGTGTCCTCCATGTACATCTGCTCGGGCGCGCGCAGGGTCTTCTCGATGCTGCCATCCCGCCGCACCACCGACACGCAGTAGGCGTCGTGCAGGGCGAAGCGCTTGCCATCTGGCGACCACGAGGGCGAGGGCGAGTGGGACATCAGGGCCCACAGCTCCCCAAGCTGCACCGCGCTGTTGGGGGAGTCCGCCGCGAGGTCCGGGGCCAGGGTGGAGAAGCCCACCGACCCGCTCACCTCCGGCGCGCGCGCCGGCCGCCGGGCCTCGCTCACCGGGGTCCAGAGGGCAGAGGTCAGGACGACCCCCGCCAAGAGGGCGCTCACGCCCAGAGTTCGCAGCTGCATGATGGTGATCTCCTGGGACGAGCCTAGCCGATGCGCGGTGGCGCTCCCACCTCATTCCGGAGGCGGGGCGCGACGCCCCTGCCCACGCGGGGCGGCTGGAGGGTGGACAGCCGGGCCGCGGCCAGGCCCTGCGAGGTCAGCCCTGACGGCGGGTCAGCTCCCGGGGGAACAGCACCTCGGCGGGACAGTCCCCTGCCTCCCCGCGGCGGCTGGAGGGTGGACACCCGGGCCGCGGCCAGGCCCTGCGAGGCCAGCCCTGACGGTGGGTCAGCTCCCGGGGGAACAGCACCTCGGCGGGACAGTCCCCTGCCTGCGCGGGCCCCCGTGTCTCTAGCCAGAGCGGTCCTACCGCGTCATCGACAGTCCCCTGCCTGCGCGGGCCCCCGCCTCCGGCGCGCGCCGACCTGCTAGGTCGCGCCCGCCGGCTCCAACACCCCTCGGCGCGCGGCGCCTAACCGCGCAGAGAGAGGCCCCGGCGCTGCGATGGCCCGGCGCGATAGGCCGCGAGGCCGGGAGCGGGACCTCGTGGACCTGTGGCCGGACTCACTGGTGCCAACCTCCCCGGAGCACGGTAGATACCCCCCAAGAGAACGCATAGGGAGTGCCGATGAAGTGGGAGCCTGCTCGGGTCCTGACCGGGATCGCCGCCGCCGGACTCGTCGCCTGGGTCGCCCCCTCGTGGCTGTGGGGTCTCCCGGCCCTAGCGCTGGTGTGGGCCCCGCTGCCCCTCAGCCTCACGGTGGGCGCCTCCACGCTCTCTGCCCTGTCCGCCCCCCCAGACGGCACCCCTCTCGCCCACTGGGTGGCCTTCGTACCGGTGCTCTACGCCCTCTCGCTCACTGGGTCCAGGGGGACCAGGTGGCTAGCGGTCCTCTTCGGCACCCTCACCACCGCCTTCATCTTCTCGTGGATCGGCCACACCATCACCACCTTCTCCAACATCCCCGCCCCCGTCGCGGGACTGGGGGTGGTCCTCTTCTCGCTCGTCTTCGGGCTCCCGTACCTGCCGCTGCTGATGGCGGCCCACCCCCTCCGACGCAGGGCGGGCGACGCCTGGATGGTGCTCTGGCCGGCTGCGGGGGTGGTGATCGAGTGGGCCACCCTGTACCTAGTGCTGTTCCCCTACACCCTGGGCGCTACTCAGTACCGCGCGCCCTTCCTGGTGCAGCTCGTGGCCTATACCGGGGTCACCGGTCTGACCTGGCTGCTCTTCTTCGTCAACGCCGTGCTCACCGAGCACCTGCTCCGCCGACGCGAGGGGCGCCCCCTCCCCCTGCGCTGGCTGGCGGCGGCGGTAAGCCTGATCTCAGCAGTGGTGCTGCTGGGGGTCTGGCGGCACGGGCAGGTGGAGGAGGCGCTGGCCGCGGCGCCCCGCCTGAGAGTGGCGCAGCTCCAGTCGGACATCACCATGGAGCAGGTGATGCGGCGGGAGCACCGCTACGCGATGGCGGAGTGGATCTCAGAGACCGCGCGGATTGCCCCGGATACCGTGGATCTCGTGGTGTGGCCCGAGGGCGCCGGCCCCAACTACCCGCAGGAGTGGGAGGCCTACGGCCCTGCGATCCGCAAGCTCGCTCAGGTGGGGCACTTCCCGATCCTCCTCGGCGGCGGCTGGTGGGAAATCGAGACGGATCCCGACACCCAGCAGCGGAGGCCGGTGGCGTGGAATTCGATCTTCCTGATCGGGGCCGACGGGGAGCAGAAGGGGCGGTACGACAAGCTGTATCCCCTGCCCTTCGGCGAGTACATCCCCCTCTCGCGCCAGCTCCCCTGGCTGCGAGAGCTTGTGCAGGGACCCGGCGATTTTCGCGCTGGCACCGAGGCCAAGGTGCTAGTCGACGGCGATCTCCGCCTCGCCTCGCCGGTGTGCTACGAGGCGATCCTCCCCTACGTCTGCCGCGCCTTTGAGGACCCCACCCTGCTGGTCAACGTGACCAATGACGCCTGGTTCGGGGTGCGCCCCGCCCCGCAGCAGCACGCGATGCTGGCGGCGATCCGAGCCACAGAGCTAGGTCGGCCGCTGGTGCGGAGCGCGTACACAGGGGTTTCGATGGTGGTGGAGCCCCACGGGAGGATCCTCTACGAGACCGAGCCCTTCGCCCGGGTCAACCGCATCGTCGAGGTGCGAGACGCGCAACTCCAGACCCTGTACGCGAGGTGGGGGGACTGGTTCCCCACGCTCAACCTCATCGTCTTGGTCTTGGGCTTCCTGCTCTCGCCCTGGCGCAGGCCGCGCCCCTAGCGAGAGAGCCCACAGCGCGAGCTTCAGAAACAGAAAAGCGGGCTTTCGCCCGCTTGAATCCCCATGCTCCCACCCACCGTGCTCCTCATACGACTTTAACACATGCGCCGTACACGGGGGTGGGAGTGGAGATTCGAGGGTTGCCCCCCGTCTGTTCTTTTGCTCGACAGCATCGAGCGACATCTAGAAGGTACCCCAAGCCCCACGAGATGTCCATCCCCAAATTCGCGCTGCGCGAGATCGGTGCCAGCTCGCGCGGGAGCTCTCCCACAGACTGATCAGAAAGTGGTGGCGCCCCCCCCGTGACTCGGGCATACTTCTTTCAAGCAAGGCGGGACCCCAGGTCTCGCTCTTCTCGAGATTGCTCCCTTCGCCGGTATCACACCTGGCATTGCTCTTGCGTCTCCTCCATCTCTTGCGGTGGATTCGGGCGGAGGGGGCCCTCGAGTCGAGTGCTGGCTTTTCGTCCGTGCGGGGGCTAACCTGGACCTGTGCACTGTCCTGGAGCCACCATGAGCGTCATTGCCCTCGGAATGCCCGGTCCCTTCGAGTGGGTGTTCATCTTTCTGATCGTCATCGTGCTCTTTGGAGCACGGCGAATCCCCGAGATCTTCGAGGCGATGGGCAAGGGCGTTAAGACCTTCCGGGACGCGCAGCGCGAGGAGCCGCCATCCAAGGACGAGCCTCCCACCCCCTAGCGCGCCCTACTCCGCGAGGGTGAAGGCCCACTGGCAGGCCACACCCTCCACCGGATCATCGGGCGGGCAGTGCAGCGGCGCGGCCTGGATCCTGGGGTCGATCGCCTTGGCGAACTCGGTGTACTCGACCACCCCCACCTCCTTGCACGGGAAGGGCGGCAGCCCCCTGCGACGGCGGGCCTCCTGCACCCTGCACCTGTGCATGGTGAAGACCAGCCGATCGCCGTCCCGCACCGCGCTCTGCTCGTTGAGGCGCGCGTAGAGGCGGAAATTCATCGCCTCCTCCAGCCCCTCCAACCCCGGCGCCGCGGACAGCTGGAGCAGGGCGCGGATCCTGCGCGCCTCGATCGGCGAGAAGCGCGCCCACGCCTCCGCGTCGAGCTGCATCGCGTGCTCAAGCCCGTGGTGACGCTCTACCGCCTGGAACCACAGCCCGTCGTGGGCGAGCCAGTTCTTGGCGAAGTCGGACAGCAGCTCGAGCAGCGCTTCCCTGGGCAGGTCCTCGATCTTCATCACGCCTCCGGTCCCGTGACGTGGCTGCGAAGCACCCCGATGCGGTCCACCCAGACCTCGACCACGTCCCCCGGCGCGAGGAACACCGGCGGCGTGCGCGCGAAGCCCACCCCCTCGGGGGTACCGGTGAGGATCACCGTTCCGGGCAGCAGGGTGGTGTCCCTGCTCAGGAAGGCGATCAGGTGCGCCACCGGGAAGATCATCTTACCGGTGTGGCTGTGCTGCATCTCCTCCCCGTTGAGCAGGGTGCCCAGCTCCAGGTCCTGAGGGTCCCCCAACTCATCGGCGGTGACCAGCGCGGGCCCCAGCGGGCAGAAGGTGTCGAAGCTCTTGCCCCGGACCCACTGCCCGCCACCGCCGTGCTTCTGCCACCGCCTAGCGCTCACGTCGTTGGCGACGGTGTAGCCGAGCACATAGTCGAGGGCGTCCTCCGGGGCGACGTCACGACAAGACCTGCCGATCACCACCGCCAGCTCCGCCTCGTAGTCCACCTCGGGGCCGCGCTGCACCGAGGCGGGCAGGCGGATGGAGCCCTCGTGGGCCTCCAGGGCGGAGATGGGTTTCATGAAGATCACCGGCCAGCGCGGCGGCGCCGCCCCCGTCTCGGCGGCGTGGCCCTCGTAATTGCGCCCCACCGCGAAAATGGACGGGGGCATCACTGGCGCGAGCAGCGGTCCGGGGCTCACCACCTCGCCGGTGGGCTCCCCCCCCTCGAAGAGCTGCCGATCGTAGAGGTCGACCAGGCCGTCCTCCCTCAGGCGCCCCTGCCCCACCCCACCCCGATAGGCGAATCGAATCCAGCGCATCCTACCTCCCCGCGTTGCCCTGCAGACCCAGCGCCTCGGCGTGAGGCCGCAGCGCGTCAATCACGAATTGAATGTGCTCCGCTAGCGGAACCCCCAGGAGCTCAGCGCCCGCCTTGACCTCACCGCGGTCCACACCCGCGGCGAAGCGCTTGTCCTTGAGCTTCTTCTGGACGCTCTTCACCTCGAGGGTGGTGATCCCCTCGGGACGCACCAGGGCACAAGCCCCCACGAAGCCCGAGAGCTCATCCACCGCGAGGAGCGCCCGATCCATCGCGCTGTCGTACGAGACCCCCCACTTGGTGTAGTGGGCGGAGATCGCGTGGGCGATGGCCTCCTCGCCCCGCTCCCGAAGCCAGGACACCACCCGCGCGGGGTGCTCCTCGGGCCACCGCTCGTAGTCGGCGTCGTGCAGCAACCCGGCCACGCCCCACGCCGCGACGTCGGCCTCGCCGGCCCCGTAGCGCAGGGCGGCGGCCCGCATCGACAGCTCCACCGCCCGGGCGTGCTGGAGGAGGGCGGGGCTCTCGGTCCACTCAGTCAGCAGCTGCCAAGCCTGTGCGCGCTCCATCGGGCCTCCTCTTGGGTGTCCGGCAGCGTAGCACGACCACCCGGAAAGGAAAGGGCGAGGGTCGGGGATCCCGGGGCGCGCCCGCCTGCGGGGGGCCCCTCGTACCGGAGCCAGCTCGACGGGCCCGGTGGCGCGCGTGCGGCGATCGCGTCGAGGGCGAGAACAGAGGGCGCAGGCGTCGGCCCGCCTACGTCAAGACGGACCGACGGAGCCCGCGGGGGGCAAGGCAGCGCGACCCGATCCTGTGGGTTGGAACCGGTCTCACGCTCGGCAGCGCGCTGTGCCGCCAGAAGGACCAGGGGGAGCGGCACCAGTCATCTTCGCAGACACAGGGGGGCACTGCGCCACCTTGCGGACCGCGTCCTTCGAGGGGAGCGGCCCGTCTCGGACCTCCTCCAGCCACCGTCGGAACCGTTCGAGCACTGGCCGGCTGTGTCGTTGTCGGAAGCGCGCTCGCTCGGCTCCGGTGAGGAGGATGATGCAGCAGGCATGAACCTAGAAGATCACGGCGACGCGGCGATGTCGATCCCGGGAGCCAGCGGACGAAGTGCTCTGGCTCCCGTGGCTGCCCCGCGGGGTCGATAGTCCGGCGTCGCAGATCCCTACGGCACAACAGAGACCTGCGCGCGGTGTCGTCGGCACATCGAGACCGGCGAGACATCGAGATCAAGCATCAACCCGCCGGTTGGCCCTTACGGGAGGCTCAACGGATACGGTCCAGGCGCCAGGTCAGCCAGGCCATCAGGGGCGACACCAGCGCGCTGCCCGCCAGGAGGCCCAGCAGCTGGGGGCGGCTCAGGCCGGGATCCAGGTGCAACGGGCTGCTGGCCCGAGCCGATCGGTCGCGACCACAACAAGGGTGTTCATAGCGATGGACTTTCCAAACGAATCGCTGGTCACGCCGAGCAAGTGGCGAGCGCATCGGCCGGAGGTCCTGCCCGAAGCAGCGCGACCCCCTCGCCTCCAGCGGGGGCCGAGGCGAGCGCGCGCCGCGACGCCCGCCGCGGTCGTGCCAGCTCACTCGGCCTCTGCCTCCAGCGCCTCCCACTCGGCGAAGCGCGCCTCGATCTCCTGGTGCAGCGCCGCCTGCTCCTTGCCCAGCCTGGCCGCGACCTCGAAGTCCGCGCCCCGCTCGAAGAGCTCTGCGTCGAGCGCCGCGACCTTCGCCTCCAGCCTCTCGATGCGCGCCAGCACCTTGTCAGCTTGGCGCCGCGCCTTCTCTCGCGCCCGGGCTAGGCGCTTGCGATCGTCCCAGCTCTCGCCTCCCCCGCTGCGCTCCTCACCCTCCCCTCGCACCAGGGCCGCGATCTCGAAGTGCTCGGGACGCACCCCCTCGATCAACTCGGCGCCGTCGGGTCCAAAGCGGAGCACATGGGTCGCCACCTGCTCGACGAGGTGCCGATCGTGCGACACCATCATCACCGCCCCGCCCCAGGACTTGAGGGCCTCGACCAGCACCTCGGCGGTGACCGCGTCCAGGTGGTTGGTGGGCTCGTCGAGGAGCAGGGCGTTGTGGGGGCGCACCGCGAGGGCAGCCAGCGCCACCCGCGCCTTCTCGCCCCCCGAGAGGGAGCGAATCGGCTGCTGCGCCCGCTCCCCCCCCAGGCCCAGCGCCCCGAGGCGACTCCAGGCGGTGGTGAGCGTCACCTCTGGCGCGACGGTGCCCAGGTACTCCAGCCCGGTGAGGTCTCCGGGGAGCGCCTGGGCCAGGTCCTGCGAGAACACCCCCACCCTGGCCCCCTCCCCCACCCTGCGGCGGCCGCGGAGGAGGGACAGCTCCCCCGACAGGGCCTTGAGGAGGGTGCTCTTGCCGCAGCCGTTGGGGCCCAACACCGCCACCCGCATCTCGCGGGCCAGGTGCAGCTCCACCCCCTGAAAGACCGGCGCGCCGCCGTAGCCCGCGGAGGCCTGGAGCAGGGTGAGCAGCTCGTGGGAGGAGGGAGGGGGCTCGGGGAGGGTGTAGCGCGGCACGCCCTCGGTCTCTGGGGCGTCCAGGCGCTCCATCTTGTCGAGCTGCCGCTGGCGGGACTTGGCCTGCGCGGCCTTGGTGGCCTTGGCGCGGAAGCGGTCCACGAAGCGCTCCAGGCGCTCGATCTCGGCCTTCTGAGACGCGTAGGCCGCCTGGGCCTGCTCAAAGCGCAGGGCCCGCTCCTTCAGCCAGTCGCTGAAGCCCCCAGAGAAGGCGTGCAGGCGTCCCCCCGCCACCTCCACCGTCCGGGTCGTGACCCGGTCGAGGAGGTAGCGATCGTGCGAGACCACGACCACCGTGCGCCCGACCCTGGTGAGCTCCCTGGCGAGCCAGGTGCGCGCCACGATGTCCAGGTGGTTGGTGGGCTCGTCGAGGAACAGCAGCTGCGCGTCCGAGAGCAGCAGCCTGGCGAGGGCGATCCGCATCTGCCACCCGCCCGAGAAGGTGTCGCAGGTCTTGCCCCAGTCCTCCTTGCTGAAGCCCAGCCCGTGCAGGACGCCCCCCACCCGCTCGTCCATCGCGTAGCCGCCCTCCAGCCGGAAGGCCTCTGACACGGCGTCGAAGCGCTCCACCGAGCCCTCCTCCCCCGCGGCGACCGCGCGCTCAGCGGCCTGGTAACGCGCGTGCAGCGCGTTGAGCGCCCGCATCCCACTCCGCGCCTCATCCCAGAGCGGCTGGGTGGATCCAGACACCGCCTGCTGGGGCAGGTAGCCCACCTCCACCCCCGGACGC
This sequence comes from Deltaproteobacteria bacterium, assembly GCA_016938035.1. GTDB lineage: Bacteria > Myxococcota_A > UBA796 > UBA796 > JAFGVK01. The sequence continues at coordinate 11,057 of JAFGVK010000139.1, read as the reverse complement.
ACCGTGCAGCTCCCCGCGTCCGGCCGGTTGTCCCCCAGAAAGAGGCGCAGCAGCGTCGTCTTGCCGGTCCCGTTTCGCCCCACCAGCCCCACCCGATCCCCCGGGTGGATGTGGAGCGAGGCTCCGCTCAGGAGCTCGCGGGTCCCCGCGCTCATCGTCACATCAACCAGCTGAATCACGTCACGCGCTCCCTGGCGCGGGCCGCCTAGCCGAAGAGGGCTAGGATCAGCGCCGCAGTCCACGCGGTAGATACCGGGATCGCGAGGTTGTCGTCCACTCGATCCGCGAAGAGCTCTACCACCGCGCCGACGACCACCGCGCCCAGGGTGGCGACAAGACCCGGGAGGAGGGCGATCTCTGGACGGAGGAAGACCACCCAGGGCACCGCTAGGAGCAGGGCGGCGACCACAAAGGCGAGGGTCCCCTCCAGGGAGCGGCCCGAGCGGAGCCTGGTGCGGCCGAAGCGGCGGCCGATGATCGCCGCGGCTGGATCGCCCACCGAGAGGGCCACCAGCCCGAGCACACCGGGATAGCCGGGGGTGGTGAGGAGGAGGATCGCCGCCGCGGTGCCGAACCAGGTCGCGGAGTTGACGCGGTACCGCTCGTGCTCCCGGGCGATCAGCCGAAGGGAGCGCATCAAGAAATCGTTGACTCCCACGGAGAAGCGCCGCGAGATCTCGAGGCTCCAGCTGAACACCAGCCAAGCGCCGATCACCAGCCAGGCGTGGCGCTGCTCGGAGAAGAGGAACTGGTAGCCAAGCGCCCCCGCCAGCCCCGCGCCGGAGTGGAAGAGGGCCCGCCAGTAGTTGTCGGGGCGGAGGTGCCGCGCCTTGGCGCCGCAGTCCTTGAGCCGGGTCGCCATCGCCTCGTAGAGGGGGCTGAGCTGATCCGCGACCCGCTGCTCGAAATGCTCCCACTCGTCGATGGTCGCGTCCGCCAGCGCGTTGGGATCGGGCAGCCCCTCCACCACCTGCTCCACCGCGTGCCGCAGCAGCTCCTCTGGAGACCCTGGGAGCACGGGCAGCGACCAGCGCTCGCGCAGCGCCTCGGCCTTGCCCTGCAGCTCGCGCAGCGAGGCGTCGACCTGCGCCCTGGCGTCGTCCTGCCACCGAGACAGGTCCACCGAGACCAGGAATTCGTAGACCTCGTCGGCGAAGTCGCGGGTGAGAGCGTGCTCGGTTGCGGCCAGGGGCATCGACACCTCCGGAGGAGGGGGGGTAACGGACGGCGGGGCCAAAAACAAGCCATTGTACCTGAGATAGACCCTCTTGGGCGGATCTTGGCGCACCCAACCGCGCGCTGTGCGCTATCCTGACCGGACCCCACCTCCCCGGAGCCCGAATGACGCCCTGGCCCCTGGTCGCCCTGCTGAGCGGCTGCATGAGCGCTCCGCCCCCTGCGACCCCGGAATTCTCCGACGCCCTCCGCTACACCTTCGCCCGCTTCGAGGGGGAGGAGGCGGACCTCGCCTTCGCCGTCCGCGCCCTGGAGGACGCGGTCTACACCTCCGTGGACCTCACCGCCTCCTCCGCCTCGGATCGCGCGCTCTCGCCCGAGCACCTCACCGAGGCCGACGTGGAGGGCCTGCCCTATCCGGGGCTCCCCCTCGACGCGGCGCTCCCCATCGCCCTCGCCGTGGTGTCGCCACACCCCGTCGAGGAGCACGCCAGGATCCCGCTCCTGGCAGACCAGACCCCGGTGGAGCCCCTCTCTCCCGAGCACTACGAGCGCACCTTCCTGGAGGGCGAGGCCTGCTGGGGCACCGGGGCCTGCGCCTCTCTGCGGACGGACAACGAGCTGACGAAGCAGAACCTGCTGATGCGCGTCACCCACCGGATGCCGGTGAATTTTCGCTGGGTCAACCTCGCGTTGCCCGACCCCGGCGACCCGGCCTCAGCGGCGGAGCCCCGGATGGCCTACCTGGCCCGGGCCTGGCTCCCCGAGACCGCGGTGGGGGACGGCGGGGACGTCACCCTCGATCAGTTCTTCACCGTGGAGGTGTGGATCCCGCGGGACGGGCGGGGCACCCAGCTCGACGAGGGCATGGACTCGAGGGGCGGAGGTCTGCTCAGGGTGCTCTCGCTCTGGAGCCAGACCAGCTTCTCGGGCCTCAGCTTCACCGACGACCAGGTGTCCGCCACCACCCGCGCCGGGATGGACAGCACCTTCCGCGCGGCGGATCGCTGGATCGAGGCGCAGCGCTAGGGCGCCGCGCCGCCTGCCCCCGGGCGGGCCCGCCGTGGGGCGCGCGGAGAGGTCCGCGGCCGGCTGCGCCCCGCGCACCTCCTGAGCCGGCACCCCGCGGGGGTCCTGCGCCTCGCGGAGCGCGCTCCACACGGGATCTCCGCCTGGGGGAGGCGCGGGCGCCACCGAGGAGCGGGGAGCAGCTCCGCGCCGCGCCGCGACCATCGGCGCCTCACCCCCTGCCATGTGCACCATCACACGCTATCCTGTGCCTGACCCCTCTCATATACCCGGAGTCGGCATGAAGACCTGGCCCCTGGCCCTCGCGGCCCTGCTCACCGGCTGCGCCAGCGCGCCCCCCCCCGCAAACCCCGAGTTCTCCGACAGCCTGCGCTATGTCTTCGCCAGCTTTGAGGGGGATGAGGCCGATCTGGCCTTCGCCATCCGGGCGCTGGAGGACGCGGTCTACACCTCGATGGACGTGACGGCGTCCTCCGCCGCGGACCGGGCCCTCACCCCGGAGCACCTCACCGCGGAGGACATCGCCGGGCTCGACAACCCCGGCCTCCCCCTGGAGGAGGCGCTCCCTGTGGCGGTGGCGGGGATCTCGCCCTACGGCCTGGACGCCCACGCCCCCATCCAGCTCCTGAAGGACCAGACCCCGGTGGAGCCCTACTCCCCCGAGTACTACGACCGCACCTTCCTGGAGGGGGAGGACTGCTGGCTCGACCGCTCCTGCCCGGTCCTGCGGACCCACAACGACCTCATCAAGGACAACTTCCTGATGACGGTCCCCTACGAATTCCCCAAGGACTTCCGCTGGGTGAACCTGGCCCTCCCCGACCCCGGCGACCCGGACGCACTCACCGCCGACGAGGCCCCCCGCTGGGCCTACCTCGCCCGGTCTTGGATCACCGAGCCCGCCGCAGGGGACGGCGGCGACGTGACGATCGAGCAGTTCTTCTCCATGGACGTGTGGATCCCCCGGGACGGGCGGGGCCTCCTGCTGGACGAGGGGGCCGACTCGGAGGGCGAGGGCCTGGTGCGGGTGATGTCCCTCTGGAGCGAGACCACCTTCGACAGCATCTCCTTCACCGACGATCAGGTCGCCGCCACCACCAGGGCCGGGATGGACGACATCTTCAAGGCCGCGGACCAGTGGATCGAGGCCCAGTGACCTCGCGCCTGGTCCGCACCCTGAGCCCGGCGCTCGACGCCCTTGGCCACGCGCTGCACCGGTACGAGGTGCGGGGACAGGAGCACCTCCCGCTGGACGGCCCCGCCCTCCTGGTGCTCTACCACGGCTTCATGCCGGTGGACGCGTGGTACTTGGGGGCGCACCTCTACCACCACACCGGCAGGCTGGTCCACGGGCTGGGCGACCGCTGGCTGTTCAAGACCCCCGGGCTGCGCTGGGTGGTGACCCAGGCGGGCTCCGTGCCCGGCACGAGGGCCGACGCGGTGGCGCTGCTCCGCAGCGGCGCGTGGGTGCTGGTCTCGCCTGGCGGCACCAGGGAGGCCCTCACCGGGCGCGACCGCCACTACCAGCTCGTGTGGCGCGAGCGGAGGGGCTTCGCCGAGGTGGCGCTGGAGGCGGGCGTGCCCTTGATCCCCGTGTTTACCGAGAACATCGAGGAGGTGTACCGCTCCCCTGGGGTGGATGCCCGACCGATCCAGGCGCTCTACGAGCGCACCCGCTGGCCGATCGTCCCCGTCGTCGGCCTGGGCCTCGCGCCCCTACCGGTGAAGCTCACCACCTGGCTGGGCCCCCAGGTGGTGCCCCGCGAGGGGGAGAGCCCCGAGGCCCTCCGCGAGCGGGTCCGCGAGGCGCTGGAGGCGCTGATCGCCGCCCACACCCACCCCAGGCCCAGGATCGCCAGGGCGCTGTGGGCCAGGGTCCTGGCCCGCTGAGGCCCCCGCCCGCGCCCTCCGATCTCTGTCGGCAGAGGCGGATGGACGAGGCGCGGCCTCCTCGCCTCCGGCGCGCCGACGGGGTCGGGAGGCCTCTCGCTGCCCGCTGAGAGCGCAAATACAGACGGCCCCGCCCAAAGGGCGAGGCCGCGCGTCCCCTCCCCCAGAGCCCTAGGGCGCGGAGTTGGTCACCCCTGGGCTGGCGATGACCTCTGAGGCGTAGTCCGGGTTGATATCTCCGATCCCCTCGGAGAGGGAGCACGCGTGCCAGGACGCTGGGTCCCGCCCGTCGCCGGGGTTGGCGTTACGCTCCATCGAGCGGACCTTGCCGTTGCTCTGGGGGCCGCCGGCGTAGGCCGGACCGCCGTTGCCCGCCCGGTCGATCTCCACCGCGTCGGGGTCGCGGAGGGACAGCTCCAGGGCGCCGTCCTTCAGGTACAGCCGCGCCGCGCGGTTGTCATTGAAGGGGTTGAGCACCAGATCGCCCCTCAGGATCGAGGTCGCGGTGTCCTGCGGCGCGCCGTCCTGGTAGGGCTCGAGGACATGATCGACGATGGTGAACAGGCCACCGGCGGGGATGGTCGACCCCGGGGGCAGCCCCACGGTGAAGTCGTCCGCGCCAGAGATCTGCCACAGGTCCAGCACCAGGTCCCTGTCGGTGGTGTTGCGGAGCTCGATGAACTCGTCAAAACCGTCCAGATCAGAGCTGTTGTACCCGTACCACTGGAGCTCGTTGATCACCACATCACCAGGCGCCACCGAGCCATCGGCGACCCTGGTCTTGCCAAAATCGCGCCCCGCGTCGTACAGCTTCTCGAAGTAGTCGTTGTACTCCTGCGCCACCCGCGCCCCGTGCATGACGAGGAGGAATTCGTCGTTGGACATGCTGGCGGACGCCGACCAGTTGAAGGAGCCAGAGATGACCTTGGGGTCGTCGCTGTCCAGGTCGATGATCATGGTCTTGGAGTGCAGGCGCCCGCCAGAGGCCTGGTAGTCGCCCGGCTGCTTCTCGTTGTCGTCCCCGTCCATCCGCATCTTCACCCCAGCGGCCAGGAGCCGGTACAGCTCGTGGTACTGCCCGTTCGAGTGAAGCTGGGACTGGTCGATCACCCCCGCCACCGAGTGACGGTCGCGGAAGTCGAGGTCCTCGTCGAGGCCCTCAGCGGCGTTCAGCTCCTTGAACTCCTCCTGCTTGCGGATGAAGGCCGAGCCCACCTGGTCCTTGGTGAAGGCGAAGATGGTGAAGCGCACCGAGTCCTCGGCGCCGTCCACCAGCTCCAGCATCCGCCCCATGACGTCCTCGTTGGGAGAGAACCAGACCTCGATCTCGGTGTCACCCACCGTGTAGCGGCGACCGTTGTCGATCTCCACCTTCATCGCCCCGAAGGCGCCGTTGAACATCTGGTTGAACTCATCGGTGAAGTCGTTCGCCACCTCGGGAGAGTCGACCACGATGTAGTTGTTCGAGTTGTAGGCCATGTCGGACGAGGTGAAGTTCGCGGTCCCGGAGAAGACGAACCGCCCGTCTACCACGAAGAACTTCTCGTGCATGATGTGCGTCAGGTTGCCGATCGACATGGGGATGTGCGCGTCGCGCATCGCCTGATAGCCGGAGCTGCTGACGTGGCCCGCGTCGCCCACGAAGCGCACCTTGACCCCGCGCTCCCAGGCGCGGACTGTGGCCTCGTAGATCTCGCGGCGCGAGAAGCCCATGGTGGCCACGTCGAGGGTTGCCCCGGCGCCGTCGATCATGTCGACCATGACGTCCACCACGTCCGGGTCCCACATGTTGACCTTGTTGGTGCCAGGGTCGTTGAAGTAGACGTCCACCCGCCCGCCCCTGGTGCTGTCCAGATCCGCCTGCGAGGGGGCCGGGTTACACGATGCGAGGGCGAGGAGCCCGAGCAGTGTCGCGCGCTTCATCAGAGCACCTCCGCGTCGGCGCGAGCGTCTTTCCAGAGCTGCTCCAGGTCGAGCAGGTCGCCCGAGGGCTCCCCGTAGACGCGGAGCTCCCACATCGCCCCGTCGATGAGCTGGTCGTTGACCACCTCCTGCGAGCGGTACAGGCGCGAAGACGAGTACAGGTCGTGGGTGATGACCAGCGCCCGCGAGGTGTTGTAGCGCCCCGAGAGGTCCTCGCCGTAGTCGATGAGGATCACAGTGGGCACCTGCTCCATCGAGGTCTGGAACTTCGCCACGTCGGGGGTGCTGTTGCTCAGCGTCCGCGAGAGGGCGGTAGACGACGCGGAGAAGTTGGGCCCGACGATGACGTCCACGTCGAAGCCCCAGCTCGCCTTGTCCTGCAGGGCGAAGGCCAGGCCCTCGGTGGCGAAGTCGTCGGTGAGGATCCGCACATCCGAGCGCGCGGAGTAGACCGCGTCGGTGACCCGCTTGATCAGGCGCTCCTGCGGACCGAACCACACCTGCAGCTCCACGTTAGAGGAGGTGTCGTAGCGGTAGCGGGAGTCGGCGATCGACTTGGCCATCGCGTCGTAGGCGGTGGCAGCGGTGCAATCGGCGCCGCCGAACACCTGATGGTGCTCGATCCACAGGTCCTCGGCGAGCTCTTCACCGCGCGCCTCGAAGACCACCCTGGGCCCCTCGGCCAAGCTGCCGACGGAGCTGGCCTGGACCACCTTGGGCTCGGTGTACTGGTAGTCGGTGACCTCGTAGTCGATGACCGCGAAGGCGTGCGACATGATGGTCTGCTCCGAGGGCCAGGAGACCGTGTCGCCCAGCAAGAACTCGAAGTAGCTGATCCCGGCGTCGGCGAGGGTGGTCGGGACCCCCGCCGCGATCAGCTCGCTGACCGCGGCGGAGTCGGCCTCGTCGATGTCCGTGACCACCTTCACCTCGACCCCGCGGTCGTAGGCGGCGATCAGCGCGTCCGAGAGCCTGGTGTCCTCGCCCTTAGGGAAGGCGATGTCCACCTTGGTCTCGGCCTTGGCGATCGCGTCGACGAAATAGCCGACGGTCTCGTCCGGCCCGTCCGTGACGTGGGTATTGACGCTGTAGAAGAGCTGCCCGGCGTCAGGCGCGGCGCACCCGACGAGGAGCAGCAGGGGTAGGGTTCGCATCACTCCAGGCTCCCGCTGGCGAAGGCGCCGCTGTAGTCCGGCGAGTTGGGGCGCCCTGGGCTGGCCAGGGTGCGGGTGCGGCATCCTTCGAGGACCCTGTCGTTGTTGGGCACGTCGGCTGGCGCGGGGGTGTAGTAGTGCCACGCGTGGGGCTCGTCGCCGTTGGCGCCGAACATCATCTCCACCCGCTCCATCGAGCGCGAGACCAACAGGTCGTAGCCCCCCGAGTAGGCGGGGCGGGCGCGGCCGCGATCACCGGCGGAGTCGATGATGTGCTCGTCCACGTCCTGCAGCGAGAGGTAGAAGGCGCCCCCGAACGGGAACTCCAGCCCCTCGATCACCCCGTCAGGGCTGGGGAAGCAGCCGGTGGTCTTGGCCGCGAAGAAGACGTGCTCGCCAACCTCTACGTCGCGCTCCAGCTGCGGGAGGCGGAAGTCCTTCTCGGTCTCCCCCTCCAACACCAGCCGCCAGCGCGAGATGTCCATCGGGCGGGTGCCCTCGTTGCGGATCTCGATGAACACATCCGACGCGTCCCAGGTGCCGTCATCCTGCACCGAGCCAGACCAGAAGATCTCGGAGATCTTGAGCGATCCCCGCTCCCCCGTCTCGTAGTCGGAGGTGATACCGTCGCGATATTCCACGCCCTCTTCAGGATCTCCCGGATCGGGGTTACACCCGGCGAGCGCGAGGAGGACAGCGGCGAGGGAGCGCATCAGAACCTCACCGTGGTGCCGCCGTTGACCGCCCAGGCCATCGCCTCACCACCGAGGGCGTCACCCGCGATGCGAGAGACCTCCTGCGCGTAGAAGGCGCCGGGGAGGAACACCGCGCCCTGCAGGCCGACGGAGATGTGCTCGTACACCTTGGCGTCCAGGGTGAGGTCGACCTCCTGTCCCAGGGACTTGCCAAGGCGCCCCTCGGCCCGGAAGGCCTCGCGGGAGTAGCCATAGGGCGGGGTGATGGTGTCGACCTCGGCCATGTCCACATAGGTGATGCCGGTGTCGGCCAGCATGTAGAAGGCCGCGCCGATCTCTACGGTGGAGGTGTCGTAGGAGCCCTGCACCTCGATCACCTGGGCGCCGCCCTTGCGGTTGATGTCATGCGGGCTGTCGGAGATGCCGAACATGCCCACATAGGCGGTGGGGCGGATGCCGAGGTAGCGCCCGGTGAGCACCCCGCCGACGTACTTCCCGTTCATGCCGGTGTAGCCGTGCGAGTACTGCATCCCGTCCTGGGCGTAGGCGCCGCCCTGGGCCTGGAAGAAGCTCGCCCGGCCCTTGATCCCCTTGCCCGCGTTGTCGCGGGTGTCGAGGCTGGCGCCCGCGTAGACCGCAAAGCCGCTGGTGTCCACGTCGCGGGCGATCAGCTCCTTGCGATCGATGCCGGTGGAGAGGTCCACCGCCACGAACGGGGTCACCGCGCCGGCGGCGTAGCTCGCGCGCGCCCCTGCGTTGGCCACCCAGTCGTTGTCGGAGAAGTTGCCGAGCAGACCGTGGTAGGAGATGTCCGAGCCCGTGCCCAGGGCGCCAATGTCGGTGTAGAAGCCGTAGGCGCTCGCGTCGAGGGCGTCGGAGAGCCCGTCGAGGCGCAGCACGCCGCCCATCCTGCGGGTCATGTGATCGCCGCGGAAGCCGAAGGTGGAGGGGCTCGACTGGCCGATGTAGCGATAGAGCACCGCGTCGTCCGTGGCCGAGGTCAGCCCCATCACGTTCATGGGCACCAGCACCAGGGTGCCGGCGTTACCGAGCTTCACGTCGACCCGGACCATGTCCAGGATGTCGGAGAGGATGTAGTCCCTCCCCCCGCCCAACCCGCCGAGGTCAAAGAACTGCCGGCCGACCCTCACCGAGGTCGCCTTGTCGCCGTCCCCCATGCGGTAGTCGGCGTAGGCCGCGGTGAAGTAGGCCCAGCCCCCGAAGGTGTTGGTGCCGCCCATCTGATCGTTGCCCCACAGGCCCCGGTGGCTCATCCCCACCACGTAGCGGGTGCGATCGTCCACCTGATAGCCCAGGGTCGCGGCGACACCGGTGAAGGCAAAGCCGTGCCGGTCATCGGAGTCGAAGATGGCCTGATCCGAGTCCTCGTCGAGGGGACGGAAGTCGAGGTTGTTGAGCTCGTGCCACTGGCTCTCGAAGAGGAAATCGGTCTGGAGCGCGTCGTCTTGGACTTCATCCACGTGCGACGTGCGGTTCTCGAGGTCCTGAGCGGAGGCCACCCCCGCCACAAACAGGGCGGGCAGCAGCCAGGAGAGGTTTCGCATGGGAGGGTCTCCGGGGGGAGGGCGTCAGTCGAGGACCTGAACCTGGCCCTTACGCATGATGATGATGGAGTAAGCGGAGTAGGAGTAGATCACCGGGCCGGTGACGGTGATCCGATCGCCGGGGTACCAGCCCACCCCGCGGCGGGAGAGCTCGGCGTCGAGGCTGACGTCGTAGGTGGTGCCGTTGTCGGACTCGACGCGGAAGGCCCCGAAGTCGTCCTTCTCAGAGAGCACCGTGCCCGTGACGCGCTGCACCTTGGCCACGTCATCCGCGCCGAGGGGCCCGCTGGGCTCGGAGTAGTAGATCGGGAAGGGGCCGCGGGTCACCTCCACCACGTCGTGGGCGTAGACCATGTTCAGGTCGAACGTGGTCCGCACCCCGCGCACCTTGAGCCGCACCCGATCGCCCATGCCAAAGTGGGCCACCTTGGAGTCACCGAGGATGAAGGCGCCGCCCGTGGCGTCCTCGATGAAGTAGTTGCCGTAGAACTTCTCGTCTCCGTTGTCACAGCCCATCGTCTTGAAGTAGTAGCGGGGGTGCAGGGTGACCACACCCTCGATCTCCATCGGGAGGCTGCGATCCTCTGCGTACTGGCAGGTGGTCCCCTCGGGCCGCACCTCTTCCGGGCCGTACGTGAGCGTATAGGGCTTCGTGGGGAACACCGCGTCGTTGAAGTCGGCGATGGTGTTCTCAGCCCCGAAGTCCGGGTAGGGCTGGTCGGTAAACGCGACGTACTCCTCCACATCGAGGGAGTCGCCCGACGCGTACCAACCAGAGGGATCCTCCGGATCCCGCGGCGCTACGCACGCCGCGAGGATCAGGAGGGGGAGGGTTCTCAGTACCACCGGATCTGATCCCAGTTGTTGATCTGGAAGCGATCATCGTTGTACAGGGCGTCGTCCTTGTAGTAGTCGACCGGGGCGATGATCTCGACGCAGTCCCCCTCCATCAGGCCCTTGGCGGTGCCGATGCGGATGAGCTCGGTGGTGCCGTCGTGGGTGAATTCGTAGCAGGAGCTGGTGCTGCCGTCCGGGCAGTCGCCGTGCTCGGCGGTGATCTGGCCGTAGGCGTGGACCAGCTCAGCGGGCATGGCGCTGTAGGAGAGGGCCTGGGCGCCGAGCTCTGCGGCGTAGAGGGCGTTTCCAGCCGAGTCCACCGTGAAGTTGGAGAGGCCGGTGATCTCGAGCTGCCCGTAGTAGTTCTTGAGCTGGGTGACGGTGAAGCTGACCTTCTGGCCGGGGACCAGGGTGCTGTCGCCGTCCCCGTTCACCGCGGGCAGCATGGAGGTCACGCCGTAGGTGCGGATGGCGCCGTTCATGTCCTCGATCCAGAGATCGGGGTTCTGGCCGGAGGGGGCGTAGCCCGTGGTGGAGATCACCGCGCCGGAGATCTGCAGGCTCAGGTCGGCGGTAGCGCCCTCACCGGGGTCGGCGGCGCGCACCGCGGCGATGCCCGCGTCAAAGGTGTAGGGGGTGGTGAAGTTCACCGAGCCCTCAGCCCCAGCGCCGGACCAGCCGTCCGCGGGAGGGGTGCCGCAGGTGTCGGTGTCCGTGTCGGTGTCCGTGTCGGTGTCCGTGTCGGTGTCCGTGTCGGTGTCCGTGTCGGTGTCCGTGTCGGTGTCCGT
>JAFGVK010000138.1 GCA_016938035.1 Deltaproteobacteria bacterium | reverse complement strand
GCCGTCGGGGGCCTCGCAGGCGCGGAGGCCGACGCCGGGGCGGCCGAAGGCGTCTCCGTCCGCGTCGAGGTGCCAAGCGGGGGCGTCGGTGGCGGCTGCCTCGTTGATGTCTCCGTCGCAGTCGTCGTCGAAGTCGGTGGCGCAGAGCTCGTCGGCGTCGGGGCTCACTGCGGCGAGGGTGTCGTCACAGTCCGCGTCGTCCCCGACGTAGCCCGCGGGCTGCTCGCAGGCGTGCTGGACGGTGGCGCTGTCGCCGAAGCCGTCCTCGTCCCCGTCGGCGTACCAGGTGGGGGCGTTGGTGGCGTTGAGGTCGATGTCGCCATCACAGTCGTTGTCGAGGCCGTCGCAGACCTCGGTGCCGCCAGGGCGGGCCGCAGCCGCCTCGTCGTTGCAGTCTCCCTCGCAGCTCATGAAGCCGTCGTGGTCGAGGTCCTGCTCGTCCTCGGGGAGGGTGCCGTCGCAGTCGTTGGCCTGCCCGTCGCAGAGCTCGAGCGCGGCGGGGTAGACCAGGGCGTCGAGGTCGTCGCAGTCGGTGGCGTCGGCGACGTAGGAGGAGGGGGCCACGCAGCCCTCGGCGGTGGCGGCTGGGTCGCCGTACCCGTCGTGGTCCGCGTCGAGGTGCCAGACGAGGGCGTCGGTCGCGTGGTCGTCGATCTGGCTGTTGCAGTCGTTGTCCGCCCCGTCGCAGCGCTCCTCCGCGCCGGGGAACACGTCCGCGCGGTGGTCGTCGCACTCCTCGCAGGCGGCGAAGCCGTCGCCATCCTCGTCGGAGTAGCCCACCGACCCGTCGCAGTTGTAGTCCGCGGGGTCTGCGCAGTCGGCCTCCGCTGCGTTGGGGTGGTAGCGGCCGTCCGTGTCGTCGCAGTCCCCCTGGCAGACCAGGTAGCCGTCGCCGTCCTGGTCGGCCTCGTCGGCTGGGAGGGCGCCTCCGCAGGCGTTGACCAGCCCGTCGCAGAGCTCTGGGGCGTCGGGGTAGACGGTGGCGATCAGATCGTCGCAGTCGTCACCAAGGGCGACGTAGCCGGCAGGGGCGTCGCAGGTGGCGAAGGGCAGGGGGGCGGCGCCGTGGCCGTCCCTGTCGGCGTCCTGGTACCAGGTGGGGGCGTCGGTCGGGGCCTCGTCGATCTCACCGTCGCAGTCGTTGTCGGCCTCGTCGCAGACCTCGGGGGCGTCTGGGTTGACGTCGGCGCGTGCGTCGTCGCAGTCCTCGCAGGCGGCGAAGCCGTCGCCGTCCTCGTCGGCGAAGGCCACGGAGCCGTCGCAGTTGTAGTCGCTGGGGTCTGCGCAGTCTGGCTCTGGTGCGCCGGGGTGGAAGGCCGCGTCGTGGTCGTCGCAGTCGGTGTCGTTGGTGACGTAGCCCGCGGGGAGGGCGCAGGCCTCGACCGCGTTGTCGGCGTTGCCGTAGCCGTCCTGGTCGGCGTCCGCGAAGAAGGTGGTGGCGTCTACCGGGTCGTTGTCGATCTCCCCGTCGCAGTCGTTGTCTACGCCGTCGCAGAGCTCCTCGGCGCCGGGGTGGGCGCTGGCGTCGAGGTCGTCGCAGTCGTCCGCGGCGACGGTGCCGTCCTGGTCCAGGTCGACGGGCTCTTCCTTGCGACAGGCGAGGAGGGAGAGGGCGAGCAGCGAGAAGAGGGCGGTGGTGCGCATGGGGGCTCCGAGATGAGGCTCGGAAGCTAACATAATACACACAGGACGGCGAGCCCGGAGGCTCCCAAAGGCCGCGTTGGCTGTGGCCTCAGCGCGGCCTCTGCGATACGCCACCCCTCCGCTCAGGGCGTCTAAAGAGGCGTCCTCGCACCTACAGGAGGTCCCATGAAGCCCCTCATCCTGCTCGGCGACGAGGCTGTGGCCCAGGCGGCCATCGACGCCGGTATCGCTGGCGCCTTCGCCTACCCGGGAACGCCCTCTACCGAGATTTTCGAGTACGTGGAGCGCCACAAGCCGTCCGACCGATCGATCTTCACCCAGTGGTCCTCCAACGAGAAGGTGGCCTACGAGACCGCGCTCGGCATGTCCTACGCGGGAAAGCGGGCCATCGTCTCGATGAAGCACGTCGGCCTGAACGTGGCGATGGACGCCTTCATGAACTCGGCGATCACCGGGGTGAACGGCGGGATGGTGCTGATCGTCGCAGACGATCCGGGGATGCACTCCTCACAGAACGAGCAGGACTCGCGTTTCCTGGCGGATTTCGCGCGTATCCCATGTCTGGAGCCCTCGACCCAGCAGGAGGCCTACGACATGACGCGGGCCGGGCTCGCGCTCTCGGAGCAGGTGGGACTGCCGGTGATGGTCCGGATCGTCACCCGCCTCGCTCACTCCCGCGCCGCGGTGGTGCCCGGGCCGCGCCTGGAGCAGTCCGAGAGGCCGCTGCCGACGGACAAGCAGCGCTACACCCTGCTGCCGTCCAACGCCCGGCGCCACTGGTCGCAGCTGCTGGGCCGCTGGGAGCAGGTGGAGCGCGGTCTCTGGGCTGTGGAGGGGAACGCCCTCGCCCTGCGGGGGGAGCCGCTGGGGGTCATCGCCACAGGGATCGCCTTCAACTATCTGATGGAGAACTTGGGGGACGCGCCGGAGGCGTCCACCCTGAAGATCTCCTGCTGGCCGCCCCCGATGGACCTGGTCCGGCAGCTCTTCGACCACTGCGAGGAGATCCTCGTCTTGGAGGACGGCTACCCGCTGCTGGAGGGGGGGCTGAAGGGGCTGCTCAACAGCGCCCCCAGGCCGGTCCACGGCCGGTTGGACGGGGCGCTGCCCCGCACGGGAGAGCTGGACCCGGCCAAGGTCCGCGCCGCGCTGGGCCTCCCTGCGCGCCCCGCCGCGATCCCTGCGCCGCTGCCGCTCGCGGGGCGTCCCCCCGCCCTGTGTCCGGGCTGCCCCCACATCGACTCCTACAACGTCCTCAACGAGGTGATGGCGGAGGCGGGCGGCGGCAGGGTGCTGTCGGACATCGGCTGCTACACGCTCGGGGCGCTGGCGCCCTTTGAGGCGATCGACACCTGCGTGGACATGGGCGCGAGCATCGGGATGGCGCTGGGGGCCTCCAAGGCGGGGGTGTCGCCCGCGGTGGCGGTGATCGGTGACTCCACCTTCGCCCACTCGGGCCTCACCGGGCTGCTCGACGCGATCCGTGCCGAGGCCGCGATCACCGTGGTGCTCCTCGACAACGCCATCGTCGCGATGACCGGGCAGCAGGACACCGCGCTGGCGGGTGAGCGGCTGATCGCGACCCTGACCGGGCTGGGGGTCGGGCCGGAGCACATCAGGGTGGTGAAGCCACTCCGCTCGCGCCACGAAGAGAACCTGGCGATCTTCCGGGAAGAGCTCGCCTACCAGGGGGTGTCGGTGATCATCCCCTCCCGTCCCTGCATCCAGATCCGCAACTGAGGAGGCGCTATGCTCGACATCATCTTGGCTGGCGTGGGGGGACAGGGCATCCTGTCCATCGCCTATGTGCTCGACTACGCCGCGCTCTCGGCGGGACTCCACTTCAAGCAGGCGGAGGTGCACGGGATGGCGCAGCGCGGCGGCGCGGTGCAGTCCCACGTGCGGCTGGCGCCCGGGCAGATCTGGTCGGATCTGATCCCCGCGGGGCAGGTGGGCTTGGTGCTGGCGGTGGAGCCGCTGGAGGCCCTGCGCTACGCCCACGAGCTGTCCCCAGAGGGCTGGGTGGTGAGCTCCACGGCCCCGTTCGTCAACATCTCCAGCTACCCTGATCTGTCGGGCGTGATCGGGCAGATCGCGGCCTTGCCCCGTCAGGTGATGGTGGACGCGGCCTCGCTGGCGCAGCTCGCAGGGAACAAGCGCGCCGAGAACATGGTGATGCTGGGCGCGGCGGCCTTCCTCTACCCCTTCCCCCCAGAGGCGGCGCTCGCCCACATCGAGGCCCTGTTCCAGGCCAAGGGCGAGAAGGTGGTGGCGCTGAACCAGCGGGCCTTTGGCCTGGGGCAGGGGGCCTCGTCGATCTACCGCGAGGCGGTGGAGGCTGGCCTCTCGGCGGAGCAGGCGATCGCCCTGTGCGCGCACCTGCACCCCGGCGAGGTGGAGCCCGGCGCCGCGGCGCGGTGGGCCGGCGCCATGCTCGCGGACCCCTCGATGCCCTGGCCCACCGAGCGGGTGCCGGCGACCCTGGCCGCGGCGCCCTAGGGGGGTCCCCTCGGGGAGAGGACGCGCGCCGCTGGGGAGCGGGCCCCCCGGCCGCTGGTCGACGGACCCGAGCCTGCCAGGGCGGAGCCTGCACCTCACGTCCTCTCGTCCCCCGGAGTGATCCGTGGGCTCTCCCGTCTGCCTCCTGGTTCGCCGCTGGTAGGATGAGGCTCCCGCTGGGAGTCCCGATGCGCCGTGTCGCCCTCGCCGCCCTCTGTCTCTCTCTCGCCGCCGCTTCCCACGCGGCGGACGCAGAGACGGTCTATGATCGCGCCACCACCGTGGCCCTGGCAGGGGCGGTGCCCGCGGGGGTCATCGGCATGGCGGGTATGGCGGGGGCCGCGGGCCTTGTCCTCGCGCCCACAGGGTCCGAGCTGGGCGAGAACGCGCAGGGCGTGGTCGCTGGTGCGGCGCTGCTGTCCCCGGTGGCGGCCCTGGGGACAGGGCTGCTGGCGGGAGGGAGCCTCGCGGCGCGCCGCGCGCTGGAGGAGCAGGGGCTCTCGGTGCGCAGGGCGGGCGGGGTGGCAGCTTGGGGGCTGCTGGGGGGCGGGGCGCTGGCCCTGGGTGCGGCGGTCGCCCTCGACGCCGAGGAGGCGGGCGCGCTCGCGGGGGCGCTGGTGCTGGGCGCGCAGGGTGCGGGCGCGTGGCAGCTCGCCGCCAACCACAGGGCCCACCAGACCTTGGACCTGGGGTGGGAGGATCGCTACGACCAGGGCGCTGCCGCCTTCGTGGGGGGCGTGAGCGCGGTGGGGGTGGGGGCGCTGTCCGCCGCCGGTGGGGTGACGCTGGTGTGGGTGTACCAGCGCGCCGTGGACCGCAGCTCCGGACTCCGCCGGCTGGTGACGGTGATCGGGATGGCGCCGGTGTTGGCGGTGGGGGTGGTGTCCCTCGCTGCGGCGGTTCCCCTGGTGGGAGTGGGGTCGGGCCTGATGACCGCTGGGAGCCTGGGGGCGTGGCGGGCGCTCGGTGAGGGGGGGCCCTCCGGGGCCCTGGGGGTGGCCTCCGCGGTGACGCTCGCGGTGGTGCCCGGCCTGGGCGTCGCGGCAGGGCTCACGGACGACAGCACCCTCGCTTGGGTGGGGGGTGGGCTGTGGGTGGCCTCGCTGGGGCTGGCTGCGGGGCAGATGGCCCTGGACGGCGCAGCGCGGGGGCAGGTGGCGACGACGGCGGTGCTGCGCCTGCCACCGGTTGTGGTCCGCTTCTAAGGGGCTAGGACCGGGAGAGAGGCCCCTGAGCGAGGCGCCCCCGTCACCGAGGTGACGAGGGCGCGTGGAACAAGCCGCGAGGCTGTGGCTACTTCTCGGCCTTGGACTTGTACTTGGCCCAGTGCGCGTCGATCCCCTTCTGCGCCAAGCCCATCAGCTCCGCGGCGTGCTCGGGGCTGGCCTTCAACAGCGAGGCGTAGCGGGCCTCGTTGTAGGCGTAGTCGGCGAAGGAGATCGAGGGATCCTTGGAGTCGAGCTGGAAGGGGTTCTTGCCCTCGTCCGCGACCCTGGGGTCGTAGCGGTACAGGGGCCAGTAACCCGAGGCCACCGCCTTCTCCTGCTGATCGAGGCCGTCCTCCATGCCATAGCCGTGCGCGATGCAGTGGGAGTAGGCGATGATGAGCGACACCCCGGGGTAGGACTCAGCCTCGGTGATGGCCTTGACCGTCTGGGCGTCCTTGGCGCCCATCGCGATCTGTGCGACGTAGACGTTGCCGTAGGCCATCGCCATCGCGCCGAGGTCCTTCTTGCCGGCCGGCTTCCCGCCCGCGGCGAACTTGGCGACCGCCCCGAGAGGGGTGGCCTTGGAGGCCTGCCCGCCGGTGTTCGAGTACACCTCGGTGTCCATCACCAGGATGTTCACGTTGCGGCCAGAGGCGAAGACGTGGTCCAGCCCGCCGTAGCCGATGTCATAGGCCCAGCCGTCGCCGCCGATGATCCACACCGACTTCTTGACCAGGCTGTCCGCGAGGTCCGTGAGCTGGGTGGCGTCCTCGGAGTCCATGGTCGCCAGGGCGGCCTTGAGGGTCTCGACGTTGGCGCGCTGAGCCTCAATGCCCTCGTCGTTGCTCTGATCCTGGGTGAGGATCGCCTGGACGAGGGTGTCGTCGAGGCCGACCACCGTCAGCAGGCGCTTGGCGATGGCCTCCTTCTGGTCAACCGCGAGCGAGAAGCCGTACCCGAACTCCGCGTTGTCCTCGAACAGGGAGTTGGCCCAGGCGGGGCCGCGACCATCCGCGTTCTTGGTGTACGGGGTGGTGGGCAGGTTGCCGCCGTAGATCGAGGAGCAGCCGGTGGCGTTGGCGATGACCATGCGATCGCCGTAGAGCTGAGTGATCAGCTTGATGTACGGGGTCTCGCCGCAGCCAGCGCAGGCGCCGGAGAACTCCATCAGCGGCTCGAGCAGCTGGGTGTTCTTGACGTTGGGCTTGAGGTCGCCCAGGCGCCGCTGAGGGAGCTGGAGGAAGAACGAGAAATTCTCGCGCTCCGCGACCAGGTTCTCGGGCATCGAGCGCATGTTGATCGCCTTGCGGTCCGGGTCCTGCTTGTCCTTGGCCGGGCAGGCGGAGACGCAGATCCCGCAGCCGGTGCAGTCCTCGGGGGCGACCTGGATGATGTACTGCTGGCCCTTGAACTCCTTGCCCTTGGCGTCCACCGACCTGAAGCTGACCGGGCGCTCCTCGAGCGCCTCGGGGGTGGCCACCTGCGCCCGGATGGCGGCGTGGGGGCACACGAAGGCGCACTTCCCGCACTGGATGCAGAGGTCGCTCTCCCAGATGGGGATCTCCTGGGCGATGCCGCGCTTCTCATACCTGGTGGTGCCGCTGGGCCAGGTGCCGTCGGCGACGAAGGCGCTCACCGGCAGCATGTCACCGTTGCCCTTCAGGATCTGGGCGGTGACCTGCTGGACGAAGTCGGGGGCGTCGGAGGAGACCACCGCCGGCAGCTCGTGGCCGGAGGTGTCCGCCTGGGGGCTGACCTCGAACAGGTTGGCGAGGGTCAGGTCCACGGCGATGTAGTTGCGCTCGACGATCTCGTCGCCCTTCGCCGAGTAGGTCTTCTTGATCGCCTTCTTGATCTGGGCGATGGCCTCCTCGCGGGGCAGCACGCCCGAGATGGCGAAGAAGCAGGTCTGCATGATGGTGTTGATCCGCATCCCCATCCGCGCCTCGCGCGCCACCTGGTAGGCGTCGATAACGAAGAAGCGGATCTTCTTCTCGATCAGCTGCTGCTGCACCTGGGCGGGCAGGGAGGCCCAGACCTCGTCCTTGGAGAAGCGGCTGTTGAGGAGGAACACCGCGCCGGGAGCGCAGTAGCTGAGCACGTCGTAGCGATCGAGGAAGACCTCCTGATGGCAGGCGACGAACTTGGACTGGGTGATCAGGTAGGGCGACTGGATGGGGCGGGGCCCGAAGCGGAGGTGCGAGATGGTGATCGCGCCGGACTTCTTGGAGTCGTAGACGAAGTAGCCCTGAGCGTAGTTGTCCGTCTCGCCGCCGATGATCTTGATCGAGTTCTTGTTGGCGCCCACCGTCCCGTCTGCGCCCAGGCCGAAGAAGACCGCGGTGGTGACGTCGTGATCCTCGATCTGGAAGCTGGGATCGTAGGCGATGGAGGTGTGGGAGACGTCGTCGACGATACCCACCGTGAAGTGGTTCTTGGGACGATCGGCCTTGAGGTGGTCGTACACGCCCTTGATCATCGCGGGGGTGAATTCCTTGGAGGACAGGCCGTACCTGCCGCCCACCACCACCACTGGGCCGTCAAACACGGTGTCGCCGGCCATGTAGGCCTCGTGCACCGCGGTGACCACGTCGTGGTAGAGGGGCTCGCCGGTGGCGCCAGGCTCCTTGGTCCGGTCGAGCACCGCGATCTTCTTCACCGTCTTGGGCAGCGCCGCGAGGAGGTGCTCGGCGGAGAAGGGACGGAACAGGCGGACCTTCAGCACGCCGACCTTCTCGCCGTCCGCCGCCAGGTGGGAGACGGTGTTGTGGACCGCCTCCGCGCCGGAGCCCATGATGATGACCACGCGCTCGGCGTCCGCGGCACCTTCATAGTCGAACAGGTGATACTGCCTGCCGGTGAGCTCAGCGAAGCGGTCCATGTAGTCCTGGACGATCTGAGGTCCGGCCTCGTAGAACGGGTTGATGGCCTCGCGCGCCTGGAAGAACACGTCGGGGTTCTGGGCGGTGCCGCGGATGTCCGGCGCGTCGGGAGAGAGCCCGCGCTGCCTGTGGGCGGACACCAGCTCCATGTCGATCATGGCCGACAGGGTCGCGTCGTCGATGAGATCGGTCTTGGCGATCTCGTGCGAGGTGCGGAAGCCGTCGAAGAAGTGGAGGAAGGGCAGCCGGGCCCGGAGGGTGGCGCCGTGGGCGATGGCGGCGAGATCGTGCGCCTCCTGCACGCTGCCAGACGCCAGCATCGCGAAGCCGGTCTGACGCGCCGCGTACACGTCGGAGTGGTCCCCGAAGATCGACAGGGCGTGGGTCGCCAGGGTGCGGGCCGCGATGTGGATGACGCCGGCGGTGAGCTCACCGGCGATCTTGTAGAGGTTGGGGATCATCAGCAGGAGGCCCTGCGATGCGGTGAAGGTGGTGGTCAGGGCGCCCAGCTGCAGCGCGCCGTGGACCGCGCCGGCGGCGCCGCCCTCGGACTGCATCTCGGCGACAGTGGGGACGTCACCCCACAGGTTCTTCACCCCGTCGGACGACCACTGGTCGGCGTGCTCCCCCATCGGGGACGCGGGGGTGATGGGGTAGATCGAGATCACCTCGCTGATACGGTAGGCGATGTTGGCGGCGGCTTCGTTGCCATCCCAGGTCACCATGCGGCGTTCCTGCATTGCGGTCTCCCGTGGATAGTCGGTGACGGGCTTGCCCATTTCACCGGTCTGTGGTGTGCACAAGGGGGTCCCGTTATCGAGAGACTGAACCCATGTCCACGTCCATTACAGGAGGATGCGTTGAGTTCAGAAGCTCCGAGTGCATCGGATGAGCCGGGCTTTGTCCGCGTTGCGTGCCCCACCTGTGGCAGCGGAGATGTCTGGCTTCGCTGCGATCAGTGCGGCGTCTCCGACAACTTTTCTCTGACCGGCGAGGGGGTGCGGTGCGGGTGCGGCGCGGCCTACCAGCACGCGGTGTGTACCTGTGGCGCGCAGGTGGGGGTGGACCACCTGCTCGCGGTGCCGTACGACAAGGGTCCGCTGGCGCTGGCGCAGACTGAGGTGGCCTGGGGCAGGGTGGTGACCTTGCTGGTGGTGATGCTGTCGCTGATGGGGGGCTTGGCCTGGGTGGCCCTCCGGTAAGACGGCGCTCGTCCGGTGTGGGCCCTTCGGGATAGGGGGGGGCTGGCTCCTGTGGGCTGGTGGAGGTGGCGGTTTGAGCGGCTTCTCTTTTCAGGTCTTCGGCTTCCCGGTAGAGGTCCGCAGCGGGGCCTTCCTCCTGGCGGGGGTGGTGCTGCTGTTTGGGCTCTCTGGCAGCGGGCTCCTGGACAGTCTGGTGTGGATCGCGGTCGCGGCCTTCTCCATCCTGGTCCATGAGCTGGGGCACGCGCTGGTGGCCCGCTCCATGGGCCTGGGGCCCGTGGTGATCGCCCTGCACGGGATGGGAGGGACCACCACCCACAGGGCGCCGGATAGGCCGTACAAGACGCTGCTGATCGCCCTCGCGGGGCCAGCCGCCGGCCTCGCGCTGGTGCCCGTGGCCCTCGGGCTGCTGATGTTCTCTCCCGAGGGGATCCGCCTCCAGGACGCGGCCGGTGCGCTGGTCTGGATCAACGTGGTGTGGAGCCTGTTCAACCTGCTCCCGATCTTTCCGATGGACGGCGGACAGGCGCTGTGGGGGGGGCTCGCGACGTTCATCCCCGGTAAGGCCGCTCTTATCACCGGTCTGGTGGGCTTCGCCGGGTCGCTGTCTCTCTCGATCTACTTCCTGATGCACGGGAATTGGTGGGTGGTGTTCATCCTGGGCTCAATGGTGATGAGCAACTACCGAATCTTACAGGGCGTTCTGGGGCGCTGATGGCCATGAGGTGGTGATGCTGTTGCGGCCGAAGTACAGCTTGAACGAGCTCCTCGACCACGTGGAGGAGCTGCGGGTGTTTCCGGACGTGGCCGTTCGGGTAAACGAGGTCATCCGAAAGCCCGGCACGGGGATCCGCGAGATGTCCAGCGCGGTCTCGATGGACCCTGTGCTCTCTGGTCGCCTGCTCAAGGTGGCCAATTCACCCTTCTACGGCCTGCCCCGCCCCGCGAGCTCGGTGGAGCGGGCGGTGCAGATCATCGGCTTCCACTCCACCAGGGATCTGGCCCTCGCCCTCGCCATGTCGGGGATGGGGTCGGGCAGGACCGAGGAGGCGGCAGAGGTCTGGACGCACACCCTCTACACCGCGGTCGCGATGCGGCACATGGCTCGGTACGTCCGGGGCCTGGACCGGGATGAGGCCTTCATCACTGGCCTGATGCACGATCTCGGCGTGCTGATCTTGCTCTCGGTGGAGGCGGAGGCCTACGTGCCGCTTCACCACAGCTTCTCCAGCCAGGGGGCCTTGCTGGCGCGGGCCGAGCAGGTGCAATTCGGCTTCGACCACGCCGCGCTCGGCGCCGCCTGTCTCCAGCGGTGGCGGCTCGCCGACGGAATTGTCGCGGCGGTGGCCGGGCACCACCAGGACTGCCTGCCTGAGGTGGCCCGCAGGTCCAAGGTGCTGGCGGCGCTGCACGTCGCCTCGGACCTGGTGCGCGCGGTAGGTAGGGGCGGGGAGGATCAGGCCGCCCAGGTGGGGGCGGTACACCCCCTGTCCGCGACCCTTCGGATCCCTCAGGCGGCCTGGGGGATCATCGCACACGCCATCGTCGAGGACGGTGACGAGATGATCGAGATGATGAGCTAGGCGGGGACCATCGACCTGACCGTCTCGCGGGAGGGCTGTGCCCCTCCTCAGGGCGTGCTTGGGCACCGCTTCGCTGGCCGGCGCCGACGCGCTGGCCTCTCGACGCGGTCCCCGTTCCTGCGCTGGTTGCGTACCCAAGTGGTCTTTCGTCCTTGGGAATAGCGGCTGCACGCCGAGCTGCCTGGCGACGCTGCGCCGGATTGCCGTCTGGAAGACTCGACGAGCAGCTTCAGCGGATGGTTCCTATGGAAAGATGAAGCGCCTCCTGTGAGCGTGTCCGGCGGATGGACCGGTGCCCGCTGGCCTCTCGACCCTGCCCCTGTTCCTACGCTCGTCGGGAACCAGCGAGCGCGTCCGCCCCAGGGGACAGCGGCCACACGCCGAGATCCCTGGCGACTCGGGGATGATCCCGTGGGACCGCCCGGGTCATGGGCCGGTGCCGGCGCTGGTGATGGGCGGCCGGGGGATGGACACGCCTCTGGAGGACCCGCGCGCAGGGGCCGCTAGAGCGTCGAACGGGGCATCCGGGGCGAGCCCATCGAGGCAGGTTCGTCCGTGGAGCCCGAAGGGCGAGCCACGGTGTCGGAGGAGGGAGCGTGCCCGCGCCTGTGACCGTCCCCGGGCGGACGCTTCCTGAGAAACCTCCCGACGGGCGTGGTTTCCTGATCGCGGCCTTAGGCGCTGCGCGACGCGTACCAGGCCCGCGTCTCCGCGGCGATGACCCCCGAGAGCATCACCAAGCCCACGAGGTTTGGGAAGGCCATCATCCCGTTCATCAGGTCTGACAGGTTCCAGATCAGCTCTAGCTTGCCCACCGCACCCACATAGACCAGCGCCACGAAGAGCACGCGGTACGGGAGGATCGCCTTGGCCCCGAACAGGTAGCCCAGCGCCTTCTCGCCGTAGTAGGACCACCCCAGGATGGTGGACCAGGCGAAGGTGATCAGACCGATGGTGACCACCAGGCTCCCCAGCGCGGGACCGCCCGCCCAGGGCGTCCAGGGGAGTCCTTGGGAGAAGGCGGCGAGGGTGAGGCTGGCTCCGTTCTCGCCCGAGGTCCACGCGTCGGTGACCAGGATCGCGAGGCCGGTGAGCGAGCAGACGACCAGGGTGTCGATGAAGGTCTGGGTCATCGACACCAGGGCCTGTGAGACTGGCGAGCGGGTCTGCGCCGCCGCTGCGGCGATCGGACCGGATCCAAGGCCCGACTCGTTGGAGAACACCCCCCGCGCCACGCCGTAGCGGACCGCCTCCTTGACCGCGGCGCCCGCGAAGCCGCCGGCAGCCGCGGTGGGCGTGAAGGCGTGCTCGAAGATCAGCGCCAGCGCGCCGGGGATGCGGTCCAGGTGGAGCGCCAGGAGGGTCAGGGTGCCCGCGCCGTAGAGGAGGATCATGGCGGGGACCATCACCCCCGCGACCTTTCCGATGCCCTTGATCCCGAACAGGAGCACCGCGCCTGTCCCCACCGCGAGCACCAGCCCGGTGATCCAGGGCTCTACCTGGAAGGTGGTGTTCACCGCGTCGGCGACCGAGTTGGACTGGACCATGTTGCCGATACCGAAGGAGGCGATGGCGGCGAAGATGGCGAACAGCAGGCCCAGCGCGGGAGACCCCAGCCCGTCCCGCAGGTAGTACATCGGCCCGCCAGCCATCTCTCCCCGGGCGTCGGTGACCCGGTACTTGACCGCTAGCACCGCCTCGCCGTACTTGGTCGCCATCCCCAGGAAGCCGGTGACCCACATCCAGAACAGCGCCCCGGGCCCGCCCGAGGCGATGGCGGTGGCGACCCCTGCGATGTTGCCGGTGCCGACAGTAGCCGCCAGGGCGGTCATCAGCGCCTGGAAGTGAGAGATGTCCCCCTCGCCGTCCGGCTCTCGTCGGACGATGAAGGCCAGGTACAGGGCGTGGAACAGGCCCCGCACCTGGATCCCCCGCAGCCTGACGGTGAGGAGCACCCCGGTCCCGACCAGCAGTATCAGCATGGGGGCGCCCCACACCCAGCCCGCGAGCGTGCCGACCATCTCGTTCATTCGTGCTCCCTGTGCTGGGGACCCCTATCGCGCCCGGGGGCGGCGAGCAGGGTCGCCAGCCCCGGCAGTCTGCGCGGGACCAGGTGGACCCAGCGCCACCGGAGGGCGATCGCGCCAAGCAGCGCGGCGGCTCCTAGCACGGTGAGACCCATCACCTCACGACCCGCGGAGGACACGCCCCCCAGGGAGAGGAGCCAGGGGATGGACAGGGCCCAGGCCGCCGCGTCCTCGATCCAGCGCCCCCGGTCCAGCTGGTCGAGCTGCGCCTGGTGCCGCTCCCGCAGCAGGTCGAGGACCGCCTGGGGCGCGCGCGGCGGGTCCTCTTTGCCCAGCAGCTGCGCTCCCAGCGCCGCCTCGGGGAGCGGACGCCAGGGGGCGAGGCGCGCTAGGCGGAGGGCCGCCAGCAGGGCTCCCCCAAACGAGAAGAGCCAGGGGGTCACGCGACCGCCCTGGCTCTCAGCGCCCCTGGAGAGCTCAGACCCAGCCGCGCATCTTGCTCGCGTCGGCGACGCGGGAGATGGAGATGACGTAGGCCGCGTCCCGCTGGTAGAGCTCCTTCTCGACAGAGAGGGCGTGCACTGCCTGGAAGGCGGCGGTCATCTTGTCGTCGAGCTTGGTGAGGACCTCCTCCCGCGACCAGTAGTAGTTCATGTTGGACTGCACCTGCTCGAAGTAGGAGCAGGTCACGCCGCCGGCGTTGGCGAGGAAGTCGGGGATCACGTAGATGCCACGCGCCTTGATGACCTCGTCCGCCTCGGGGGTGGTGGGGCCGTTGGCGCCCTCGGCGATCAGCTTCACCCTGGGGTGGATGCGGTTGACCGTGTCGGCGTTGATCTGGTTCTCGAGGGCGGCCGGGATGAGCACGTCGACCTCCTGCTCGATCCAGGCGTTGGCCTCTAGGCGCTCATAGCCGAGGGCCGCGGCCTTCTCCTTGTCGATCCCGCCGAAGCGGTCCGAGATGGAGCGCAGCTCGGCAACGTTCACACCGGACATGCGGCGGAAGGTGTAGGCCACCTGGTCGTGCTGGTCCCACGAGGAGACGGCGACCACGGTGCCGCCCAGCTCTTGGAAGAGCTCCACCGCGTACTGGGACACGTTGCCGAAGCCCTGCGCCGAGGCGAGGGAGCCCTTGATCTCCATCCCCATGGTCTGGAGGGCCTCGCGGATGGTGTAGACCACGCCGTAGCCGGTGGCCTCGGTGCGGCCCAAGGAGCCGCCCATGCCGACGGGCTTGCCCGTGATCAGGCCGGGGAAGTGGCCGCCGTGGATGGTCTCGTACTCGTCCATCATCCACAGCATGTGCTGACCGTTGGTCATCACGTCGGGGGCCGGCACGTCCTTGAGGGGCCCGATGACCTTGGAGATCTGACGGACCCAGCCGCGCGCGATGCGCTCCTGCTCACCCAGCGACAGGTTGTGCGGATCGCAGATGACGCCGCCCTTGCCGCCGCCGAGGGGGATGTCCACCACCGCGCACTTCCAGGTCATCCAGGTGGCGAGGGCGCGGACGGTGTCGACCGTCTCGTGGGGGTGGAAGCGGATGCCGCCCTTGGAGGGGCCGCGCGCGTCGTTGTGCTGCACGCGGAAGCCGCGGAACACCTGCACCGAGCCGTCGTCCATACGGACGGGGATGAGGAAGTGGAACTCACGCATCGGGTTGCGGAGCAGCTCGCGGGTCCCGTGGTCGAGGTCGAGGAGGTCAGCGACCTGATCGAACTGCTGCTGAGCCATCTGGAATGCGTTGAAGGTCTTGGACATCGCACTCTCCGTGCACTTGTAGGCACCGGTATTCTGTCCTCGACCCGAGGGTCAGTCCCCGGCCGAGGGGAAACGATATCCTCTCCCTCAGGGCGCTGCCACCGGTCATTCAGTGTATTGTTGCCCTCCCTGATCAGGCCCATGGCAAGGGGATGTTAGGGGGCCTCGGAGACCGGCGCGAGGGGGCGGTCGCGTGGAGGGGCGACAGGTGGCGAGGACCTCCTGGCAGGCCGGCTGTGGCTGACCGGCCCGGCCTGCCCCTGGCGCGGGTTGAGGGGCCGAGCTGGTGCCGCTGGAGCGGAGCATTGCAGCGGCCGGGGACCCGGTGGCTGCGGACCTGGCGCCCCCTCAACCCGAGGCCCTGCTGCGATCGGGTGTGGCGAGGGCGGTAGAGCGCGCGCCGCCTCGGCAGGGGCGCCGGGGCCCCCGGTGCCGGTTCGATAGGAGCTACCTGGGCCGCGCCGATGGCGGCCGGCGGGGCGGTGGCGGACGGTGCCGCCTGGGCGGGCGCCGGAGCCACCGGAGCTGCCCCCCCACGCAGGGGGAGGTGGTTGCACAGGGGGGGAGACGCAGGCCAGCCCCTCGGCGTGGGTGCGGAGGATCGTCGCGCCCTCATCCACCGCCACCTCGCTAGGGCAGGCTAGGGGGATCCGCTCACCTCCCCGCGCCACGAGCTCCCGCCTGCCGGTGCGCGGATCGGCATCCTGAGTCAGCTCCCGCTGTGCGGATGCACACGGGCACCCCGGATGACATCGTCAGCTCCCGCTGTGCGGAGGCAGAGGTCGAGCGGGTGGCCGAGGACGAGGTCGACCACCTGGGTCGGGGCGTGGAGCTGGGCGATCAGGGTGTTGAACTCCTGCGCCTCCCAGCCTCGGAGCGCCTCCGACAGGAACCTCGGCCAAGAGCAGGCGCCTTCACATCGCAAACGACGATAGGAGGCTGCTTCTGGTGCTCGTGGCGCCGACCG
>JAFGVK010000137.1 GCA_016938035.1 Deltaproteobacteria bacterium | reverse complement strand
CGCGTCGTCGGAGAACGACATCAGCCCGTCGCCGCCCGCGTCGTCGGAGAACGACATCAGCCCGTCGCCGCCCGCGTCGTCGGAGAAGGACACCAGCCCGTCTTCGTCCCCGTCGGAGAACGACACCAGCCCGTCACCGCCCCCGTCGTCGGAGAACGACACCAGCCCGTCGCCGCCGTCGTCGTCAGAGAACGACACCAGCCCGTCGCCGCCCTCGTCGTCGGAGAAAGACACGAGACCGTCTTCGTCCCCGTCGGAGAACGACACCAGCCCGTCACCGCCCTCGTCGTCGGAGAACGACACCAGCCCGTCACCGCCCTCGTCGTCGGAGAACGACACCAGCCCGTCGCCGCCCTCGTCGTCAGAGAACGACACGAGGCCGTCTTCGTCCCCGTCGGAGAACGACACCAGCCCGTCACCGCCCTCGTCGTCAGAGAACGACACCAGCCCGTCGCCGCCCGCGTCGTCGGAGAAAGACACGAGGCCGTCTTCGTCCCCGTCAGAGAACGACACCAGCCCGTCCGAGGCGGCGCGCGCCGATGGGGCGCCCGCCTCGTCAGCGAAGCTGAGCCCGCGCTCACCTCCATCGTCCTCAGTGAGAGACAGCTCGCCGTCCTCCTCGGAGATCGCGCGCAGATCGGCGGACGAGAAGGCCCGCTGGGGGGTGGCCTCCTCCAGCTCGCGGGTGAAGGCGTCGAGCTGGTGCGGCGAGAGGGACACGGTCGCGGCGTCGTCCTCCTCGTCGGAGAGGTCGAGCAGCTCGGCGTCGTCCCCCAGCGTGGGGCCGTCATCGTAGCTGAGCTCGAGCTCGTCGTCGCCGCGCGGCGCCTCATCGAAGAGGAGGGGCGAGGGGGCGTCGCCATAGTCTACGACCGGGGGAGCCAGCCGCTGGGGCGCGATCCGCACCGTGGGGCGCTCGCTGGCCACAGGCGCGAGCACCAGCTCGTCTGGCAGGTTCAGGCCCAAGAGTATGTCCGCGCGATGCTGAGCCGCCAGGCGGTGGACCCGCAGGGCCCCCCTGGGGCTGAGGTGCTTGGCGGCGAGGCGCTCTACCTGCACCTCCGCGGCGCGCAACACCGCGAGGATCTCGTCGCAGGCGCTCTCAAGGGAGGAGAGATCGGTGGACATGCTCACACCCTGTAGGCGGCGAGGTCGTGGCCCAGGCGCTCGAGCTGCGTCATCAGCCCGTCGGTGGCGCTCTCCAAGGCGAAGGTGTTGTCACTCATCGCGTTGATGCTCGCCTCGTCCGCCTCGGCGCTCGCCTCGAGATCGAGGAGCAGATCCTGGCTCTTCTGGAGCTCCACCGCGGTGCGAGAGAGCTGCGCTGCGACCCGCTGCATGGCCTGGATCTGGCCAAGGAGCGAGGAGAGCTTCTCCTCAAGGGTGGTCTCCAGCGCGTTCTGGAAGGTCGCGAGGCGATCGAGATCTGACATGGTATGCCGCTCCTGAGATTTTGAGACGCTACCACCCGCGGAGGGCGCAAGTCAATCGATCTTGACGGTGTCTCCGCTGGAGTCCGGCCGCCGGCGGTGATAGAAATGGCGCCCGCTCATTCCGATCAGCTAGAGGACGCGATGTCCGAGCACACCCAGCGCGAAATCACCGCGGTGATCCAGGAGCGCTGCCCCAGGCGGCAGCTCCACCTGCGGCGCATTCACCTGCGGGTGGTCGAGGGACCGGACGAGGGGATGGATCGCCTGTTCGAAGTGGACGCGGTGCAGGTGGGGACGCGCATAGGGAGCGACGTGCAGCTCTCGGACACCACCGTGAGCAGGTCCCACGCCGAGCTGGTGCGGACCCCCGGGGGGATCCTGCTGCGCGATCTCGGATCGACCAATGGGGTGTTCGTGGGCGCCATCCGCATCAAGGAGGTCTACCTGGGGCCCCACCAGCGGTTCAGCGTGGGGCGCACCGTGATCGAGCTGGTCCCCGCCGACGAGGTGGTGGAGATCGTGCCCTCGGCGACCAGCTCCTTCGAGGGGCTGGTGGGCGAGAGCGTCGCGATGCGCGAGGTGTTCTCGGTGCTGGAGCGCGTCGCCCTCACCGACCTGACGGTGATGATCACCGGCGAGACGGGCACCGGCAAGGACCTCGTCGCTCAGGCGCTGCACCGGCGCTCCCTCCGCCAGGGGGAGCCCTTCGTGGTGTTTGACTGCGGCTCGGTGCCCCACAACCTGATCGAGTCCGAGCTGTTCGGGCACGAGAAGGGCGCCTACACCGGCGCGCACACCTCCCAGGCGGGGGTGTTCGAGGCGGCGCACAGGGGCACCCTGTTCCTGGACGAGCTTGGGGAGCTGCCCCTCGACCTGCAGCCCTCGCTGCTGCGGGTGCTGGAGTCGCGCAGGGTGCGTCGGGTGGGGGGCCACCACACCCGGAAGGTGGACGTGCGCATCGTGACGGCCACCCACCGCGATCTGCGCGAGCTGGTCGCCGAGGGCCTGTTCCGCGAGGACCTCTACTACCGCCTGGCGGTGGTCGAGCTGGCACTGCCCCCGCTGCGGGAGCGACGCGAGGACCTCCCGATGCTGTCGCTCCACCTGCTCAGGGCGGCGGGCTTCCCCCACGCGCTGGACCCGGAGGTGGAGGAGGTGCTGCGGGGCTGGCGGTGGCCGGGCAACGTGCGCGAGCTGCGCAACGTGCTGACCCGCGCCGCGTCCTTCGCCGAGGCCGACGTGATCCGCCTGCGTGACCTCCCGCAGGGGCTCGGCGTGGAGCAGGGAGCGGAGCGACAGGCGCGCGAGGAGGAGCCCGCAGAGACGCCCGCGTCGCTCAAGGAGGCCCGCGACCAGGTGCTCGACGCCTTCGAGCGCCAGTACCTAGAGGGCATGCTGGAGCGCACCGGCGGGAACCTCTCGGAGGCGGCGCGCCTCGCGGGCGTGGATCGCAAGACCCTGGGGAGGATGATCAAGCGCCACGGCCTGCGGTGATGTAGGCTGCCTTGACCTCACGGAGAAGAGAATGCTCAGTTGGACCGCGCTGCGTCAGGCGCTTCAGGGAGAGGGAGAGGAGTTGGATGAGCTCCGGGAGCGCCTCCGCGCCGCTGAGGCGAGCCTGGCGTCGGCCCTGCAGCGTGAGCGGCTGCTCCGCGACGAGCTGACCGCCCTCACCGGCCACAGCGAGACGCCCCTCTCGGACGCGCTGCGACAGGCGCGGGCCAGGGACCTGGAGGCGCCCGCCCTGCCAGAGGGGCAGGTGGTGGTGCTGGAGGCGGCAGACTGCGTGGGCTGCCACACCTGCGTGAGCCTGGTGCCCGAGGTGTTCGCGATGGACGAGCGCCTCAGGGTGGCGCGCGTGGTGTCGCAGCAGGCCCCCAGGGACTACATCCAGGACGCGATCGACTCGTGCCCCACCGCCTGCATCCGCTGGGAGGCCAGTGACACCCCCTGAGGGGATGCTGGGGCAGGCCCCCGCGATGGTGGCGCTGCGGGAGCGCATCGCCCGCCTGGCGCCGCTCGGGGTGCCGGTGCTGATCCACGGTGAGACCGGCACGGGCAAGGAGCTGGTCGCCGCCGCGCTGCACCACGGGTCCGGCAGGTCCGGCGCCCTGGTGCCTGTGGACTGCGCCGCCCTCGCCGAGGGGCTGGTAGAGAGCGAGCTCTTCGGCCACACCCGCGGCGCCTTCACCGGCGCGGTGCGCGACCGCACCGGGCTGGTCGACGAGGCGGACGGCGGGACCCTGTTCCTGGACGAGGTGGGCGAGCTGCCAATGGAGGCGCAGTCCCGCCTGCTCAGGGTGCTAGAGACCGGCGAGCTGCGCGCGGTGGGGGCGCCTCGCTGGCGGCGGGTGGAGGTGCGGGTGATCGCCGCCACCTGGCGGGACCTGCGGGCGCGGGTCGCGGAGGGGCTGTTCCGCGAGGACCTCTACTACCGCCTGGTGGCGGTGGAGCTGGAGGTGCCGCCGCTGCGGGACCGGGGCGAGGACATCGCGGCGCTCGCACATCACTTCGTCGCGGAGGTGGCCGCAGCCCACGGGCGGCCCCCCCCCTCCCTGGCCCCCGAGACGCTCGCCCTGCTCGCAGCGCACCGCTGGCCGGGCAACGTGCGCGAGCTGCGCAACCTCGCCGCTTGGATCGGCGCCCTGGGCCCGCCAGAGGTGGGTCCAGGCGACCTCCCCCCCGCCTGGGGGGGGCGGATGCCGCGGGAGGCGCCGGAGGTGCCGGAGGTGCGGCGAGCCGTGAGGCTGGAGGCGGCCCTGGACCTCCCCTACCTCGAGGCCAGGCGCGCCCTGCTCGACGACTTCCAGGCCCGCTACGCCGAGGCTGCCCTAGCCCGCGCCGAGGGCAACCTCACGCGCGCCGCCCGCGAGGCCGGCATGGACCGGCGGCTGCTCCAGCGTATCTTGGCGAGGGGGCGCTGACGCAGAGGTGACAGGGGGGCGACGGCTGGAGGGCCAGCGCCTACGGCGCCGTGGGGCGGGCCCCGGAGGAGGTGGTCCCCCTGGCCAGCAAATACCCAACACCCCACGGCGATCCTCCGCGCTGGACAGGACGACCGAGGTGACCGCGGGGGATGGCGTGCGGCCTCCGAGTGGGGGGCGGGGGGGAGGCACCGAGCTAGAGAGGATTCCGAGTCGAGCGACAGTTGGGTTGGCATTCATCGCTCCATCAGGTGCCATGGGTCCAGGATGCCGATAGCGTCGGGAAATAGCGGCAGGATACGGTCACGCAGCCAAGGTGCCCCATCGGTGGGGAACACGATCTGCGCATGAACGCCCTCCCCGTAGTCTCCGTCGACGGGAAGGAGGCCGATGGTCTGGAGTCGCCTGAACAGCGCCTCCACCTGGGCCGCGTCGCCCCAGGTATACTCCCCACCGAGGTGGATGATTCGCCCACCATTCTCTCGGTCCAGGCACCAAAGTCGTAGGCCATTGGCCATCTTCCAGGAGGCGTCCCAGGTCTCGTCGACGTAGCGCCGCAAGGCGTGAGCATCGGAAGAGACGTATAGGAGCGGGCGTCCGGTGTCGGCATCGCAAACGGCTCGCTCCTTGAGGATGCGTCGGATCTCTTGGACGGACCGATATTGCCAGCTAGCGTCGATGAGTCGCCCTGCGGCCAGCATGTGCCGGGCCAAGGTAGTGTCCTCCACGGTGACTGCCCCGTGGGAGAAGAAGGTGAGCGTCTCTTGCGCCCGTCGAAAAGGCATTTCAGACCCCATGCGCGACTCCCACTCGACCAGCACCTCGGAGGAATGGCAGAAGGGGAGGAGCGGAAAGACCTCCTTCCGGGCGGGGCAGTGGGTGACACTGTGTCCAGGGTCATCGATGACCCGATAGGCGAACAAGGGGCAGCGGATGGCGCCAAAAGTGGTGGTCACCTTGGCGTGATAGTCCGCGTCTGTTCGGAGTCGCACCTGTTCCTCTTGGATTCCACGGCGCTCCAGATCCTCGTGAAACGAGCGGCGACACCGCGTCCCCAACGCCCCCTGCAGGAGCTGGGCTCCGATGTCCAGCACGACGGACCACACCGTCAACTCCAGACTTCTGGCGTTGGCGCCAGACGTGGCTTCATCGAGCACCTTAGGCACGGCCTTTTCTAGCAGGTCGATGAGAGTGGCCTTGATGAGGTCGACGTCATGTGCCAAAGAGGTGTTGGTGGGCACGAGCAGCACTCCGCCGGGCGCGAAGCCCGTCTGGTTAAGATTTTCATGCTGCTCGTACCCGCTTCTCCCTCCTCGGTCGATCCTCCGTGACCGGGGTATGAATCACACCCTTCGCATGCTGTCGATCAGGTACCCACGGGCCTTCCGTCGCCCGACCTTTACGTCCACCGGAATCGCGCGGTCCTGGGGAAGGACGCCATCGAAGTAGAGCTGGGCGGCGGTCAACGGGTAGATCTCCACCACGAGCGCGCTCCCGTCCTCGGTGACGAACACGTCCGGGCTGCCGATGGAGACACAGGACCCTGACGGGTAGTCGGTGATGGCTCGCGTGCGGACATCGGACAGGTCCTGGCCGTTGATGCTGATCCGCGTCCTCTTCATGTCCACGACGTCCAGGATGGCAGGGTGAGCCGAGCCCCACGAGGCGCCCTCGCGTCACGTGGTAGGAACGGACAATGTACTACGACCGCCGCATCCCCGACGACTTGATCGACCTGCTCCTCCCCGATGGCCCCCTCGCGTGGCTCCTCCCGTGGTTGAGCACCGACGTCGCCCGGGTGGCCGGGGCCCACGTCCAGACCCGTCGCAACCGGCACGATCGGAAGCGGGGCGGCATCCAGCTGTACGTCGGGCGGACCAGCCCCCTGGAGGTGCGCGGTCGCCCCAAGGACCGGGTGCGCCTGCACGCCGATCGCTTCTACACCGCGATGGCCTCCGACCTCTTCGACCGAGACATCGACCTCGGGGAGCTCGGCCTCCTCGCGGGTCGGCTCGAGGCGCACGCCGAGCACGCGGCGAGTTCCACCCACAGCAGCTTCGTCGATGGGGAGGCGGTGGTGCACGCAGGCTTGATGCGCCGGAGCCTCGACTCCTATCGCGTACACGTCATCGTTCCCTCGACCGCCCCGTGATCAGTTTGGGAACCACACCCTTGCTTACGGGGAAGAAGGTCCTGGACGGCTCTGGAGCGCAGGTCAGCGGGAGGGCGCACCGAGCTAGAGAAGATTCCGAATCGAGCGACAACT
>JAFGVK010000136.1 GCA_016938035.1 Deltaproteobacteria bacterium | reverse complement strand
GCCCGAGGGCTACGTCCAGAGCGACACCGACTGCGACGACAGCTCGGCGCTCTTCCACCCCGGGGCCGCCGAGGCGGACTGTACCGACCCCGCCGACTACAATTGCGACGGCAGCGTGGGCTACGCGGACGCGGACGGAGACGGCTTCGCCGCCTGCGAGGAGTGCGACGACGCCCGCGACGACGTGAACCCCGAGGCGGACGAGGTCTGCGACGAGGTGGACAACGACTGCGACGGCGACGTGGACGACAGCCCTGTCGACGCCGCCACCTGGTACCTGGACGCGGACGGCGACAGCTACGGCGCCGCCGCCATCTCCCTCGCCGCCTGCGAGGCGCCCGCGGGCTACGTCGCCGATGCCACCGACTGCGACGACCTGGAGGCGACGGTCTTCCCCGGCGCCGAGGAGCGGTGCGACGGCCTGGCGAACGCCTGTGGCGCGCTCCCCGAGGACGAGGCGGACGCGGACCGCGACGGCTTCATGGTGTGCGCGGGGGACTGCGACGACGCGGCCGCCAGCGCCCACCCGGGCGGCACCGAGGTGTGCGACGGCCGCGACAACGACTGCGACGGCGACGCGGACGTCGGCGCGGTGGACGCGCCCACCTGGTACACCGACACCGACGGCGACGGCTACGGCGTGGACGTCGGGGCGGTCACGGCCTGCTCGGCGCCGCAGGGGGCGGTGGCCCTCGCGGGGGACTGCGACGACAGCACTGCCGAGGCCAGCCCGGCGGGCACCGAGCGGTGCGGGGACGGCCTCGACAATGACTGTGACGGCGACGTGGACGACGCCAGCGCGGTCGACGCCGCCTCGTGGCACCTCGACGCGGACGGCGACGGCCACGGGCGTCCCGGGGCGGGGGTGCCCGCCTGCGAGGCGCCTGACGGCTATGTGGCCAGCCTCGACGACTGCGATGATCTCGACGCGACCGTGTTCCCCGGCGCGGTCGAGCTGTGTGACGGCCTGGCCAACACCTGCGGCGCGCTCCCCGCCGACGAGGCGGACGCGGACCGCGACGGCTTCCTGGCCTGTGCGGACGACTGTGACGACGCCCTGGCGGGGGTCCACCCTGGCGCGAACGAGCACTGCGACGGGGTCGACGAGGACTGCGACGGCCTGGTGGACGACGCGGCGGTCGACCAGACGGTCTGGCACCTGGACGGCGACGGGGACGGCTACGGGCACCTGCACATCACCCGCACCCAGTGCGAGGCCCCGGCGGACTTCGTCGCGGACGGCACCGACTGCGACGACGAGGACGCGACCACCAACCCGGGCGAGCGCGAGGTGCCCGGCAACGGCAAGGACGACACCTGCGACGGCGAGGACCGCCCGCTGCTGATCTACGCGGTGGAGCGCGACGCGGGGATCCTGGTCGCCCTCGACTACTACAGCGGCGAGGAGGTCTGGCGGCTGGGAGAGCTCGGCCCGATGATCGACGTGGCGGTGGCCCCGGACGGCTCTCTCTACGCCTCTGCGGTCACCTCTGGGCTGCTGCACATCGCGGCGGATGGCTCTTCCTATGAGGAGGTCGCCACCGGCTACACCTACGCGGCCGGGGTGTGGTACGACCTGTTCACCGACACGGTGCTGTTCTCAGACATCGACGGCACCATCGCCGAGTATGACCCGGCCACCGACACCACCGTGCAGCTCGCGACCGGTCTGGGGGACGGCCCACTCCACACCCTGCGGCGGGGCGGGGACGACACCCTGATCACCAGCTTCAACGGGGCGCAGAGGGTGGCGACCCTCGATCCCGCCTCTGGGACGTGGTCGGAGCTCGGGGCGCTCTCGCCCGGGGGCGGGTACACCATGGTCCCCACCGGGGACGGGGGGCTCTGGGTCGGCGGCGGGGGCGGCATCGACCACCTCGACGCCACCGGCCGTCTGGACGGCCGGTGGGAAGGAGCGCACGCGCCTCTGGGGCTGTGTCCGGATCCCCTGGACCCTGCGGCGCTGCTCTCCCCGACCTACGGCCCGGCGGTGGCGCTGCTCGACCCGTCGCGGCCGGGCAGCGTGCTCCTCGCCGAGGGCTACACCAAGCTGTGGGGCTGCGCCACCAACGGCCTGCGCGACCTGGACGGGGACGGCTACGTGGGGGCGGCCTACGGCGGCCTCGACTGTGACGACACCGATCCCGCCGTGCTCCCCGGGGCAGTGGACCCCTGGGGGGACGGCCTCGACGCCGACTGCGACCTGGTGGACGGCGTCGACGGCGACGGCGACGGCGTGGTGGGAACCCACCCGCTGCCGGGCTGCCAGGACGCGGATGACACCGACCCGACCGTCGGCGCGACCGACTGCCCGCTGCGCTCCTGCGCCGACTGGCTGGCAGCGGACAGCACCCTGCCGGACGGGATCTACCGCGTCGACCCGGACGGGGACGGCGACGCCCGGGACGGAGTCGACGTGTGGTGCGACATGACCCACGACGGCGGGGGCTGGACGGTGGTGACCGCCTGGAATTACGACGAAGACGGCTTCTCCGAGCGCTCCCTGATGGAGGGCGACCCGGGCTACATGCACACCGGCGCCATGTGTCAGCCGGAGCTCTCCCGCTCCTTCTCCTGCGTGAAGCCCCTCAACGACGCGGGCTTTACCGACGTGATCGCCGATGGGGAGATCCTGTTCT
This sequence comes from Deltaproteobacteria bacterium, assembly GCA_016938035.1. Lineage (GTDB taxonomy): Bacteria > Myxococcota_A > UBA796 > UBA796 > JAFGVK01. The sequence goes on along the minus strand of JAFGVK010000136.1, from coordinate 9,612 downwards.
TCATCGAGCACGACGACGCGGGCGACGAGGACCCGTGGATGAGCACCGCCATCGCTGGCCTGGCCGACCTGAAGCTGTTCATGAGCCACGGCCACAGCGCGGCCGAGAAGTGCACCGACGGCACCTGCGCCGCCATGGCCGCCGCCTTCGCCGACGACAGCTCCACCCGGGCCAACCGCTGGCACCGCAGCGGGCCCGCCCACTTCGAGACCAGCGCCGCCTACTTCAACGGCTCCATCGCCATCGGCCACATGTGGAACGAGAACGGCTCCGGGCGGTGCAACTCCGACGTCGACCGGCTCCACTGGGGCTGGGACACCCGCGCGGGGATCGCCTACTACCGCAACAGCTACACGGACAACTGCTACTACGACACCACCGAGTCGAAGAAGCGCTTCGCCTACGTCGCCTTCCGCTGAGTCAGGTTCTCGACCCCTGGATCGGGCGCAAGGTGTAGGATCAGGTCTTGGACGCCATCCGTCGGCTCCCGGTCCTCCTCCTCGCCCTGTCGGCCTGCGCGCCGGTCTACGCGCCCTCCTCGGCACAGCTCGCGATGCTCGATGGCGTCGGCGACGTCCACGCCTCAGCCCAGCTAGGGCTGGAGGGCGCTGAGCTCCACGGCAGCGCAGCGGTGAGCGATCGGGTCGCGGTCCGAGCGGTGGGGCCGCACTTCTGAGGCGACGAGACCCGCTACGACCTGGCCGCGGCGGGGCTCGTTGTCTACGGGGCGCCGGGGCGGCTGCGCTGGGCGGCAGCGTGGAGCTGGGCCTCGCGCCAGCGGTGGGGACGCTCTCGACCGTGTCGGGGGGGGACGGCCCGCCTGTCGGGGATCGGGGCGCGTGGGGCGCTCCAGCTCGACGGGGGGGACCGAGCTGCCCTACGGCGGGGTGGGGCTCGCGCTGCGCCCGGTGCTCTACCACTTCACCCTCGAGGGCGGCTCGGATCACGCGGGCGGGACCGCGACTTGACCCTCGGCGAGGCGGTGGCGGTGGCCCGGCTGGGGGCGAGGCCGCTCAAGGTGGAGCTCCAGGGTGGGCTGTGGCTGCCGCTCGGCGGTGCCGGCAGCATCGGCATTCCGCTGCCCATGATGCTCTCGGCGGGGCTGGTCTGGGGCTGCCGCTGGCGTTGAGGCTCAGGGCTCCAGCAGGCTGCCCGGGCGCCACTGATCCCAGAAATGCCACTCCCCGGGGTGGTCTCTGACAACCACAAAGCGCTGCGCTTCAAGGTCGTCGACCGCGGGGGTGGCTCATGACGGGAGATCGATCGGTCGCAGCGGGCCGAGGTCCCTGTCTGAGTGCTCTTCGACGTGTGAAGCAGCGGACGCATCGGATCACCATGCGTGGACGATTCCACCAACTTCGCGAGCGCTTGCCGCAGGCCTGGGTCCTTGTCGGTGAGCCGCTTTGGGCCCGCGCCTTGTCTTCGCTGTCGCCCCTCAGGCGGCCCGAGCCGCTCCAGATCGTTGAGCTCGGCGATCCCGCGCTTCAGCGTGTTCTTCGCGAGCCCAGTGGCGCGCTGGACCCCGGCCAGGCCTCCGAAGCCGAACTGGATGGCATCATTCGCCGCGTAGAGCCTGCGCTCCCGTCCACCTAGGGTCGGGGCGATGCGGCTGAAGCGCTCGCGAACCGCACGTTCCCGCGCAGAATATCGGCTGCTCATGGCGAAAGCATGACCGCCGTTCGACCGGCCATGCACGCAACGCGTCGCGCGACAGCCGCGGTCGCGCCGGATGACTCTGTCTGTACGATCCCAATCGCGGACGACAGCTTGTCCCATGCTTGGGCTGGCGCGGTCGGGTCACGCGGCGCACTCAAGTGGTCTGATTATCAGGCGGTGGCACCTAATAGAGGCTAGCGGCCAGATGTCTCGAAGAGGACGACGACCCTCATCTTCTGGACGCTGACAGGCAAGGCTGATCAGCGTGGCACGCCTCGTCGGGGTGACCGACGGAGGGCGACCAGACCGATGCCGGTCGTGCAGGCTCGTGGTCTTCGGCTCGTCCGCCCATCGACCCCGCCAGCGTCGAACCGTGTCCTCCGTGACGCCCACCAGGCTCAAGCGCACAGGTTGCCGCTGGCGGCCAGAGGGTGGTCAAGCGCTGAGTCCTCACGGACCAGCGCGACGCTGACGCGCGAAGGCCGTAGCGGATGCCCTTGCTACGGCCTGCAACGACACGCCCTCACAGCGCAGCCAGCTCCGCCTCGGTCAGCGGCTTCACCGCCCCGGACAGCCCCACCGCGGTCAGCGCCGCGCCCACCATCGCGTACCCGATCACCATCAGGTGCATATGGTGCGCGTGCTCCCCAGCGGCCCAGGGAAGGTACAGGCTCCCCTGTGGATCCACCGAGTGGATGATCCCCACCGCGGTGAGCCCGGCGATGACCAGGAAGAAGATCCCAGAGCGCACAAGCTGACGGTCGATGAGCAGGGCCAGCGCCGCGCCCCACAGCATCGCGGTGATGATGAAGCCGTTGCCCAGCACCGCGAGTATGAACTGGGAGTGGACCGCCCCCTCCGACAGGGTCGCGCCCACCACAAAGGGGACGATCAGGATGCTCCCCAGCCGGGCGACGATAGGGAGGAAGGCCAGGGTCACCGCCGGCGAGTGGCGACGCGGGCTCTGGTGGTAGGCCTGGTGGACGATCTCCAGGCCAATGAAGAGGAGGATCGGGGTCACCGCCGCCTTGGGGATGAGCTCCACCACGAACTGCACATAGCCGAGCATCCCGCCCAGCCCCACGAAGACGCCGGTGAACAGGGTGTACCCCGCGCTCGCACCCATCGCCTTGTACGCCGGGTGCCCGATGTAGGGGGTGGACTGCGACACCCCCCCGAAGACCCCCGCCAGGAAGGTCGAGGCCGCGTCGATCAGCAGGATGTCGCGGGTGCGGTACGCGTCGCCAGCCAGGCGAGCGCTCTCTGTCACGTTGATCCCCCCGATCACCGTGAGCAGCCCGAAGGGGATCGCGATGGGCAGGTAGGGCCCGACGAGCCTGAAGCCCTCGATGAAGCCGGTGCTCGGCATAGGGAAGCCAAGGTGGAGCTCCAGGGTAGGCCAGGCGAACTCCGCCACCCCGTAGCCGATGGGGCCGAGGGCGTAGTGGAGCACCGTGCCCACCAGCACCGCCACCGCCGCGCCGGGGAGCTGCCAGGGCAGATCGATGCGCGCGACCAAGGTGTAGAGCACCAGCCCCAGCGCTGAGAGACCGATAATTGGCGCCTCAAAGACGTCGACCAGCGGGAAGTAGGCGAGGAGCGCGAGGCCGATCCCCCCCAAGGAGCCCAGCAGCCCGGCGGTAGGCACCACCCGCCGGATCCAGTCGCCGAAGAAGGCGAAGATCACCTTCACCACGCCCATGGTGACCATCACCGCCATGCCGAGCTGCCAGGTGGTGAACGCGGCCTGGTTCGCGGCCGCGTCCTGCGCCATGCCGCCCGCCACCAGATCGCCCTTGGCCGCCAAGAAGGCGGGCCCGAGCACCATCAGGGCGATGCCGATGGTGGAGGGGGTGTCGAGCCCCAGCGGCATCGCGGTGACGTTGGGGTTGCCGGTCTTCTTGGCGAGGCGCATCGCCAAGAAGGAGTAGGCCACGTCGCCCACCATCACCCCCAGCGCGGTGCCAGGCACCATCAGGGTGAGCACCCGCTCGATGGGGAAGCCAAAGCCCACCAGGATCCCGGTGAGCACCACCAGGTTGAGCACGTTGTCGAGCATGAGGGCGAAGAAGGCGTTGGCGTCGCCTCTCTTAAGCCAGCGGTATGTTCCGTCCATGGATCCTCCGAGCGCCCCACATAGCCCACGCCCCGCCCACAAGAGGGGGAAATTGCTCAGGGTCAGTCTGCGCGATCCGGGGGCTCCCCGTGTTAGCCTCACCGGTGTCCCGGAGAGACCATGAGCCCCCTGTTCCTCACCCTGCTCCTGCCCGGCAGCGCCTTCGCCGCACCGGACGCCGACGTCATCCACCGCGCCTTCGAGGCGGGGGACATCGAGAAGGCGGAGAAGCGCTGCGAGAAGTGGGGCGCCGCCGATCCCACCGCCGATCCCGCGGTGCGCGAGGCCTGCGCGCGGGTGGACTGGAGGCGGGTGGAGCCCCTCGCAACCCCCGAGGACTGGGCCAGCTATCGCCAGACCTGGGCGGGGACCAAGGGGGAGCAGCCCGCCCTGGAGCGCGAGGCGCTGCTCAGCCTGGAGCGGCTGGGCTCCGGCCCCTCCGAGGCGCTGCTGCTAGGGATCGCCGAGCGCTATCCCGGCACGCCCGCTGCCGACGTGGCTCGGAGGCGCGCCGCCCTGACCGCCGCCGCCGCGGTGCGCGAGGCGGGCGCGGCGGTGAAGGTGGTCCGCGACTACCCCGACATGCCCGAGCTGGCCGAGCCGCTGATGGAGGCCTGGCCCCTGGGCTTCGCGGTGGTGGACATAGACCCCAGCACCCTCAGGCTCCGCACCTCGCTCAAGGAAGGGGTCCAGACCCAGCTCCCCCTCGCCGCCTACTGGGCGGTTCGCGCGGGGGACGGGACGGTCACCCCCTCCGAGGAATTCGGCACCGCCCAGCTCGTCGCCAACGGCGTGCCCGAGGAGGTGGTGCAGTCGACCCTCGCCAAGGGCGCGGGCGCCGGCAGGGTGCTCCCCTTATGCGCCGACTGGGCCGACCCCGCCCTGCGCGGGGGGGTGGCCCTCTCGCTGGGAGGCGGCGTGGCCTTCCTGGAGCAGCCCTGGACCGGCCAGTGCGGCCCTGAGGTGCAGCCGGTCTTCCTCACCCTCCAGGCGGGGCAGACCACCAGCCTGTCCATGCGCCCCGGCCACAGCATGGTCTTCCCCACCGCGATGGCCTACACCGGCTTCACCTGGACCGGCCAGGGCACGGGCTCCACCGATCTTTACGTCCCCTTCCAGCCCGGAGAGCCGGTGGTAGTGGGCAACGCCCAGGTCATCGGCCAGCAGCTCGGCGCGCTGTATCTGGTGCACCCGGTCGGCGGCGGGCTGCCTTGGATCACCAACATGAGCCCCCCCACCACCGCTACCCCGGTCACCTCCAAGCGCACCGAGCTGCCGGAGGGGTGGAGCCTCACCCCGGTGGCGGACAGCACCAGGGTCGACGGCCCAGGGGCAGAGGGCTGGATGCTCCCCCCTGGTGAGGTGCGGGTGCTGCCACCGCTCTCGCAGTGGATGACCCAGCTCAGCGCGGTGAACCCCAAGCTGGACGGCTCCTTCCCTCCCCCCCTGCCCTCTCTCAGCACCCCAGGGGCCTGGAACCCCGAGCGCGCCGGTGTCGCGGCGACCCCTCCCCCGGGCACCTCCGCCATCCCCCTCTCCACCCCCGCCGCAGACGAGGCAGACGAGATGCTCCGCATGCTGGCGGACGCCGGTGTGCACTTCCGGGTGAAGACCGCCTGGCGCCTCAACCTCGACGAGGACCTGCGCGAGGAGTACGCGCTGGACCTGGAGCGGGGCGGGGTCGCGGTGCGGGCGGTGGTCGACGTATACGGCTCCGGCGCCCGCCGGATCTTCCTCTTTGACGCCCGCCCAGAGGCACAGTTCGACGACGCGGCCGGGACGCCCTTCGCCTTCCGCCGGGACGGGCAGGCCTACCTGGCCTGGGCTGGGATGAACGCCGGCGTCACCTTCGTAGAGGCGGTGCACCTCGACGACCGGGGCCTGGTGCGCGAGCTGCTCACCCGCTGACCGCGGCGCGACCGCCAGAATTACGCTCGCGTGGTGGAAGGCCTCGCGATCTACCGATATTTCGAAGCGATGAACCCGCTAGGACCGCGCGAGCAGCCCCGCGGCAGCGGACCCGCCCTATCACCCAGAGCGCGCCATGATCCTCCTCTCTCTCTCCTCCCTCGCCCTGGCGACCTTCCCCCTGCCCCTCTACCCCGAGTGCGGCGAGCCGGATCGCCCCGATCTCTGCCCCGCCGACCTCGGGGAGGAGTGGTCGCGGCTCTCGTACGTCCCCTCCCGCTACACCCAGGTCCGCGAGGAGGAGCGCCCCATGGGCACCGGCCTGTGGGCGGACCGGGCGTGGCGGGTCACGACCGGGCGGCCGGACGTGCTGATCGCGGTGCTCGACTCGGGCATCGAGTGGGACAGCCGAGGGGTGGTGAACAAGCACTTCCTCAACCGGGCGGAGCTGCCCCTGCCCTGGATCGCACAGGACACCCCCGCCAGCGACTACGACGCCAACGGCGACGGGGTGTTCAACATCCGCGACTGGGACCTGGATCCCAGGGTGGACCCCACCGCGGGGGTGGACCCAGCCGACGGGATGCTCGACCCCTCCGATCTGATCGCCACCTTCTCCGACGGGCACGACGACGACGGCAACGGGTACATCGACGACATCTCCGGCTGGGACTTCTTCTGGAACGACAACGATCCCTACGACGACACCCGCTTCGGCCACGGCACCGGCGAGGCCGAGAACTCCATGAAGGAGGGCGACGACGGTCAGGGGGGGATCGGGGTCTGCCCGTCCTGCACCGCCCTCAACCTCAGGGTGGGGGACTCGTTCATCGCCGACGGGCAGCGCTTCGCCCAGGCGACCCTCTACGCCACGGACATGGGCGCGGTGGTGGTGCAGGAGGCGCTCGGCGGCCTCAACAACTCCGACTATGTGCGCGACGCGGTGGAGTACGCCTGGGACCACGGCGTCACCATCATCGGATCGGCCGCCGACGAGACCGCGTACCACCAGAACATGCCCGGAAACAACCACCACACCGTCTACGTCCACGCCATCCGATACGACGCCGACAGCCGCGAGGACTCGGTCACCTTCCAGTCCTACTCGAACTGCTCCAACCACGGGGCGAGGCTGATGCTGTCGGCGCCCCACCAGCACTGCTCCTCTGGCGCGGTGGGGGTCAGCGCGGGCGTCGCCGGCCTGATGTATGCGGCCGCCCTCGACGCGGGGATCACCCTCACCGCCAACGAGGCTCAGCAGCTGCTGACGATGACCGCCGACGAGATCAACTGGCCCGACGCGATGGCGCACCAGGTCTATCCCTCCGGCGAGGGGTGGGACCTCTACTACGGCTACGGCCGCATCAACGCAGACCGGGTGGTGCGGGCGGTGCGTGACGGCGACATCCCCCCAGAGGCTGACCTCCTCTCGCCCGACTGGTTCGAGCTGCTCGATCCCCTCCAGCGCGACAGGGTCTCCATCGAGGGCATCGCCAGGGCGTCAAGGAGCCAGGTGGCGCGATGGAGCCTGCAGGTGGGCGTGGGCGTGGACCCCTCTGAGGACGATTTTGTCGAGATCTCCAGCGGGACCGAGGCCGCAGAGGGGGTGCTGGGCGAGCTCGACCTGAGCACCCTCGGGGGCTCGGAGCCGCTGGCCGCCTACACCGCCGAGATGGGACAGATCGAGCGGGAGGAGGAGGTCAACCGCTACACCGTCACCCTGCGGCTGCAGGTTGTGGACGAGGCGGGCCGGCTGGGCGAGCAGCGGAAGGCGGTGTACGTCCACGCCGACCCGGACCTCCGCCCGGGCTTCCCGGTCTGGATCGGCGACTCGATGGAGGGGGCCCCCACCCTCTACGACATGGACGGGGACGGTGTCCTCGACGTAGTGCTGGCGACCGGGGGCGGCAGGGTGATGGTGCTCGACGGAGAGGGCAGCCCCCTCCCCGGCTGGCCGGTCACCACCGCCCTGGTGGACGCCCTAGACCCCGCAGACCCCGCCAACCACCTGGGCAGCCCCGCCGCCGCCGCGGTGGGGACCGAGGCGTGGGCGCCAGTCCTGAGCGCCCCTGCGGTGGGCGATCTGGACGGGGACGGGCAGCCCGAGGTGGTGGTCGCCACCCTGAGGGGTGAGGTGCTGGCCTGGGACGCCGCGGGGCAGCCCCTCGACGGCTTCCCGGTGTTCCACGATCCGGTGCCGTGGACGGACGCCGAGCACCCCTGGGATCGGGGCTTCTTCTCCACCCCCGCCCTAGGTGATCTCGACGGCGACGGCGCGCTGGAGGTCGTTGTCGGCGGTATGGACGGCAAGCTCTACGCCTGGCACGGCGACGGCGCCCCGGTGGGCGGCTTCCCGGTGCTCCTCGATAAGAGCGACTGGCCGCTCTCGGACCGCCTGGTGTCCTCGCCCGCCCTGGGCGATCTGGACGGCGACGGGCTGGTCGACATCGCCATAGGAGGCTCCGAGATCAACGACGACGCCACCCAGGGGGTCCTCTGGGCGGTGGACGGTGAGGGCCAGGTGCTACAGGGCTGGCCGGTGATCCAGAGCGGCCTGCTGCTGGAGACCCTGCCCTACATCGGCCACGGGATCCCCGGCTCTCCCGCGATGGGGGACGTGGACGGCGACGGCACGCTGGAGGTGATCTCTCACCCCATCTCGGGGGACGTGGTGGTCTACCAGGGCGACGGAAGCGAGCTGCTGCGCGGCAAGCGGAGCCTGAGCGCGGCCGGCTCCAAGAGCAACGCGACCGAGGCCGCCTTCTTTCCGCTCCTCAGCAGCACCTCCCTCGGCGACCTGGACGGGGACGGGGTGCTGGATCTGGTCACCCCCGCGACCGGCTACGGCTACCTCGAGGGGCTCCTGGACGATGGGCGCTACCACCGCTTTGAGCACGGGATGATGGCCTGCTCCGGGGTGGACGGCGACCCCCTGCGCGGCTTCCCCCAGGTGATGGAGGACCTGCAGTTCTTCCTCAACCCGGTCCTCGGCGACGTGGACGGGGACGGCGAGCAGGAGGTGGTCGGCGGGTCCGGCGGCTTTACCCTCCACGCCTGGAACGCGGACGGCGATCGCCCGGATGGCTGGCCCCGCTTCACCGGGCAGTGGCTGATCACCTCTCCCGCCATCGGCGACATCGATGGAGACGGGTACATGGACGTGGTGGCGGGCACCAGAAATGGCTGGCTCTTCGTGTGGGACACCCCCAGCCCCGCCGGCGCCGACACCTCCTGGCCGATGTGGGGCCACGACGCGGCCAACACCAACAACCACGAGGCCCCCCTCTGGGAGGGCTACAACACCGGCTACACGGTCCCCCGCGAAGAGGAGGAGGATCCCAAGGGCTGCGGCTGCGCCGCGGGCGGCCTGAGCGGGGGGCTCGTCCCCTTGCTGCTCGGCCTGCTCGCGACCCGGCGGCGTCGCTAGGCCGGGCACCGATTCGCTGGGGTCTCGCCGCGTGTCCTTGTTCCTGCGCTCGTCGCGCACACAAGCACGCTTCCTCCACAGGGAACGGCAGCCACACGCCGACATGCCTGGCGACTCGGCGCCGAGTTTACAGTCTGGTAGATTCGACGAGCAACCTCATCGGATGGTTCCTATGGACGGATGAAGCGCGTCCTGTGAGACGGTCCTGCTGCTTGACCGGTGCCCTGCCGCACCGCGGGAGCGCCCCCTGCGCACTCTGGACTCCGGCCGCACGCGCAGAGGGGCGAGGGGCTGGAGAAGGCGCCCAGACCTCTGGACTCCGGCCGCACGCGCAGAGGAGACGCGCCGGACGGCGGCGCGGTGCTCATCGAGATGCCGGCGGAACCCCCGCGGGGCCGCAGGGGCACCGCTGCTGGCCTAAGGGCTCGCCGTGCGGTTGGCGATCGATCTCACCTCTACGCCACCCTCGGTGAGATGGTGTAGTTCCACTCGCCGTGAAAGTCGT
>JAFGVK010000021.1 GCA_016938035.1 Deltaproteobacteria bacterium | reverse complement strand
CGACGGAAGCGACGGAAGCGACGGAAGCGACGGAAGCGACGGAAGCGACGGAAGCGACGGAAGCGACGGAAGCGACGGAAGCGACGGCTGCGAGGCGCCAAGCGAGACGCAGGGTCTGCCTGGACAGCACGGACAGCCAGGACAGCCCGGACAGCCTGGACAGCCTGGACAGCCTGGACAGCCTGGACAGCCTGGACAGCCTGGACAGCCTGGACAGCCTGGACAGCCTGGACAGCACGGACAGCCCGGACAGCCAGGGCAGCCCGGACAGCCTGGACAGCCCGGACAGGCCACCTCCGCAGAGGTTCAGGATCCCACGGCGTCCGCCGGAGCCACTGAGCACGACCCACACCCTGCGCACCCAGAGGGTGCGGACCAGGAGACAGAGCGGCTCCTGCTCCAGCTCGGCGTCTCGAGCCAGGCGCGCGACAGCGACGGCGAGGCGATCATGCAGGCGGTGCGAGACGGCGCCCTGTACCGCGCCGGACAGGAGGCCGCAGCGGGCGCCACCGCCGCGCTCCAGGCCGCGCGCCACCTGGAGCGGCTGCTCCCCGGCTCGGGCTGGGAGCACAGCCAGGGGCAGCTCCAGCAGGCGCTGCTCACCCGGCTGCAGCCCTTCACCGCGCTGCTCGCCGCCCTGCCAGAGCTGGAGCGCCTCGCGGCGGCCCTGGGAAGGGTGGAGGGCGCCACCAGGGGCAAGCGGCCCCTCAAGGGGGGCGGGGAGGAGGTGGTGGGCGTGCGGCTGGGGGGAAGGATCTCCGAGGTGCTCCCCTCCGAGCTGGCGCTGCTGGCGGACCCCGCGACGGAGGACCTGTTCTACCTGCGGTGGATCGAGCGGCGCCTGGTCTCACTCGAGCTGACCGGGGGTGGCCAGGGGGGCGCGGGAGAGCCTGAGAAGCGCGGGCCGATCCTGGCGGTGGTCGACACCTCAGGGTCGATGAGGGGCGCCCCGGAGATCGCCGCCAAGGCCCTGATCCTTGCCCTGGCGCGCCGGGTGGTTCCCGCGGGACGGGTGCTCCACCTGATCCTGTTTGGCGGACCCTACGAGGTGCAGGAGCTTCGGATCGCCCGCGGACCAGGCGCGCTGGACGCCCTGCTCGCCTTCCTAGGCCACGGCTTCTACGGTGGCACGGAGCTGCACGGCCCGCTCACCAGAGCGCTCCAATTGCTGGAGGAGCGGGCCCTGCGGCGCGCGGACCTGCTGCTGATCACCGACGGGCTGGTCGATGTGAGCCCCGCGCTGGAGGCAGCGATCCGCGATCAGCACGACCGCACCCAGCTAACCGTCTGGGGGTTGGTGCTGCGGGGCGGGCGCGCGGACAGCATCCGGGCCCTGTGCGACGAGCTGTGGGCCCTCGACCCACGCGACGCGAGCCTGAGCGCGGGCCTGATCGACAGGTTCGGCGTGCCCCGCCGGAGCTGACCCCCAAGCGCGGCGCTCAGGCGACCACGATCATCGTTGGGCCCAGGGGCTGCTCGCCGCTCGCCGTGCTGGCGAAAGGAGCGGACACTGCCAGCGCGCTGAGATCCTCACTACCGACGGCCCTATGGACGCCCCCAAGGAGGCTTCGCCCTCCCTCGTGTCCCCGTTGGGTCCGGGGACTGCGTCCCCCCAGTCCTCCCCTGCCGGGGGCTCGCCGCCCCCTCTCCCCCTGCGTGATCGGGCGCTCCCCCCGTGCCGGAGGACCCACAGGCATGCCCCACTTGGGCGAGGCGATGTTCATCGCCGTTCAGGCAGCCAAACACAGTCCATAACAGATGTTCTACCTTATTTTTCGAACGCCCCCTGCGCCGCGCCTCCGCGCGCGCCTCCAGAACCGGACCTCTGCCTTCGGCCTCCCCGGACGAGCCTGCCTCGATGCGCTCGCACCTGAGGACCCGTTCCCCGCCCTAGCCACAGGACGCCCACCACCACCGCCCGGGTCAGGGTCTCGCGGAACCGGACCGTCGCGCGCCGACCCGCCGATGCCTGACCCCGCTGCGTGGCGGGCCTGGCGCTCGAGACGGGAGGAGCAGGCGGGCCCCCCTGGGCCTGGGAGCCAGGCCCAGGGAGCGCGGTCTTAGCGGATCACCCGCTCCTTGAGGTTCTTGCCCGCGCGGAAGCGGGGATAGGTGCGGGGACCGATCGCCATCTTCTGGCCGGGCTCTGCGGGGTTGGAGACCTCGCGATCCTTGACCGTGCGGGTGAAGAAGGTGCCGAAGCCGGGGATGGAGACCTTGCGGCCTGCGTCGAGCTCCACCGCGATGATGCCCTCACCAGCCTTGGTGTCGAAGAGCGCGTTGACGACCTCTTGCGCCTTGGCCTGGCTGATTCCAGTCTTCTTGGCGAGCTTGGCGACCAGTTCCTTCTTGTTCATTGCAGTCCCTCTCAGCGACGTTTGCCAGAGTTGTTGGAAGAGCCCCTGGGGAAGTCCTCAGCGACCGTCAAAGCATAGCTGAGGTGCCGGTGTCGTCGGACTTTCTATCAACACCATCTCTTTGCAATTGAATTACGGTACCGCTCAAAGCCGCTTGCTACCTGAACAACAAAAACAAACAAGCACATGATATGACGACAAGGGGCGTGGAGATCGCGCCGCGTGGTGTCGCTGCGGCGTGGCGCGCCCGACAAGCTCGGTCCTGCCGGACAACTAGCGCCTGCGTCGCCGAGCCCACACGCGAGAGGAGCTCCCCTGGGGGAGCTCCTGGACACGCGATGAGACAGGGTCCTCAGTGCGCGGACGAGGACTCCGCGTAGTAGGTCGAGCCCTGGTACAGCGGGTCGACCAGCCACTCGTCGTGCTTCCACTGGTTCCCAGACCACGAGGAGGAGGACATCGCCCCTGAGGACGAGTCGTGCGAGGCGTCGTTCCCGTCGAACCACAAGGGTCCGCGGCTGAAGGTGGTGCTGCTGCGCCAAGACGAGTAGTGCGACTCTGCCACGTACCACGCCGGCGCGCTCAGGCCACCACCACCACCTGCCATCAGCATCCGGGGCAGGAAGGCGGAGGACTGGATGGGGCAGTCCGACGCGATCCAGAACCCGGACCGCATCACGTCCGCCACACGGTTCCAGCTGTAGCCGTAGGACGAGAGGTTGGAGTGGCTGAACAGGGCGGAGCCGTACCCGAAGTCGCAGCTCACCCAGTCACCTGCCACCGCGGAGGGCCAGTCCATCGAGGCGGGCAGCACCTGCACCACCCCGGTCACGTCGCTGGCGCTCCCGGTGTAGAAGGTGTTGATCTCCGAAGACCAGCTGCCCCAGCTGGACTCCCAGTCTCGCTCGGTGAACACCGACCCGCCGGTGACATAGGAGCGCGCAGAGCCCGGAACGAAACACTCGGGAGTGCCCCAGCAGTCGTCGTCATCGCAGTCGGCGAGGCCGTCGTTGTCATTGTCCACCGTGTCGCCGCAGAGGCTCTCGGTGCAGCTGGCGTCCCCGAAGCAGTCCGCGTCCTCGCAGTCGGGCTGACCGTCCCCGTCATTGTCGATGCCGTCCCCGCACACCTCGACCGGGGCGCTGCAGCCCTCGTCGACCGTGCCGTCGCAGTTGTTGTCGACCGTGTCGCAGGTCTCAGTCGCGTCGGGGTTGATGGCGGCGTCCCCATCGTTGCAGTCGTCCCCACCGTCCGCCTCGGCGATGAACCCATCGCCGTCCGCGTCGGTGTCACCGCCGCAGCCCTCATCCAGCTGCCCGTCGCAGTCGTTGTCCACCCCGTCACACAGCTCGGTGGCGCCGGGGTTGAACGAGGCGTCGGTGTCGTCGCAGTCGCCGCTCCTCTCGACGTAGCCAGCCGGCGCAGCGCAGGCGCTCACGGTCTGCGCCGCGTCGCCGTAGGTGTCGCCGTCGCTGTCAAAGAAGAAGTCGCCGCCGTTCACCGGATCGTTGTCGATCAGGTCGTCACAGTCGTTGTCTACGCCGTCGCAGAGCTCCCCAGCGTCGGGGTGGACCGTCGCGTCGTGGTCGTCGCAGTCGTCGCCCCCGTCCGAGGCCGCGATATACCCGTCGCCGTCCACATCCTCTGGGGTATCGGTGTCGTCGGTGTCGTCGGTGTCGTCCACCCCGGAGTCCACAGGAGACTCCTTTTCACCGCAGCCGACGAGAAGGGCCGCGAGGGCGACCAATCCAAAGGAAAACCGCTTCATAGACTCCTCCTGATGAGACACCGTCACTCTATGTCACGGAGAACCGCATGTCACCCCAGGAACGCCTCACAGAGGTCGCGCTTCGAGCCTGGATTCACCCGGGATCGGCACCGCGCTGGGTGCCCGCGTGTACGGCGGCCGTTGCGGGGACGCGGGGTAGAGAGACCGCTGGTGATGCCCGCGGGGGAGGGCCCAGGGTGAGTGCCTCACCCCAGAGGATAGGGGGAGCCCCGCCCCCCCCACCGGACCACCTCACGACACCGCGGAGTGCCCCCAGCGCGCTCCGGCAGCCCACACCCCGGACCCGTCCTGGGCGCGCCCTCCCACAGGGCCGCGCAGCGCCGCGGCCCTGTGGGAGGGCGCCCTCCACCTGCCCCCCACGGCCGCTGCCGAGGCGAACCTCAGCGCGCGCCGCGCGGGGACCGGGTCAGGGGTGCCCCTAGAGCGCCAATCATGTAGTCATGCGGCGGCCCTCTCGAGTCTATCAGCGGCGAAGCAGTTCTCGATGACGGCGTAGCGGCAGAGG
>JAFGVK010000135.1 GCA_016938035.1 Deltaproteobacteria bacterium | reverse complement strand
TTCTCTGTGGGAGAGTAGGTCATCGCCGGCATTCATTCTAGACCCCCCGGGTGGAGCTTCACCGCTCCCCGGGGGGTCTTCTTTTTTTGTGTGACGTATCGGCTGTTGGCCTCCGTACCGGAGGGTGCGACGGGACACCCTGCGCCTTCCGTCCCCCCGGCGCACGCTGGCACAGGAGCAGCGGCGCGGCGCTCGGAGTCGTCTAGGGCCCTGCTCCTGCGCCCTTCGCAGCGGCCTCCGGGGCCGTCGCCTTACCGGCTCGCTCGCCGTCCTGCCGACAGTGAGCGCGCCTCCTCCTTCCCGTGGACCGCGGCGATCATCTCGGCGGACACGGCGACCGCGATCTCTGCGGGGCTGTCGCCTCCCAGATCCAGGCCAATCGGCGCGTGGATCGCGGCGAGCGCCTCCGGAGAGACGCCGGCCTCTTCCAGGGCCTTGAGCGCGAGCAGCACCTTCCGTTTGGATCCGATCATCCCAAGGTACAGCGCCCCGCGATCCACCACCGCCTGCAGCACCTCTTGGTCGTGGGCGTGTCCGCGGGTGACGATCACCACCCGGTCCGTACTGCGGACCCCCAGCTGCGCCAGCCCGTCGAGGAAGGGCACCGCCAGGGTGGCCGCAGCCTCGGGGAACCTGGTGGGGTTGGCCCACTCCTCCCGGTCGTCCACCACGTGCACCGCCAGTCCCAGGCGCGTCGCGATGATGGAGACCTCGCGCGCGACGTGCCCCCCCCCAAACAGCAGCAGGCGGGGAGGCACCGTGAGCAGCTCGATGAACACCCGCACCTTGCCGCCGCACTCCATGTCCAGGTCCAGCAGCGACAGATCCTCCAGGCGGGCCAGGCCGGTCTGATGCACCTCCAGCGCCTGCTCGATGGCCAGGGCCTCCAGACGCCCGCCACCGATGGTCCCGTCGATGCTCCCGTCGCCTCGCACGAGCATCTTTGCGCCCACCTCGCGCGGGGTGGAGGCGGAGGTCGACACCAGGGTGACCAGCGCGACAGGTTCTCCGCCGCTAGCGAGCGAGAGGGCGTGGGACAGGACTTCGTGGGACATGGACGCTCCGGGGAAGGGGCTCCCCTAACCGCTGTGTGCCTGGGCGACCCCCGACAGCGCGCCGAGGAGGCGGTGCTCGTGGGATTCCAGCCTGCCCCGTCGATAGACGCGATCGCCCAGGGTGGCCTGGGAGCGCGGATCGGGCGGCCAATTGGGTGCGCCAAGGGGGTGCGGTGCTGTGGGCAGACGCCGTGTGATCTGGCGCTTGCGGGGCGATCTGCCGGGCAGGAGATTCGGTCCGAGCGCGCAGCGTCGTGGAACCACCCGCTTGTCCGAGGCTCGGAGTGACCCCGCGCCCGGCGCGGAGAGCGCCGATACCGCGGGTGTGTTCGTGGTAGCACCCTGCCGGGACGCTCCACGGGCGTGGCGGGGGCTGCTGAGCCCGAGCCGATCGGTGACAATGATGACGACGTCGTCCTTAGCACAGTCGCTACCGATCCGAATCGGCGGCTATCGTGTGCAGGGGCGGAGACGTGGGCTGGATGTCCTGCCGGGGGGACAGCGCCGTGGGGACACTCGTGAAGCCCCTCGGCACGCAACCTGTGTCCACCGCGCTTCGACCCCAGGGGTTCCTGGCGCGCAGCCAAGTGCCCGCCTGCACGTCAGGACTGGCTTGTGGGGCCCCGGCGCGCTCGTCGCCCAATGCCGCCACGCGACGCAGACCAGCGGGGCTGGACGCCCTATCCCTCCTGGCGATGTCAGGGGGAGGCCCCCTGCGCCGGCGCACGGGCGTGACTAGTCGTCCAGCGCCCAGAGCCCCTCGTCATCGGCGAGCAGGTGCTGGACTTCACCATCCGGTCCCCAGACCAGCAGCTCGATCTCCGAGGAGCTGGAGAGCCCCTCGGCGGGAAGGAGCAGCCAGCTTGTCCCCAGTGGCTCCCAGGTGTGCAGCCCGCCGGGGAGGGCGATCGGCGACTGAGCGCCGCCTACCCACACCAGCCCCTCGGAGCCGAGCGGGATCGCTCCCGAGAGGCCGATCCAGGCGCCGTCCTCGTAGATCTCCACCCGCACCTCGTCCACGGACACGCGCGCCTGATCCTCAGCGGCGCTCTGGCGGGGATCCGTCTCGTTGAGCGGCGTCATGCCCTTACAGGCGGTCAGTACCCAGAGGAGGAGGAGGCGCATCGGTTCACCGGGACGGGGATGGCACGGCGCTAGAGCGGCGTGACGGTCTGAGTCAGCCAGTCGATCCGGGCGAAGTGATTGTAGCTATCCTCGCCGGAGATCGAGCGGGTGTCTTCGAACATCAGCGCCCCGCCGAGGAAGACCTTGACCGTGACGTTGGTGGCTGCCGTGCGGGAGCTGCCGGGGTAGTCGTGGACCACCACCGTGTAGTAGTCCGACGAGGGCATGGACATGTTGATGTTCTCGGGGCCCATGCCCGGGATGTCGTCCAGGTCCAGCGAGGGGTTGTCGGCGGAGCCGGGCTGATCCCACTCCAGTCCCCCCACGCAGTTGGCGTAGTAGCAGTCGCCAGCAGAGACGTAGCCGGCGTTCTCGCGCAGCAGGTGGAGGTCCATGTCCTCCCCCGTGGCGTCCCAGTACATCTCGACCCACAGGTCGCCATCGGGGATGGCGTCGATGGCCACGGTGCAGGGCTCAGACATCACGAACTGCTCGTTCATCACCGTCAGCTCTGCGACGTAGGTGCCCGCCATGTCCGCGGTGAAGGTGCGGTCCGACAGCGCGGCGCCGGCGGCCCCTACGCCTGCGCCGATCTGGGCCACCGATCCGCTCGGGCTCTCGACGAGGCGCCACTCCCAGCCAACGATCTCCAGCCCGTCAGCGTCATAGGACTCGTTGCCGCGGAAGACGGTGTTCTCGTGGATCGGGCGCACGCGGTCGTTGTCCACGCTGCACACCGCCACCGGGCCAGCCGCTGGCGCCGCGGTGTCGAGCGGGATGGTCTCGTGCTCAGGCTCGGGGATCACGTCGTAGTCGGACTTGCATGCGGAGAGCGCCAACAGCGCGACAGGGAGGACCGCGGAGAGAGAAATCAGGCGCATATCGTGCTCCATGAACCATCCAGGCGAAGGTTGTGACGCGTCACATCGCGCTCCTACAGTGAGTGCCCCAGCGCGCTGATTGTGACACCGCACGGCGAATGGTGCCGCAAAGATTATATGAAATAGTCTCCCGGATCAAATCCGCGCCAGGGTCAGGAAGACCGCGTGGAGGGCGGCGGCCAGGGCGACGAAGGCGATCCGGACTCCCTCGCCCTGCCACCGGAGGAACCGGTACTGGAGCTGGGACCTGGGGCAGCGCTGCACGCAGTCGCCGCAGAGGGTGCAGGAGGACCCCACCTGGCCGCCGGCCAGGTGCTCTGGCCGGAGGGCGTCGTAGCGGCACACAGGGGTGCAGGCGCCGCACTGGGTGCAGGAGCCACCTAGGGTGACCCGGAAGGGGTTGAGGCGCCCGAGGGTGATCGCCACCAGCCCTACCGGGCACCACGCGGTGCAGTGGGCCATGTAGCCCTTCTTGCGCGACACCAGCAGCATGATCGCCACCCCGATCAGCCCAAAGGCGCCCCCCGCCGCGGCCGCGATGGGGGTTCGGACCCCCAAGCCCCTGAGGGTGAGGGCGCCGACCACTACCAGCGCCAGGGTGAAGACCCTGCCCCAGGGGCGCCAGCGCCCAGGGACCTCTGGGCGGCTCACTGCGGTGGAGGAGGCGTGGTCCCACGCGCCGATGTAGCACAGGTGCGAGCACCAGATCGGTCCCGCCAGGGCGATGGTAGAGAGGAAGAGGATCGGCATGAACAGCCCCTCCCCACGATAGAGTGGCCCCGCGATGATCAGGGCGGGCACCGGCAGGTGGAGCTGACCCGTCTGGAGGAAGCGGTCCAGCCCCCCCAGGCCCAGCAGCAGCTGAAGGAAGAACACCGCCGAGAAGAGCGTCCACAGGCGCCCCCGCCACAGCCTGCTGTTCTCCACCAGCCGCTCCGCGATCCAGCCGGTGTACAGGAGCACCAGCCCCAATTCGACCCAGCCGCCGCCAGGGAAGAATCGCTCCAGCAGCACCATGTCCATCCTGACGAAGCCCTGCACCGGGATCAACAGCGCCGCCGCGACGGTGATCGCCCCGAGGCTCGCGATGGTCGCGTCATGGCGCGGGTAGCGCTCCCGCTGGCGCTCTAGGAGCAGCGCGCCTAGGGCGGTGAAGCCAGAGACCGCCCCGAGGATGAACACCATCCGCAGGTAGGGCGCGCCCACCGACGCCCTGTCGAGGGCGAGGGTCAGCCCTGTCCGGAGCCACTCGGCGCTGGCGGCGAGAAAGGCGGCCTGCATCGTCCTGAGCACCCACCGGGTGCGCCAGAGGAGGAGGAGGGGGAAGAGGGCCGTGGCGAGGGCGGCAGGGAGGTGCCCTGCCCGAAACAGGTGCGCCGAGAACAGCAGCGCCGCCGCGATCGCGTGCGCGGCGCCGAGGGGTCGTGTCATTCGATCTCCGCGGGCGCGGCTAGGCGGGCCCGAACATCGCCAGCGCGTCGGCCTGAGCCTGCTGGACGGGGCGCAGATCCCACCCGGGGAGGAGCGTGTCCTGCAGGGCTGGGGTCAGGAAGGCGGGGCGCACCGGACCGATGTAGCGCGGTGGCATCTGTGACGCGACGCTCGCCAGCAGCTGAGCCACCGACCGCTGGCCGTACCAGCTGAGCATGAGGGTGAGGGGGAGCCCGCTGACGGGGACGCGGAGCTCCGTGGCGAGGAGGTCCACGAGGCCGGCCACCCCAGCGGTCCCGGTCAGCGTCCCTAGGTCCAGGAAGGAGGCCTCGTCCGGGCGCTCGGCGAGGGCGGAGAGGCGCGTGGCCACGCTCCCGGCCGCGATCACCGCGGTACCCGCCGGTATCCTGGCGGAGAGATCCTCGTAATAGGCGCCCTTGCGACCGCGCTGGTCCTCTCCCGAGATCACCAGCACCCGCTGGAGGCGCCCGGAGCGCAGCGCCGCGGCGACCTCTCGGATCTTGTCCTCCGCGGCTGCGCGTCCGAGGCCCGTCTGCCCAAACGCCTCCTCCTGATCCTCCGGGTAGCCGGGGAGCGCGTGGGCCTTGGCGAGCAGAGGCGCCAGCGAGCTGTCCAGGTGGGGCACGCCGGTCCAGCCTGCGCTCCCCGTCGTGAACAGCCGCTGCGAGAGCTGGGCGCTGGGGCGGAGCAGGCGATCGGAGGTGACGAGCACCGGCCCGGGGAAGGCTTCAAACACCTTGCGCTGGTCGAACCACGCCCCCTCAAGGTGACCGGCTAGCGCCACGTGCCCGCGGAGCGCGGGGTAGGCGTGGGCGTCGCGCAGATCACCGTGGGTGTAGACCTTCACACGCTGCCCGTCCGCGAGGCGCAGCACCCGCTCCAGCGCGGCGATGTCGTGTCCGCTCACCAAGATCGCCTTCCCCCTGACCGGGGTGGTGCGGACCAGCGTCTGGACGGGCTCGCCGAAGCGTCGGGCCAGCTCGTGCGCGTGCCGATGGAGGACCACCTTGTGTCGCTCCCCCACCCGGCGAGCCAGCCCCGCGAGCGCCTCTGTGGAGCGCAGGTGAGTGAGCGCGTCGAGCGCCTCGTGGACGAAGGCGAGCACCCGCTCCTCCACCTCCTCGCACTGGACCGCGTGGGCGGCCAGCCCCCGCAGCCCGTAGATGACCAGCTCTTGTGCAGCCACCACCTCTGGCTGCTCCATCGAGCGCCTCGCGCCGAGCCCCACCACGTCCGCTTGGTGGATGAGCTCGTGGTAGTCCATCGCCGGGGCGAAGGTCGCGGCGACCGTCGGCGTCCATACCGCAGGGCCCGCGACCTCCCGGTGCGCGCGCAGCAGGCGCTCGCGGAGGTCAACCGCCTCCCTGGTGAGGTCCTCCACCCGCGGTCCGTCGGAGAGCGCGTTGGTGCGCCCGGCGCTGAGCGCGCGGAGGACCAGCGCGTCCGCGCTGGGATCGCGGAGCTTGGACAGCCTGACCCTGTGCGCGACCTGGGAGAGCCCGACGGTCGCGAACAGCAGCAGGTCGTGCAGGGCGGCGACCTCAGGCTCGCGTCCGCACACTCCCCTGACGGTGCAGGCCTCTCCCCGGGCGGTGTCGGCACACTGGAAGCAGAACATCTCAGACATGGCGCGCCCCCTCAACCGAGTGCCGATTCTAGTATGCTTGGTGAGGGAAGGGGGCCTTGACCTTGGTCAAGTTCGGCGCAGCAACCGCGTGACGTGCGAGCTCCGCTACCTCATCACCGCGCTCAGCGCGGCGAGATCGCAGACCTGGATCTGCTGGTCACGCACCTCGATCAGGCCCTGCTGCTTGAGGGCAGCCAGCGCCCGCGAGAAGCTCTCTGGTTGCATCCCCAGGTAGGAGGCCACGTCCTTCTTCGATGCGGGCAGCACCAGGGCCCCGCTCTCGTCCACCCTCCCGAGCAGGTAGGCCGCCACCCGGGCCACCCCGCTGCTCTGCCCGTGGTTGGCGAGGGAGCGCGTCAGCTCGCGCAGGCGGAGCATCACGCTCCCCAGCAGGTTCAGGGCCAGGTCGGGGTGGGTCTGAACGGCCTCGCGGACCGCGCCTCGGTCGATGTGGAGGATGCGGCTGGGCCCGGTGAGGGTCGCGGTGGCGGGCAGGGGCTGTCCGAGCAGGATGGCGGCCTCCGCCACCAGCGCGGGGCTGGAGAACAGGTGGATGACCTTCTCTCGCCCGTCTGGTTGGGTGCGGGTCAGCCGCAGGCCCCCCTCCATCAGCCACAGGAACTGCGCGCCCACCTGCCCCTGTCGGAAGAGCACCTCGCCCTTGTCGCCCTCGCGGATCATGCTGCTCCTCGCCAGCAGCTCGAGGTGTTCGCTGGGCAGCAGGCTGAGAAACTCCACCTGCCTGATCCGGTCGACCAGGGTCTCGCGAGGGGTCTGGACGGTGTGCAAGGCTACCTCGCGGGGGAAAACAGGTTAGGTCGGCCGGCTGGAGATCTCGCCCTTGAGTCTTAGCCTGGATCAGCTCCCACGGGAACAGCGCGCGCGTGTGACCACGGTTGGCGGTGACGGCGCCTGGCGACGGCGCATCCTGGAGATGGGGCTGCTGCCGGGGGTAGAGGTCCGGGTGGTCCACGTGGCACCGCTGGGGGACCCGATCACCATCTCGGTGCGCGACGCGCGCCTCACCCTGCGCAAAGAGGACGCGGCGCTGGTCGGGGTGGTCATCGATCTGGAGCGCCCCACGCCCACGCCGGAGCCCATGGGGGGCAGGGTGGCCTTCCAGCTCCCGGGCGCTGACGCCACCGAGGAGGTGGAGCGCGCTCAGTTCCGGGTGGCGGTGGTGGGGAACCCGAACACCGGCAAGAGCACCCTGTTCAACCACCTCACCGGGGAGCGCGCCCAGGTGGGGAACTACCCCGGCATCACGGTGGAGCGGGCCGTGGGGTGGTGTCAGCTCTACGATCGCGCCCGCATCGAGCTGGTAGACGTGCCTGGCTGTTACAGCCTCTACGCGCGCTCCGCCGAGGAGCAGGTGGCGATCGACGAGCTGCTGGGTCGGCGCGAGGACGGCCCCTGGTCCCCCCCCGACGCGGTGCTGGTGGTGCTCGACGCCACCAGGATGGAGCGCAGCATGTACCTGCTGCTGCAGGTGCAGGAGCTTGGGCTGCCGGCCGTGGCGGTGGTCAACATGATGGACGAGGCCCACAAGCAGGGCGTCAAAATCGACATCGAGGCCCTCGCAGAGCACGTGGGCATCCCCGCTGTGGGGGTGGTGGCCAAGGAGGGGAAGGGGCTGGATCGCCTGAGCCTGCTGCTCCACCAGGTGCTGCGCGCGCCGCCCCTGGCAGACGCCTCCGGTTGGCACTGGAGCCCAGGTCCCGATCTGGAGGCTCACCTCGACGGGCTCACCCCGTCGGTGCGAGCGCTGGCGGGGCCGCTCGCCACGAACAGGGCCAGGGCCGTCGCCCTGTGGTGCCTGATGAGCCTCCAGCCCGGCGATGACCTCCGCGGCATCTCTCCCGCCCTGCGCGAGCGGGTGCTGGCGATGCGCGAGGACATGATCGGGCACGGGCATGACCTGGACATGGAGGTGACTCAGGCCCGCTACGCCCACATCGACATGGATCGCCGCCACTACCTCTGGCACACCCGCAGGTCCGTGCCCTTCTCGGACCGGGTCGACGCGGTGCTCACCCACCCCGTGTGGGGGCTGGTGGCCTTCCTTGGGGTGATGGCGGTGGTGTTCTCGTCCCTGTTCGACCTCGCCGCGCCGATGATGGACGGGCTGGAGGCCGCTGTGGGGTGGGTGCGCGCGGTGATCGCCTCGGCGCTGCCCGAGCACTTCCTGACCTCCCTGTTGGTGGACGGGGTGCTGGGCGGGGTGGGGGCCGTGGTGGTGTTCCTGCCGCAGATCCTGATCCTCTTCGCCCTGATCACCCTGCTAGAGGGCTCCGGTTACATGGCCAGGGCCGCGATGGTCTCGGATCGCATCATGGGCCGGCTGGGGCTTCAGGGGCAGGCCTTCGTGCCCATGATCTCTGGGTTCGCCTGCACGGTCCCCGCCATTCTCGCCACCAGGACCATGGATCGGCGGCGCGAGCGCCTGCTGACGATCATGGTGCTGCCGCTCATCTCGTGCTCAGCGCGCCTCCCGGTCTACACCCTGGTGATCGCCGCGCTGTTCCCCGCCACCGAGCGGGTGCTCGGGCCGCTCTCGCTGGGCACCCTGATGATGTTCGCGATCTACGGCATCTCCACCCTGCTCACCCTGGCGGTGGCGGGGGTGCTGGGGCGCGTCGCGTTGCCCGGCAAGCCCTCGCCGATGCTGCTGGAGCTCCCCCCCTACCGCCTGCCCTCGCTGGGGCTGATGGGGCGGGTGATGTGGGAGCGATCCCTGGATTTCCTCAAGACCGCGGGCACGGTCATCGTGGTCGCGAGCACCGTGCTGTGGCTGATGTTCACCTTCCCCGCGCCTCCCGTGCTGGAGCCGGCGCAGGCACCGCTCACCGAGCAGCAGGAGCACGCCCGGGCGATTGAGTACAGCGCAGCGGGGCAGCTGGGGCACGCGATGGAGCCGATCATCGCGCCGCTGGGCTTCGACTGGAGGATCGGGGTGGGGCTGGTTGGCTCGATGGCCGCGCGCGAGGTCTTCGTGGCCACCATGGGCCTGGTCTACGGGGTGGGGGAGGACGGGGACTCGCTGCGCGAGGTGATGCGTGACGCCCGAAAGCCCGACGGGTCCAGGCTCTACACCCCCCTCACCGGCGTCTCGCTGATGGTCTACTTCCTCATCGCCCTCCAGTGCGTGTCCACGATCGCCGTCACCCTGCGGGAGACGAGGTCATGGCGCTGGACCGCCTTCCAATTTGGGTACATACAGGCGCTCGCGTACCTCGCCAGCCTGCTGGTGTTCCAGCTCGGGACGCTGCTGGGCTTCTGAGGGTCAGCTCCATCCGCCGTGGTGAAGGAGGTGACCAAGGCGCGGGGGGTGGGTGATCCGGTGGTTCCCGCCAAGGAGTCTCCCCATGCTGCCCCCCGCAGTCCAGACACTGCTCGCCGCTGCCCGGAGCACCTTCCGCGAGTGGCTCACCGAAGACCTCGACCGCTCGGGTCTGGGGGAACTGCTCGCCGCGGAGGCGTTGGCCGGGGAGGTGACGGGCCCTGGGCCTGGTCGAGGACGCCCTCGGCGTGCGTCTCCTGCACGCCCGGGCGCATCGGGGGCGCTGCGGCTGCGACAAGCTGAAGGCGGTGCTTCAGCACACGCGCTGGCCTCGGAGGACGCCCTTCGGGGTTGTCGAGGTGCAGGACGTCTACACGTGCTGCCGGGGAGTGTCGGTCCTCCCACGCATGCCGGATCCACCAAATCAACCACGCAGGGGAGGTTTTGGGCTAAGAGGCGTGTCTCCCCCCTGGCTCTTTCCGGATGAGCCCGTCCCGTCCAGGAGCGCGGAGTTGTGGGATCCTAAGCCGCGTCCCCGAGGGGCGCGTGAGAAGGGTCCCCTGGCACGGCGGTTGGAGTGGCGAGCGGGGAAATTGGTATGCAACGCGTGCATCCCATTGGTGTAACCTTATTTTTGATGGAATCGGATCGAGTGGGTCCTCGGGCCGCTGCACGCCTAGCTGGGCACCGACCAGGAGACGTGGTCGCCGCTGCTGCAGGAAGACATCATCGACCTGGCTTCGGACGCGTCCTGCGCGAAGGCGGTCGCCAAGCTGGAGCGCCATCACCCGGGCGTGCAGATGGGCCGCACCACGGCGCTGCGCTTCCTGCACGAGCACGGCCGGCGTTTCCGAGCGTTCATCGACGGCTGTCGGAGGCGGAGCAGATGCTGGAGAAGCCGCCCCGCGAGCAGCCTCCCGCTGCCGAGGGGCTGGAGGTGGAGTACCACGCGGGCATGTCCCCGTCGCCACGCGGGAGCCCATCGAGGCCCCCGAGGGTGAGGAGCCAGAGCTCACGCCGGTGCGCAAGCTGCCGAAGCGTCGAAAGGTGACCCGCTACGAGCAGGTCATGGCAGGCCTGTTGCAGAAGTCGGGCGAGGTGGACCGGCTGTACACGCTACGCCCCACAAGGGGACCTAGTGCCGGCCTTCCGCGACCTGCTCGACCTAGCACTGCCCAAGGGCTGGTCGGAGGACACGGAGGTGCGCGGCATCGCGGACGGGGTCCGCTACGTCCGCAGGCGCCTCGAGGACGAATTCAGCGCGGTGAAGTTCAGGTTCATCCTGGAATGGCCTCACTGTCGGGAGCACCTGACCGAGGCAGGTGAGGCCCTGGGAAAGCTCACCGGCACCCCCGCCCAGGAGTGGGCGCGCGCCGCGATGAGCCGGCTCGAAGCCGGTGAGGTTGCCTCGGTCGTCGCGGAGTTGCGCGCCACCTGGGAGCGGTCCGGCCCCGACGAGCCGTCCAGGGACGACGCCCAGCGGCTCGCCGCTTGGTAGTTCGAGCACAACGCCGACGCCGTGGCGTAGGAAGAGTATCGGGAGCGGGGGTGGAGCACAGCGAGCAGCGAGGTGGAGAGCTGCCATGCGAGCATCGTCCCGCCGCGGCTGAAGATCCGTGGGGCCTTCTGGCACCCGGACAACGTCGACATCATCCTTGCGCTGCGCGTGCTGAAGGCCAACGGCAGGTGGACGGCCTACTGGGCCGACCAGCGCCGCAGGTGGCGACGCCGCGCCGAGGCGCTGCGCGCCGCCTGAACCCCACGGATGCCGGATCTACCCAAGCAACGGCGCAGGGCGATTCGTGGCGATACGTCGTTGCCCCCCCCCTGGCCCCTACCGGCTGGGCCCACCCTGTCCAGGAGGGCGGTGTTGTGGGCTCCATAGCCTCGCCCTCGAGGGGCCCGTGAGGAGGAGCCCCTGGCGCGACGGATGGGAGGGTGAGCGGTGGATTGCGGCACGATTGGCGATGCAAACTTGTCTCTTATAGAACCGGATCGAGTGGGTGAACCCGCCGTCGAGCATCCTGGGAGAAGCCTGTGAACGACGCCACCACCACGAGGCTGCCACGCGTCGCGCCGAGCCGCCGGCGTCAACCCGACCGGACCCGGCACGCCCAGCGGGACATCTGCCGCGGCGCGCGCCGCTCGGCACGCCCCCGGAGGACCCTCCCGGCGCGCCCCATAGCTGCGCGAGACACTACCTCCAACCACGGGATAGGAGCGCCAAGACCGAGCGAACACACCCCATTTTGCTTGAAGCAGCCGCCTGCGCGCCTCTATCATCGCAGGGGATCCACCGCCCGAGGAGGGAAGATGCCGACGAAGTCTCCAGCCGTGAGCCAGCAGTCCCCCGAGCGCGCGGGGAGACGCGAGCTCCCCGCCGAGCGCGGCGTGGACCTCGAGGCCCTCGGCCAGCTGATGTCGGCGCTGCAGCAGGGCGGCGCCGCCCCCGGGGACGTCCACGCGCTCTACCAGCGACTGGGGCCCCAGGGGCAGCAGCTCGTCCTGGCGGACGCCAACCTGTCTCGAGAGCTGGAGGCGCTCGGCGTGGGGCCGACCGCGGAGGGTGGGCTCCTCGCGGGGGCCGCCAGCACCCTCCTCCAGGCGGGCGACGCAGCGGTCCGTCGGGGAGAGGGCATGGCCGGGCAGCGCTTCACCGCGGACGGTGGACTGACCGGGATCGGCACCTGGATGTCGGACTTCGCCGACGCCACCCGTCAGAGCCTGTGGGCCAGAGACCCAGCCCTCGATCAGGAGGAGCAGGTCCCCGAGGGGGTCGACACAGCGCCGGAGCACACGCCACGCGCCGACATGCTCACTGAGATGCTCAAGCTCGGCTATGGCGAGGACTACGGCACCGAGGCCTGGGAGGCCCGACGCGACGCCGGAGCGATCGAGGAGCAGACCCGCTACGGGGCGTACACCGTGAACGGCGTCCCGCTGGGCGACATGCAGGGCACCGGCGAGGGTGGGGTGTTTCGCACCCCGGATGAGCAGGGCGAGAAGATCAAGTGGAATGGGTCTCGCTGGGTGGGTGCGTCGGGCACGACCTATGGCCGGGACGTGGAGCGGGTCTTCGAGCCCGACGGCGAGTTCCACTGCGTCGGCGCGGTCTCGACCGTCTTCGAGCTCGCGGGACTCTACGACACGGGCGACTACGCCCCCGAGGAATTTCTGGAGCTCGACCACCAGAGCGCGGGGGAGCGGATCACCATCGGCGGGGCCGACATCTCCATGAAATCGGTGGTCTACCTGAACCTCTTCTCCGCGCCGGCGAAGACCCTGGAGGCCGTGGACGCCGCCATCGCCAGCCTGGGAGACGGCGCGCTGGTCGAGGCGGCGATCGAGGCGGCGGCAGAGGCAGGGCTCCAGGAAGGGAGCGCCGAGTACGAGGCCTTCTTGCTGGACTACCGCTACGCCCGGTTCGAGCACGACGAGCGCCTAGAGGGGGCCACCGCGGCCCTGGACATCGCCGACTTCGGGGAGCGCGTGCTCCCGTCCCGGATCAAGCCCGGAGACGTGTCCCAGACCTGGGATCGATACCGCCGCTCCGCGGGCGGGCACAACACCCTGGTGCTCATCGTGGAGGCCTACGGGCTGGCGAAGCGCAGCGGCGAGCGGGTCACCGCCGACGGCACCTGGCAAGAGGGCAGCTTCCTCCTCGACCAGAGCACCGATCCCGCCCTGGTCGGCCCCCACGTCGCGCGCTCGGTGCGACGGCTGGGCGCCCACAGCCGGGCCGCCCGCGAGGTCGACCCCATCTCAGGCCAACACCGGGAGGGCAGCGGGATCCACGTCGCCGACACCGAGAAGCTCGGCGAGGCGAAGGACCTGGAGTTCTACGCCCGCCCCTCCAACTCCCCCTGGGCGGGCTGGGAGCCTGCCTTCTCCACGGCCGAGGAAGCCCTCGCCGCCGAGGCCCCAGAGGCTGATGCCTCCAGCGCCCAGGCGTGGGGAGCGTGGGTCGGGGGCTCGCTGCGCTCCGCCAGGGAGCGGGTGCTCGGTGGGGAGGACGAGCGATGAGGGCGATGCTGGCGCTCTCTCTCCTCGCCGTCCTCACCCTCGCCTGCGGCGGCGCCTGGCCCCACCCGGAGCTCCAGGGAGGGCAGGCCACCCTGATCGGGAGCAGCACCGAGGCGCTGGTCCTGAGCTGCGCGGAACGCTGCACCCAGGCGGCGCAGGAGGGCCGCTTCGCGGTCCGCGACCAGGGCTGGTCCTGGCGGCACCTGCCGGCGGGGGCCCCAGGGCATGAGGTCGAGGTGCTGGGCTGGCTCGTCCGCGAGGGAGAGGTGCTGGAGGCTCGCGAGGCCCCCGAGGGCACCCTCACCTGGCGCATCGTCGAGGCCCCCGTGTCCCAGGAGCCCGTCCTGAGCGCGCCCCCGTGGGAGCAGGCCCGGGTGGTGCCCGCCGCTGAGGCCCTGGCGGAGGGGCTCCGCTGCGAGGCCGGCGGCGAGCGCTACACCCTGCACCCCGACGGCCGCGCCGACTGCGTCTGGCGAGGAGACGGTCCGGTGGAGAGCACCGGCCGCTGGACCCTGGACGAGGGCACCCTCGCCTTCGAGCCTGACGAGGAGGGCTGCGCCCGCCTGCGCTGCGAGGGGGCGAGGTGGTGGACCCGAGGCGAGGCCCGCTGGCTCCTGTGCGGCGACCGGGCGCTGGCGTGCTCCGGTCCCGAGCACCGCCAGGCCCCCTGGGTGCTGCTGCTGGACGGGGGGGCCGGCCCAGAGGCGACGGCGCGGGCGGGGCGCATCCTCGCGGCGGCGGTCCCCCTGGTGGTCCCCGATGAGGCCCCCTCTCCGGGGGCCGGCGTGCTGGTGGAGGACCACGACCTGCTGATCGACGGGCGCAGCACCGAGGCGGTTGCAGAGGAGGTCCTCACCCTGCTGGAGC
The DNA here is from genome assembly GCA_016938035.1 of Deltaproteobacteria bacterium. Classification (GTDB taxonomy): domain Bacteria; phylum Myxococcota_A; class UBA796; order UBA796; genus JAFGVK01. The sequence continues at coordinate 659 of JAFGVK010000135.1, read as the reverse complement.
GGGATCTCCCCAGCGATACCGTCACCCTGAGCTCGGCGGGCCATGCCCACCCTGCGGCCCCCCTGGTGGTCACGATGGGCCGCTGAGATGTCTCTGCTCACCACCGCCCCCCACTGACAGATCCTTGGGGCCTTCTGGCACCCGGACAACGTCGACAACATCCTCGCGCTGTGCGTGCTGAAGGCCAACGGCTGGTGGACGGCCTACTGGGCCGACCAGCGCCGCAGGTGGCGGCGGCGCGCCGAGGAGCTGCGCGCCGCCTGATCCCGCCGTCGAGCATCCTGGTAGGAGCCCTTGAACGACGCCACCACCACGAGGCTGCCACGCGTCGCGCCGAGCCGCCGGCGTCAACCCGACCGGACCCGGCACGCCCAGTCGGGCATCCGCCGCGGCGCGCGCCGCTCGGCACGCCCCCGGAGGACGCTCCCGGCGCGCGCCCCATAGCTGCGCGAGACATCGTCTCCAACCACGGGATAGGAGCACCAAGACCCAGCGATCATACCCGCTTCTGACCGCCTCGGACGCGTCGCAGTGAAATGCCGTAGAATCTCGGGACCTGTCTCGGAGGCTCTATGCGCGCGCTCTCTCTCTTCTCCCTGATCACCCTCTCGCTCCTCGGCTGTCGCAAAGAGGAGCCCGTGGACGTGGACAACGACGGC
>JAFGVK010000134.1 GCA_016938035.1 Deltaproteobacteria bacterium | reverse complement strand
CGACCGGGTCTACCAAGACCTCGACGGCGACGGCATCCTCGACATCGCAAGGCAGTACCTCTGCACCTGGAGCGGCGACGGACTCACCCAGACCTGCGAGGAGGACGCCCCAACCGGCGGAATCGTCGAGGACATCCGCACCCGCACCTACGACCAGGACGGCCGGCTCGTCCTGGAGAGGAAACACCACAGGGGCGTCCTCGACGAAGAGCACCGCTACACCTACAACGCCGACGGAGACCTCATCGAAGAGTACATGTACTGGCTCCAACAAGGTGTGGACCACCACAGGCGGCGCACATGGGACGGGAGAGGACACCTCCTCTGGGAGGCCTCGGACCTCACCGGCGACGACATCCCGGACTCCCAGACCTGGTGGGACTACGACGCCATGGACAACCTGATCGAGAAGCGCGTCGACCGGGACGGGGACGGCGACACCGACTGGATCGCCCACTACGACTACCACCCAGACGGCTCCATCTACCACAGCGAGAACATCGACCCTGACGACAGCGACTACGGCAGCTTCTACCGAAGCGAACGTGACACCACAGGCACCTTGCGCTACGCAGAGGACGGCTGCAGCGACCTCCTCTGGGCCTACTGGGCCGACGAGCACGACACCCGATACCAGACCCGGCTCGCCATCCCCCCCGAGGGCCTGGACATCACCTTCCCCACCCTGGGACCCCGGGGGCAGTCCGGGAACCTGGGTGGGGAGGAATTCGCAGGGATCCGCCCCGATGGGTACGACGTCTACCGCCCGCTGCAGGGCTGGGCTCACCTCGCGCTCGGCTCCCCCTACCTCGACGAGACCACCTACAGCAGCGATGAGACCTGGTACGCCAGCGGCCAGCGGCGCACCCAGACCTACCACCAGACCCACTACCCCAACCACAGCGAGAGCCGCTTCCTCCGCTCCGGGCTCGTCGCCTATACCTACGACAACTACACCGTCGGAAACTACGGGACCATCGAGGAGACAGGCACCCTCGACCAGGGCCGCGCCTACCACTACACCTATGCGCTGTGCGAGTACTCCGGCTACGAGTACGACTGCCACACGATCGTCACCGACACCAACTGGACCTGCCCCTAGCCGCGGTGGGCGGCGCGCTCAGGCGAGGGCGCGCCGCCCCCGAGCGCCGGGAGGACCCTCCCAGGACGGCCTTGTTCCTCGCCTCGCCCAAGCGGCGCAGCGGCCACCCCCGCCGCAGGGCCTCGGGGGGTCTGGAGAGGGCGGGCGTGGGACCGCCTCGCTCGGCCCCCGCCCATGCCCAAGGGGGCGCTGAAGAATCTCTGTTCATGGGCGAAGGGTGCGCTTCACAGCCCGGTCAGGCCTACAGGGTGCCTGCTGGAGGGACGTCCCTGCGAGCTCTCCGCAGATGCGACGGGTGAGAGCGCTGGCCGGTCGTCGTGGGCTCGTGCCTAGGCAGACGATGGCCATCGCCTTCCACACGGTGACCGGGCCGTGCATCACACCCTGGACGAAGGGATGACCGAGGCCAGCCCCTCACCCTCTCACTTCGGCCGCTTCAGGCTGAAATCCACCCCGGCGGACCAGGCGGGCCCCCCGTGGCGGGCTGGCTGCCCCAGCAGATCGCCGGAGACCCCCAGCACCAGGCGGCGGTGACGCAGCTCCAGCCTGGTGCCGGCCCCCGCGAACACGTCCAGCCGAGCCACAGACCCCGCGCCCAGCGCGTCATCGTCGATGCCGTTGAACTGGTCGCGCAGCACCACCCTGGGCCCCAGGGACCACGAGCTGTTGTCCCCCAGCTCAAGCTCGGCGATCACCGGCACCTGAGTCTCTACCGAGCCCTGCTTCGCCAGCCCCCCGATCGGGATCCAGAAGCCAGAGATCCCCGGATCCACCGCCAGGTGCCACCGCCCCTGGTGGTAGAAGCGGTAGCGGGCGTCCATCCCAGCCCCCAGGAGGTAGAGGCGAGCGCCCACGTCCACGTCCTCCGCCAGCCCCACCCGCAGGGCGAGCTCGGTCTGAGGCAGGGGGATCCCTGCGTTGGAGAGTGCGTTTCCACCCTGTTGTACGGAGAGCGCCACCCCCACCTGCGTCTGGCCTGGGTCCAGGGTGCGCGCCCCGTGCAGGGTGGAGAGGGTGGAGCAGGCGGTGCCTGCCCCGAGGAGGGCCGCGACAGCCCCAAGCCGCAGGGCGCGCCTCACCACGCCGCCCCCAGCCCCAGCCCAGCGTCCCAGTCGGCGCCCCGGTCATGCCCGGTGACGCCCGTGCTCCAGGTCCAGCCCAGCCCCCTTCCCAGGGGGCCGTCGAGGGCGACCCTGCCCCGGACCCCTCCCCGCACCTGGGTCCATGCCCACCTCTCGTCGCCTGCGTCGAGGGTGCCCCGCGCCAAGAGCAGCGCCGGCCCCACCCCGGCGTGGAAGGTGGTGGCGTGCGTGCCCAGCGCCACCCCGCCCACCGCTGAGATCCGCGCCAGACCCTGCTGGTAGCGGTAGATAGCGTCTCCCCGGCCCTGCCCGGTGCCCATCACCTCACCGGTGACCGACCACGGCCGCGGCGCGGTGGTGTACCAGGCGCCCACCCCCGCGGTGAGCACGTGGCGAGAGGCGGTCTGCCCACCCACCCCGGAGAGCAACAGCCCGGCGGTGTCACCGCCCAGGGCGATGCCCGGCACCAGCACCGCCATCAGCATCAGCGCGCGCATGAAGGGGGCTCCTCGACGTGGGGAAAGCGCGCCGCGAGGGACGCACACGCGGCAGGGCCAGCGAGGGGGTCTGAGGCGGCAAGCTCCGCGTAGATCACCGCGTAGCGGTCGATGTTCAGCCAGTCCGCCTCCTCGCCCCAGGTGGTGAGGGACCGCACCGCGAGGTCAAGCGCCGTGTCTGGGTCGGTGGCCTCGCGCACGTCCCAGGCCATCGACGCGAACACCGTCCCCAGCACATAGGGGTCGTACATGTCGAGCAGGTTGAGCTCCGCGTCTGGATCCGGGTAGTCCTCCGGCGCGGCGGCCCAGTCTCCCCGCACGTCGCGCGAGGGCATGTCCAGGCTGGCCTCGATGAAGGCCGGATCGTCGAGGAGCAGGGTCGCGGTCGTGTCGGCGAAGCCCTCGTTGAGGGCCGCCACCGCGTTGGCCTCTGCGACCACCCCGTCGTCGATCCAGGCGGGGCTGGCGTGCGGATCGCCGACCACCAGCGCGTGGAACCAGGCGTGCCCGAACTCGTGGCGCACCACCCCCGCGTTCGCCGCCAGGGGGACCCCATGCTGGAGCATGTCCGGGAACAGCAGGAAGGTGTGCATCGAGGTAGCGTAGGCCGCGTTCTCGGCCGCCTGGAAGTCCATCACCGACACGGGGTTGTACGCGATGGCCACCCCCCTCTCTGGCCCCTGGTAGCCGCGATCCTCGAGATCCTGCCAGGCACCCGCGAGCTGCCCATAGAAGGACCACAGGATCAGCCCGTCCTCGTCCACCGACACCCCCACACCGCCCTCGTCCACCCAGGCGATGTCTAGCGATCCTCCCTCCCTGTAGCCCCCCGCGTCGAGCAGGCCGCCCCGGTACCCGTGCCCCTCTGGGCCGACGAGGCGCTGCCGATCCTCAAGGGTGGAGAGCTCGCGCGGGACGAGCCCGTAGGATCCGTCCTCATCGCGGTCCAGGACCAGCACCTGGTCGACCAGGGGGTGCCCGCTGCACCCGGCGAGAAACCAAAACAGCACCACAACACACACTCCGGGTTGACAGACTCCGCGCAGGGTCATAATACGGTGCGTCAACGGGGGCGACGTCCCCGCAGGTCTTTGAACAGGCGCAGAAAATGAGCAACGCCTTCCAGCCCTTCATGGAGCGGGCGCTCGCCCTCGCGGCTCAGGCCGCAGAGCTCGGAGAGGTCCCTGTCGGTGCAGTGGTCGTCAAAGACGGCCAGATCATCGCAGAGGCCCACAACCTCCGGGAGCGAGCGCAGGATCCCACCGCCCACGCAGAGCTCCTCGCGATACGTCTCGCCGCCGAAAAGCTCGGCACGTGGCGACTTGAGGGGTGCACAGTCGTGGTGACCTTGGAGCCCTGCCCTATGTGTGCTGGCGCGATGGTCCAGTCCCGAGTCGAGCGCTGTGTCTTCGGATGCACCGATCCCAAGGGAGGCTTCGCTGGAACAGTAGGGGATCTCTCCAATGTCCCCCAGCTGAACCACAGCTTTGAGGTCCATGGCGGCTTGATGGGAGAGGAGGCCGCGGGTCTCCTCAAGACCTTCTTCAGGCAGCTCCGTACGCGTCGACGCTGAATATCCGGAGAGATGGCCGAGTGGTTGAAGGCGGTGGACTCGAAATCCACTTCAGGCGTTTCGTCTGACCGGGGTTCGAATCCCCGTCTCTCCGCCAGCTTCTCTTCTGTGTGTGTCACAGCGGTTTTCCGCGGAGAGGTGACCGAGTGGACGAAGGTGCACGATTGGAAATCGTGTGAGGGGCAACTCTCCGCGGGTTCGAATCCCGCTCTCTCCGCCACCGCTTGACACACCGGGAGAGGTGAGCGTCGGGTCCTTGGGACCGAGAATCCGTGAACCCCGCCAGGTCCGAAAGGAAGCAACGGTAGCGGTCCTCTCGGGGCTCGAGGGTGCCCGGCGCTCTCCTCTCCCGTCACAGCCCTGATGACGACAGACCCCCGCCCGTCTCACGACGCGCGGGGGTCTTGTCGTGTGGCGCGCCGCGCTCGCGACGCTACGTCGGCCAGTATTGGCGTCACAAGACAAGCCGCGTCCTCTGCACGACGCGCGACCTCCGTTCGACGGGCCCCTCCGACCACTCCCCTGGCCGAGCCTGGGTTTGACCTGCCTGCTAGGACATCCGAGCGACACGGTCGCCCCGGGCTCACGAAGACCGTTGATTCGCAGGGCATGTCCGACGCTAAGGACGATGTCGCGGCGCTCACCGCCGACCGGCCGGGCTCACCGGCCCTTCGCAGCCCGCGCCCCGCCCGGGGAGCGTCGCGGAAGGCAGGAAAACGAACGAACGAGCGCAGGTTATCGAACCCTGCCTCGCCCGACACACCGGGCGGTAGGTACCGCCGTGCCCTGGGCGAGTGGGTATCTCCACGGCGATGTTCCTCAGACCCGAATCCTGCATGAGAGCACACCTCTGGAGAGAGCTCTGCTCGGCCTCGCGGCAACGCGACAGGCCCTCCATCAGCCGAGCGACGAGCCGCCGCCCACCTGAGGGCCCGCCGGCCTCCTCCGCGCGGCGAGCGGTCCGCCACCAGCCGGAGGAGCCCCTCCTGTCGGCGGGGGAGGCCCACAGCAAAAAAAACCCGACCTTGAATCAAGGTCGGGTCTTCTGGTATTTGGTTGCGGGAGACGGATTTGAACCGCCGACCTTCGGGTTATGAGCCCGACGAGCTACCAGACTGCTCCAT
>JAFGVK010000133.1 GCA_016938035.1 Deltaproteobacteria bacterium | reverse complement strand
GACGAGCCCGCCCGACAGGTCGTCGCCATCCCCCAGGACGAGCCCGCCCGACAGGTCGTCGCCATCCCCCAGGACGAGCCCGCCCGACAGGTCGTCAGCGTCCCCCAGGAGCAGGCCCCCCGCGAGCAGGCGGGACCTACGCTGGCCCCGCCGGCGCCGGAGCCAGGGCGGGGCAAGGGCCTGATGATCGGCGCCAGCCTCGCCGTCGCCTTCCTGGCCGTCGTGGTCTGCGCCGGCCTGTCGGTCGGGGGCCTCGGCGTCGGGCTGATGGGGCAGGGCGATCGGGCCGCCACCGAGCGGCTCCCGATCGAGCCAGCGGTGATCGCCCCCGCCGAGCCCCCGCCCCCCGCCGAGGTGGGGTCCCCCCCCCAGGGCGAGGTCCCCGCGATGCGCGACCCCGTGGGCGCCCGCACCAGCCAAGCCAGGCCGGCGCAGCCCGACAGGCCGACTGCCCGCACCGCGCCGCCCGCTCAGCCCGCGGCACCGGCCTCCAGGCCCGCCGCACAGGTCACTGAGCGGGTCGAGCCCACCAGGCCCGCGGCCCTCCCCACCCCCACGCGCTCGGTCGATCCCGTGGAGCGGGAGGAGCCCGACCTGTCCTTCCTCCAGGAGGAGCGCGAGGAGGCCCTCGCCGAGCTGCCGCCCCCTCCCCCCCCCGAGGAGCTGGAGGTGGCGATCGGCTTCGAGGACCTGCGCGGCGAGCTCGCGGGGCTCTCGGACAAGGCCTACAGGGGCGCGCTCACCGACGCCGACCGGCAGGCGCTGGCGCAGGTCCCCGCCGGAGACCCCGCCAGGACCCAGGTGCTGGTGCTGCTCTACCAGGACGCCAAGGCCCGCGGCGATCAGCGCGCTCGCGCCGCCTTCATCGCCGACGCGCTCGCCATGCCCGAGAACCAGTACAACCCCCAGCTCCTGGTGGAGTCCGCCGCGGTCAAGATGGCCGCAAAGGACTACGCCGGGGCGCTAGAGCAGGCCAACATCGCCGAGCGCTACTGGGCCAGGCTCCCGTCCGACAGCATCTTCAGCCGCAAGGCGATGATCTACGAGATCCAGGCCTCCGCCGAGCAGGGGATCTTCTACCGCTCTGAGGGAGAGGACACCGAGGCCCTCCACGAGGCGATCCGCGGGTGGGAGAAGTACCTGCGGCACGTCAACTCGAAGTCTCGCCGGGACCTCGCCGCGAAGGCTGACGAACAGCTCGCCAAGCTCTACGACATGCAGCGTCGGCTGGAGTAGCTTATGCACCGCGCCCTCATCACCCTGGTACTCTCTCTCTCGCTGGCGGCCCCCGCGCTGGCGGGGAACAACCTCATCTCCGGAGCGGTGTCGGACCGCAACGGGCAGCCGGTGGCCCGCGCCCAGGTGCGGCTGGTGCCCGAGGACCCCGCCAAGGGGACCTTCCTGATGGTGACCGACCCCGAGGGACGCTTCCTGATCGACTACCTCCGGGAGGCCGACGGGGACCGCTCCAAGCTGGCGCGCAAGACCCGCTACCAGCTAGAGATCTTCAAGCCCGGCTACCACGTGCTGGCCCAGGACTTCTACTACAAGCGGGGCGAGGTCCACCTGGACACCATCACCCTGGTAGAGGACACGGTGCGCATCGAGGAGACGCCGATCGATCTCTCTGGCAACCTGGAGCGAGGCGACACCGGATCAGGGGGTGGGAGCTATGAGGGCCAGTAGCGCGCTGCTGCTCGGCGCGATCTTTGGGGCCAGCTGTGGCTCAGCACCCGAGGGGCCCGCCTCGGACGCGCTCCCGCTGCCCCCAGACGAGGCCTGGGTCGCCCAGGTGGTGCTGCACCCGGAGCGCTTCTCCGCGCTGATCGAGAGCACCTCCCGCGAGGGCTGGATCGCCTACCACTCGCACCGCTACGGCGAGGCGTGGGACCGCTTCGGCGGCGACGCGCCAGCAGCCCGGAGGGCCAGAGGCAGGGCGGCCTGGAGCATGGCGCGCACTCAGGAGGACCTGGCGCGGCTGTACGGCGAGACCTGGACCAGGCTGACGGCGACCTGGACCGCGCGGGGGACCTTCCCCGCGTCGGGCGGCGCGCCCACCATCTCGGCCCTGGCCGCGCGGTGCGCCGATCCCGCCATCGACGGCCCTGGCCTCCTCGCGGCCTGGGGAGACACCGGCGTCGCCCCGTGGGAGGCAGTGGCGCTGCTCCACCACGGCGCGGTGGGCGGGGAGGTGGACGGCCTGCTGCGCGCGGCGAGCACCCCCCTCGCAGCAGAGCAGGGCGACGGCTTCGTCCGCACCTTCTACGATCCCTGCGTTCACCGCGCGCTCGCCCTGGGGTGGGAGGCGCGCGCCGACGAGGCCCTCGCGCCGGACGGGCTGCGGGCCTGGACCGCCCAAGACATCGGGCTGGAGGGCCTCATCTTCGCCCCATGGCTTAGCACCTCCGAGCTGACAAAGGCCCTCGATCAGCACGTCCCTGACGATCAGATCGGAGGGACCGTCGCGACCCTGGCCGCCCCCACCTCGATGACGCCGCAGCAGCTGGCGCGCGAGGAGGTGCGACAGCTCGACAGCGAGCTGCTGCGCTGGCGGGCAGACCTCAAGGAGCGCGCCCCCGCCGGAGGGGAGGAGCTGCTCACTCAGCTCACCCTCGCCGAGCGCTATAGGGTGGAGCACCTCACCGCGGCCGCCAGGGCCGCCATCGCCACCAGCAAGCCGCGCAGGGCCCTCGCCCTCCTGGAGCTTGCGCGGGACGTCTCGGAGCCCGGGATCTCCCCTCTCAACAGTCCCTCTCTCTTGGCGCTGACCGCCACCGCCCAGCTCCAGCTGGGTCACACCCGCGAGGCGCTGGACACCCTCCAGCCCCTGCGGGAAGCCTACCCAGAGACGCTCGGCTTGACCGAGGTACTCGGCGATCTGGTGGTGCTCGAGAGCATGAACCGCCAGGGCGACAGCAAGGAGAACTGACACCATGAGTTCCGCCATGCTTCACAGCACCCTCTTTGGGCTACTCCTCAGCCTCTCCGCCTCCGCCGCGCCCCTGCGCTACGCGGAGGACCGCGCCCCCTCCAACCTGAACCCCCTGTTCACCACCACCATGAGCGAGGCCAGGCTCAACGAGCTGGTCTTTGAGGGGCTGTTCACCGACGACACCGAGCTGCGCTCGGTCCCGCTCCTCGCCGAGACCGCCAGCGCCTCGGAGGACAAGCGCACGCTCACCGTGGACCTGCGGCGGGGGGTGGTGTGGCACGACGAGGCCCCGTTCACGGCCCGCGACGTGGTGTTCACGGTGGAGGCCTATCTGAACCCCACCACCGCCAGCTCAGAGGCGGGGCGCCTTGACTTCATCGACGCGGTGAAGGCAGAGGGCGACTACACGGTGGTCTTCAAGTTCAAGCGGCCGGAGTGGGCGCCCGAGGACAAGCTCCACTTCAAGATCCTCCCCGCACACCTCTTCGACGGCACCACCGCGGTGAGCCGCTCCCACCCCTTCCGCACCAGGCCGGTGGGCACTGGGCCGTGGGAGGTCACCCACTTCAACGACGACAACTCGGTGAGCCTGCAGCAGTTCACCGGCTACTACGGCAAGTCCCAGCTCCCCGAGGTGACCATGCGGGAGGTGGCCGACAAGAATTACCAGGCCAAGCTCCTGATTTACGAGTCGCTGGAGACCCTGGTGCAGGTGCTCCCCCGCGACCTCGCCGCGCTGCAGAACGACCGCAAGGTGGAGCTCTACCCGTACCAGACCAACTCCTGGTGGTACATGGGCTTCAACGAGGGGCAGGAGCGCTTCCAGGACCCACAGCTCCGGGCCGCGGTGGGCGAGCTGCTCGACGTAGGGCGGCTGCTGGCGCCGATCGGCACCGGAGACCTGCTCACCGGGCCCTTCGTCAAGTCCTCGCCCTTCTACAACCACGACGTGCCGGCCCAGGCCCACAACCCCGCCCACGCCAGGTCCCTGCTGGAGGCCGCGGGCTACGAGCTGGTGGGGCGCCAGTGGATGAAGGACGGGGCGCCGCTCACCGTGCGGCTCGCGGCAGTGGAGAACCTGGAGACCGCCCAGGACGTGGTGCTCCAGGTGCAGGCGCAGCTCCAGTCCGAGGGCATCGCGGTGCAGACCGAGTTCCTCGGCAACGCCGAGTGGAAGCAGCGCATCTGGCGCGACAGGGACTTCGACCTGATCCTGTCCCAGTGGACCTTCGACCGCAACGAGGACATCTACGAGCAGTTCCACTCCAAGGGGTCCCGCAACTTCGTCTCCTACGCCAACCCGGCGGTGGACGCCCTGCTCGACCAGGCCCGCCAGGCTCAGGACCCACAGCAGAAGAAGGCGATCCTCCGCGAGGTCCACGCCGCGGTGGCCGCCGACGCGCCGATGGTCTTCCTGTGGACCCTCGACAACTACTCGGCCATGTCGACCAGGGTGCAGAACGTCATCGTCCACCCCTTCTACTTCTTCACGTGGGCCCGGGACTGGCAGAACGCCCCATGAGGATCCAGGGCGGCAGCGCCCTGCTCCGAGCGCTGCTAGCGCGCGCCGGAGTGCTCGTCGCGGTGCTCCTGGGGGCGGTGGTGCTGGTGGTCTCGCTGGTGCACCTGGCTCCGGGAGACGCGCTGGACGCCCAGGGCATCCCCGAGGCGCTCCGGCCCGCCCTGGAGGCGCGCTGGCACCTGGACCTGCCGGTCTGGCAGCGCGTCGCGATCCACCTCGGAGAGGTGCTCTCTGGTGACCTGGGGACCTCCCTCGCCTACCGGCCGGGCACCCCCGTGGCCGAGGTGATCCTAGGGCCCGCCCGGCGCTCGGCGGTGTGGCTCTTCTCCGCCTTGGCGCTCACCCTGACCTGGGGCACAGCCCTGGCGCTGTACACCGCGGGCCGCGCGAGCGCGCACCGCGTCGCGCTGCGGACGGTGAGCATCCTCCCGGTCTTCCTCCTCGCCCACCTGTCGGTGAACGCCCTCAACGAGGGCGCATTTGCCGCGATGAACGCAGGGTGGATCGACCGCCCCGACTGGTTCGCCCTCCCCGACCAGGCCTCCGCCCTGCGGACCGCGCTGGCGGTGGTGCTCCTCGCCGTGGGCTCCGGTGGCCTCACCGAGGTCCACGCGGCGATGGAGCGCGCGGTGACCAGCGCGCGGCGCAGCCCGTGGGCCGAGGCGGCGCTGGCCAGGGGAGAGCCGCTCGCGCCACACCTGTGGCGGCACCTGCTCCTCGCCCTCACCGACCTGTCGCTGCACCGGGTGGCCTTCCTGATTGGGGGCTTGGTCATCCTGGAGAAGGTGCTGCTGCTCCACGGGGTGGGGTTCATCCTCTGGGACGCGGCGCTGCACAGGGACAGCCCGGTAGTGGCCGGGATCACCCTGCTGGCCGCCGCGGTGCTGGCGGTGGTGCGCCTGGCGGGGGACGCCCTGCGCCTCACCCTGGATCCGCGCCTGCGGAGCGACCCGTGAGGTGGCGCTCGGCGGCGGGGCTGGGGGCGGTGATCCTGCTCGCGGTGGTGCTGGCGGCGCTGCTCGCGCCGCTGTCGGGCTACGACCTGGTCACCGACGTGGATCCTGGCAGGGCCCACCTGGGCCTCAGCCTCGCACACCCGCTCGGCACCGATCACCTGGGGCGCGACGTGCGCTGGCGCCTGGTCTTCGCCAGCAGGGCCTTCGCCGGCCCAGGCCTCCTCGCGGCGGCGGTTGCGGGGCTCCTGGGCACCCTGGGCGGGGCGCTCGGCGGCTACAGGGGGGGGCCGCTGGCGGGGAGCGCGCGCTACCTCTACGCGGTGATCGGCTCCATCCCGCGCTTCGTGCTGGTGCTGCTGGTGGGGAGCGTCTACGGCGACTCCCCCTGGGTGCTGGCCCTGGTGGTGGGGCTCTCCTATGCCCCGGCGCTGGGGGAGGCGCTCCACTCCAGGGTGGCCTCGCTCAGGCGCGCGGAATTCGTCCGCGCGGGGCGCGCCTACGGCCTGTCGGACGCCCGCATCCTCTGGGTCCACCTGGTGTGGTACGCGAGCCGCGCCCTGATCGGGCGGCACCTGCTGGCGGTGTTCGGCTACTACGTGGTCCTGGAGAGCACCCTCGCCTACATCGGCGGCTTCGGGGTGCAAGAGCCCATGCCCTCCTGGGGGAATATGCTGGTCTTCGAGTGGGGCAGAGGGCAGTGGCTCGCGCTGCTCGCCCCCGCCGCGGCGCTCTGGCTGGTGGTGTCGGCCACCCGCTGGCTCGCCGACGCCCTGGAGGACCCCCTGGATGTCTGAGACCCTGTCCCTCACCGGCCTCGCCATCCGCGGCCCCAACAGGCTGCTGGTGGAGAACGTCAGCCTGTCGCTAGCGGCGGGACGGGTGACGGCGCTGGTAGGCCCCAGCGGCTCGGGGAAGACCCTCACCGCCAGGGCGCTGCTCGGCCTGGTCGGGTTCAAGCCGGGGGTGATCAGCGGCACCCTGGAGGCGGGGGGGGCGCACCTCGCCCTCACCCACGCCACCCCGCAGGATTATCGTCCCCTGCGCGGCAAGCTGCTGGGCTACCTCCCACAGGGGGCCCGCGCCTCGCTGGACCCGCTGTGGACCGTGGAGCGCTCGGTGGGCGCCTCGGCCGCCCTGGGCAGCGGGCCGAACGACCCCTCGCACTGGCTGCGCCTGTCGGGCTTTGATGACCCTGAGCAGGTGCTGCGGCACTTCCCGCACGAGCTGTCGGGGGGGATGGCACAGCGGGCCGCGCTGGCCTGCGCCCTCGCCGGGGGCAGCCGCTTCCTGATCGCCGACGAGCCCACCACGGGGCTGGATCCCACCGTGCAGGAGGGGATCCTGCGCCACCTCACCAGGCTGAAGGCGCGGGGGCTGGGGGTGCTGCTCATCACCCACGACCTGCGGCTCCTCCCCGAGCTCGCCGACGAGGTGCTGGTGATGGCCGCGGGCCGCATCGAGGAGCGCGTCACCCCCGAGGCGCTGGTGGCGGGGGCCCTGCGCAGCGAGGCCGGTGTGCGCCTGCTAGAGGCCACCCGGACCATCGCCAGCGGGAGGCTGGGGTGAGCGCGCTGAGGCTAGTGGGCGTGGGGCACCACTTCCCCGGCGCCTGGGGCCTGGGGGGCCGAGAGGTGCTCCGCGACATCCACCTGGAGGTGCTGCCCGGCGAGCGGGTGGGGCTGATCGGCGAGTCGGGGGCGGGGAAGTCCACCCTGGCCCGCATCGCCCTGGGCCTGCTGCGCCCCACCGCGGGAGCGGTGCACCTGCTCGGCGAGGACACCACCGGCTGGAGCCGGGCGAGGTGGCGGCAGGCCCGCTTCCACGCGCAGCTGCTGTTCCAGGATCCCGGCACCATGCTCAACCAGGCGATGTCGCTGGAGCAGATCCTCGCCGAGGGGGCCAGGCTCCACGTGCCGGACCGCGATCCCGTGGGGGAGGTCCTGCGGGTGCTGGAGGCTGTGGGGCTGTCGGGGCGGGGCGGGGCGCGCCCTGGGGAGCTCTCGGGGGGGGAGCAGCGCAGAGCGGGCCTCGCCAGGCTGCTGCTGACCCGCCCGCGCCTGATCGTGGCCGATGAGCCCACCACCGGCCTGGACGCAGGCCGCAAGGTGGAGCTGCTGGAGCTGCTGTACGGGGCCGTAGCGCCGGAGTGCGCGGTGGTGCTCATCTCGCACGACCTGCCGCTGGTGCAGTGGGCCTGCGGGCGGATGGTGGTGATGCGAGGCGGAGCGATCGTCGATCGCTTCGACAGCGAGCAGCTCTGCTCCTCCGATCGCCCGCCCTACACCCGCACCCTGCTGCGGGCCTCCGGGATCCGCTGCGAGGCCCGCGCGTGATCCACTCCCTCCTGCTCCCCTGCCTCGCCCTGGCCGCGGGGGAAGGCTACGCGGGCCACATGGACAACGCCCGGCTCTTCATCCGCAAGGCCTACCTGGAGGACGCGGAGCTAGAGCTGGAGGCCGCGGTCGCCAACCCCGAGGGACGGCTCGACCCAGAGGCGTGGTTCCTCCTGGCCAAAGTCCGCTTTGAGCGCGGCGATCTGGCCGGGGCGAGGGACGCGGCGGGGCGGGCCCACACCTACTCCCGCGACGAGGCGCAGCTGCTGGAGGCCTCGTCCTTCTCGCGCTTCCTCGATCAGAATTTCGGCGAGGTGCGGATCCGCTCCCGATGGGAGGGGCTCCAGGTCCACCTGGATCTGGAGCTGGCCTCGCTCCTGTTCGACCCGGCCCTCAAGCAGTGGGTGGAGTCGGCCCGCGCCCGCCTCGCGGCGGACCGGGTGATGCTGCCGGTGAACCTGCCGCTGCCGGTGGGGAGCTACCGCATCAACGGCGAGGAGGTCACCGTCGTCGCGGGCGCGACCACCGCCCTGGAGCTGCGAGGGGGCGCCCTCTCGGCCAAGGGGATCCCCACCGCGCAGCTCGCGCAGGGGGAGCTTGGGGTGGGGCTCTCCCACTGGTTCGGGCACAGGGCGGTGGGGCATTTCATCCCCAGCCCCGCGATGCACGCGGCCTACTCGCTCCCCGTCAGCGCCCTGATCGCCGGCCTGACCCTGGACTGGTCGCCGCGCCTCTACCAGCCCGCGAGCGGTGGTGTGAGCGCCTCCGCCGCCGGCTGGGCGCTGGGCCTCAGGTTGGGGCGCGAGTTGGAACACACCGGGGCGGTGCGCCTGCGGATCTCCGGCGGCGTGCGCGGCGGCACCTTCCCGGGGGTGGAGGTGAGCTGCCTGAGCGGCGATCCCTCCCGCTGCTCCCTCGACGCGCCGGGGGATCTGATGATCTACCCGATGAGCTGGGCCTGGATCCCCACCGGCGAGCTGTCGATCGACACCGCGCGCCACCGGCGGACCACCTCGGCGGGGCTAGGTGTCAAGGTGCTGGGCGAGGTGGCGATAGGCTCCCTCCCTAGCGAGGGCGAGGCAGCCTTCGCCCGCGAGGCCCCGTTCACCTTCCAGGTGCTGGAGGGCTCGCGCCTGTGGGCCGCCCCGGGTATTCGCTTCCTGTTCAACGCCACCCTGGCCTTCTGAGAGGGATCCTGCCGTGAGACCCATCCTCCTGTCCGCCCTGCTCCTCCCCACCCTCGCCCTGGCGAGCCCGGTGGTGATCGCCGCGCGAGAGGGCGCCAACCTCCAGCGCCCAGTGTGGTCCGAAGACGGCGAGAAGATCTCGTGGGAGGCCAACTTTCACGACAAGAAACAGATCGAGCTGTGGGTGGGGGAGCCAGGGGGAGACCACGCCACGCAGGTGCGGAGGAGCAGCCAGAGCACCGGGCTGACCGCGGGCTTCGCGGCGCCCTCCACCGGGGGCGTGGTCCACGAGCTCTCGTGGGCGCCCGCCGCGATCGGCCACTTCGTCTACGCCGCATCCACCGATCAGGCCGACTACGACCTGTTCATCGACGGGGCGAGCGCCCTCTCCCCCGCGCCGGGGGCGGACGGGAGCCCCGCCTGGTCCCCCGATGGGCGCTACATCGCGTTCACCTCGGCCCGCACGGGACAGGGAGACCTGTACCTGATCGACGTGCGCGCGGTGGAGGCGCCCCCGCGCCAGCTCACCACCGCCCCCGAGAGCTCAGAGATCTTCGCCGCGTGGTCGGCGGACAGCGCCTCTCTGGCCTGGGTGGGGCACTCGCCTGGCGGCGACAGCCTGTGGCTCCTGGACACCCTCAACGGCGCCCCCCACCAGCTCAGCGGCCCCAAGGGCGAGCAGACCCGCCCCAGCTGGGCCCCCACAGGGCGCAAGCTCGCCTGGTATCAGGCCGCTGAGCAGGGCTTCGACCTGTACGTCGCAGACCTGGGCGGCGCGGGCACCCCCGCGCTGGTGGCGCGCGACGTGGTGCTCAACGCCACGGGGCCCACCTGGACCCCCGACGGGCAGCACCTGATCACGGTGCTCGACGACGACGACCGCTACGACCCGGTCGTCGCCGTGCGCGCCGCGGATCCCTCCAAGGTCACCACCCTGGCGCTGGGCACCGTGGGGCACGGCGACCTGGACGTGGCGCGGCGCGCGGACGGCGCGCTGTGGATCGCCTACGTCGCGCAGGGGGCCGCGACGGGCGGTGATCGCGACTTCAAGCGCCTGTACCTCGCCCCGCTCCCCGCGTTACCGTAGCCGAGGTGGAGGTCCACCTGAGACCTGGGAGGCGCAATGGACGAGCGTGACCTCATCGCGGCGGCGGAGTTCTGCCAGCTGGTGGAGAGCTCCGACCTGCTGGAGTACCTGGGCCTCTCCAAGGCCGCCTCGCCAGACGAGTGCCAGTCGGCGCTGGGAGAGAAGCGCAAGCGCCTCCAGTCGATGCAGGCCAACCCCAAGTACAAGGACTCGGCCAAGCTGTTCCTCAAGAGCTTCCGCGCCTTCCAGCGGGTGCTCGAGTCCCCGGGGGAGCACCTCGACTACGCCAGGCGGCAGCGGGAGGAGGCCCGCATGCCGATGCTCCACTTCGCCATCGACAGCGTGCTCGCCGACGGGGCGATCTCTCACATGGAGGAGGCCTTTGTCCGCAAGACGGCCCTGGAGCTGGGCATCTCGCTGGAGCGCTATCAGGACGAGCTGCGCGCCAGGGCCAGCGCGGCGGGGGTCCCCCTCCCCGATGAGGACGGCGACGCCCAGCAGCGAGAGGGCACCCCCTTCTACAACCCCACCAGGCACTCCTGGTGGGACGAGTCCTTCACCCGGCAGTTGCTCAGCCTGATCCCCAGCGGCCCGGGCGAGATGCTCGACATCTACTGTCGCACCGGCCTCTCGGGCTTCACCCTGCTCCCCGAGCGCCCACAGCTCGCCTGGACCGGGGTGGATCAGAGCCAGGAGCGCCTGGAGGAGGCGGCGCAGGCCCTGGCCCCCTTCCGGCGGCAGGTGCGCCTGCAGCAGGGCGCGCCGTGGGACCTCCCGCTGGAGGAGGAGTCGATGGACTACGTGCTGGGGGTCCGCGCCCTGACCAACGCCCCTGACACAACCCCCGCCCTGCTGGAGGCGATCAGGGTCCTGCGGCCGGGCGGCAGGCTGATCCTGGCCGAGCCCGACGGGTACGGCGAGTCCTTCTACTTCGAGGGGCACCTGGTCGAGTACAACGCGGCCTTCCACCGCCTGGTCTACCTGGTAGACCGGGCGATGGGCGGCGACACCGAGGAGCAGGGGCGGCCCGGCATGGCCCTGGGCCCCAAGCTCCCCACCAGGATGAAGCGCGCCGGGCTGCGTCCCTCAGCGGTGGACATCCACGCCAGCGCCAACCTGTCCACCCGCGACTGGAGGAGCTTCTCGCGGCGCCTCAAGCGCTACCCTGCGGCGCTGGTCCAGTCCGCCGGGCTCCCTCTCCAGACCCCGGAGCTCGTGGACGTGCTCCGGGCGGTGGAGCGGCTCGATCAGCACTTTCCCGCCGACGCGAGCGGCATGGGCGGCCACGTGCTCCCCCTGTTCATCGCGGTAGGGATGAAGGACTAGCTATGTCGCTCAGAGATCAGCTCGTCGCCAAGGGCGTCGCCAGCCGCAAGGACGCCCAGCGTGTCAACAGGTCTCTCAAGGAGGAGCGCAAGCAGGCCCAGGGGGCGCAGAAGCGCAAGCGGGCCCTGGCCCGCGAGGCGCAGGCGGCCAAGGAGGCGGCACAGGCCGAGCAGATGCGCCTGCGAGGCGAGCTCCGGAAGGCACAGGCGCTGAGCGAGCGCTTGCTCCAGCAGCGGCTCCAGGTCTACCAGCTGATCCGCACCAACGAGGTGCGCTCGCGGGGGCCGATCCGCTTCTACCACCCCGACATCACCAGGCGCCTGCTCCTGCCCATGGCGGTCCACGAGCGCGCCGCGAACATGCTCCGACGGGGAGTGGCGGCCATCGTCGCCTTCGACCACGGCGGTCAGGTGGAGTACCGCATCGTCGGGGTGCAGGCGGCGGAGCGGATCCGGGAGATCCTGCCCGAGCTGGTGCTGTTCCTCGTCACCGCCGACGCTCCCCCTGATCCGTCGGAGGACTTCCTCTCGCCGGACTGGGACGTCTCGCTGCGGCCCCACAGGGTGATGGATTCTGCACCTGCGGACGGTTCGGGGGTATGACAGAGGCTCCGGTTCCGGTATCGTCCCCAGGTGACGGAGGCTGATGTTGCTGCAGCGGTGCCAGTACGACGAACCTGTCGCCGTGATCGGAGATATCCACGGCAGGCTGGACCTCCTGCTGCCGCTCCTCGACCAGATCGGAGACCGCAAGCTGCTGGTGCTGGGCGACCTCGTAGACCGAGGACCTGACGCCCGAGGGGTGATCGAGACCCTGATCGAGCGGGAGGCGGTGGGCGTGCTCGGCAACCACGAGGAGTGGTTCCTGGCCTGGATCAAGAACCTGGGCTTCGACTCCTTCGTCCTCCACCCGATGTTCGGCGCGGACACGACCCTGGCCTCGTACGGGGTGGTGGGTCGCACCCCCCGCGAGGTGATGGCGCAGCGCTGGAGGGTGCCCAAGCGCCACCGGGAGTGGCTGGAGGCCCGCCCGCTGCTGATCGACCTGGAGGTGATGGGGGAGCGCTGGTGGATGAGCCACGGCGGCCTGCCGGGCTTCCACGACTACACCGGCTTGGCCCCTGACGAGATCATGCCCTGGCTGCTAGAGAACTTCCCCCGCGACCTCCTGTGGTCTGGCACAGAGCCCGACGTCATGGGCGCGGTGGACCGCCCCTTCCTGATGGGGCACATGGTCGTGCACCAGCCGATGGACCGGGGCCACATGGTCGCCCTCGACACTGGCGCGGGGACCTTTGGTGCCTACGGGACCCTCACCGCCCTGCTGCTCCCCGAGCGGACCTTCGCCCAGAGCGGCCCGCTGGAGCAGCCTCCCTGGCTGGACGCGCTCAGGTGATCCTCGCGCTGATCGCCAAGGCCGCGCTGGGGTGGCAGCTGCTGGGTCCGGGAGGCGTCCCCACCGGCGCCTCGGTAGATCCCGCGTCGATGGTGCGCGAGGAGCCGACCGGGTGGAGCGGCGCCCTGGTCCAGACCCCCTCCGAGGAGCTAGCCCGCGCGGCGGAGCGGGCCCTCGCGCGCCTCTCGGACTGGCCCGCCGGCGCCCCAGCCCCCAACGGGATGCTGGCAGCGCTGGGGGTGAGCGAGGGGGACCTGCGCCAGACCCTGGCGTGGATCGTCCGGGTCCACCAGGAGGACCAGGGCACCGAGGAGGATCGCCTGCGCGACCCCGCCTTCCTGGAGGCCAACCTGCGCTACCTGCGCTGGGAGCCCGATCGCACCGACGCGGCGAGGCGGGGGATCTCACTGGAGACGGACGAGCTGCGCCTCACCCGCTACCTGGTGTGGTCGGTGGCAGGGAGCCCGGTCCGCACTGAGCGCGCCCCCGCCGCCCTGTACCAGCTCCCCGATCAGGAGCTGGGCCTCACCGAGGACCAGGCCGCAGCGCTCCCCGACCTGCTCCGCTCCCGACTCACCCGCCAGCAGGTGCTCGCTGGCGCCTTCCTCGCTGGGGGCTCCTGCGAGGGGCGCGCCCAGCCGCTGGTGTGGATGCGGGAGGAGGACGTGCACCAGGCGCTCCTCCAGGGCACGGTGCGGGTGGACCTCCCCGGAGGCAGGCACCGCTTCTACACGGTCCACCGCAGCAACGGGATCGCCTGGGATCCCTCGGTCCGCCCCCACACCGCCCAGGCGCGGTACTGGTACTTTCACGAGACCGACGGCCCCCGCGGCTGGGGACCGGCGGGCCTCACCGGCGCCGCGCTGGTCCCTGGGGTCTCGGTGGCGGGCGACGTCTTCAACCTGGGCTACGGCCTGCTGATCAGCCTAGAGCGGGACGGTGTGCGGCGGTTGGTGGTGCTCGAGGACACCGGCGGGGCCTTCCAGCCCAACCTGTTCCAGCTCGACCTCTACACGGGGGTGTTCAGGACCCAGGCGGATTTCGCGCGAGCCACCGCCGCGGTGCCCGCCAGGCCGCACGCCGGGATCCTGGTGTTGAGGCAGACAGCTCCCCCCGCTGACGCAGATCGTGTAGAGTGATGCGAACTCGGAGGCTGTGGCATGGAGCAGAACGACAACAGACCCATCATCATCCTGGTCCTCGGCATCCTCGGGCTGGTGGCGTGCCAGGTCTTCGGCCCCATCGCCTGGATCATGGGGAACAACTACCGCCGCTCCTGCATCATGGAGGGCACTGAGCCCGAGCAGCTCGGCAACGTCGGGCGCATCCTCGGGATGGTGGGCACCGGGCTGCTCATCCTGACCTTCGGCTTGGTGATCCTGATGGTCATCCTCCAGGTGGCCCTCATCAGCCTGAGCTGATCCTGCTCCCCCTCTGGGCGCTCCTGGCCCTGGGCGCGGATCCCGCGGTCAGGACTCAGGAGCTGCTCCAGGCGGTGCGTGACGGCGAGCTCTCGGCATGGCTGGACGCCCCCCCCTGCGCCGAGGTGGGCTCGGCCGCGTGGAAGGCCCAGCTCGCGCGCCTCGCGGCGGAGGGGAGCCTCGGCAGAGCCCTCGCCAGCAGGGGGCTGAGCGCCGTCACCGAGGGGCCGGGCTATCTCCGCGCCACCCTGGACGGCTCGCCCCCGCTGTCGCTGGTCTTCCTCCCCGACGGGTGCCTGCGGAGCGTGGAGATCACTTACTGCGTGGACTGTGACGAGCCGCGGCGCTTCGTGGAGGACCTGCTCGCCGCCGCCGCCGCGGGGCAGCGGGGGCTGCTGCTCCCGGGGGACACCCTGGACCTCAGCGCGTGGACCGCCCAGCACCCAGCGCTCGAGGACAGGCACTGGACCGGGACGCTTCACACCCGCAACGAGCGCGTCGCTGCCCAGCTGATCGCGGGGATGACGCTGCTCGATGTCGACGGAGACCAGGCGACGCTGGCGCGCGCAGACGGGCGCGAGGAGCGCTGGAAGCTGCTCGTCCGCGACGGGCGCTGGCAGCTCAGCTACGCGGACCTCCCGGACGACAGCCCGCTCCGCATGTCGCGAGACGAGGAGCAGGCGTGGACCCGCGCCTCGTATCGGGCGCAGCAGGCCACCGCCCGGTGGAGCCCGGGGTGGACCGAGCGGGACGCGGCCCTGCGGGTGGGAGCGCGGGTGTTGGGCGGGGCGATCCACCCCCTCGACGACACCATCGCCCTGGTGGCGGTGGACCTGGACCGAGAGCTGTCGGCCCTGTTCCGAGTAGACCCGGACCTCCGCGCGGTGCTGGAACGCGAGCCCCTGCCGATCTCCACCGAGAACCCCCTGCCCCTGGACCGGTGGTTCGCCAGCTGGCCCGCCGCGCTCTCGCCCGATCAGCGGCGGCTAGCCCTGAGCGCTCCGGGCAAGCTGTGGTGGGTGGACCTGGAGGAGGGCTCCCGCCGCCAGCTGCTCCAGGGCGCCCCCGTGCGTCACCTCGCGTGGGGACAGGGGGGCGGGCTGCTCGCGGCGCAGGAGCACGCCCTGGCGCTTGTGGCGGACAGCGCGGTGCGGTGGCGGGTGCCGGTGTCCGCCCCACCCGTCGCGGTGAGCCTGGGCAGGGTCGCCTACGGCCTGCTCACCAGCGGCGCGCTGCTGGTCTTCGACACCGCCGAGGGGACCGAAGAGGAGACGCTGCAGGCCTGCGATCAGCGCGCCCTCGACGGGGCGATCAGCCCTGACGGGATGAGCTTCCTCGCGGTCTGTGTGGACGGAGACTCGGCCTCCGCGAGCCTGCTGGACTTGGCGGGGGGGGGCCGCCGCGCGCTGGGGGGCCCGGTAGGGGCGGGGCGCGGGGTCTCCTGGAGCCCCGACGGGCTGCTCGCCACCACCCCGTCCTACGGGGGTGGGACCCTGGTGTGGGACATGGTCCGGGAGGAGCCCCTCGCGGACCTGCCCTCTCATGACGCGCAGGCTGTCCGCTGGTCTGGGACCGCCGACCGGCTGATGATCCTGGAGGGCGACGGGGAGGCGTGGTTGTGGCGGCGCCCTACACCGTCCAGAGCACCGCCAGGAGGAGGGTGATCAGCATCGGGAGGCCCACCAGCACCGCGAGGGTGATCAGCAGCGGCCGGTAGCGGTGCCACACGGGCACCTTGGGGGCGATGTGCTGGCGCCGGATCGGCACCGGCGAGGTGGTGCGCCGAGGGGGGGCGGGGCGCTCCAGCCGCACCGTGCGGGCCTCAGAGGCCAGCGGAACCGGCGTCCTGTCTGCACGAATCTCGCTGAGGGTGTCCGCAAAGCTCTCGGCGTCCAGCTCCTCTAGCGAGAAGGTGGAGGCGGTGTGCGCCGTGTCTAGCGAGCGGATCGGCTCGTCCTGCAGGGCGGCCTCGTCCAGCTCCTCCTGCTCCACCAGCACCTGCCCCTGGAGCGAGGAGTCGGCGGGGTGGATGTGCAGAAAGGACGGGATGGAGCGCTCTGCCCAGTCCCGCAGCCACCCGCCGCCCACCTCGGCCCTCAGGGCCCGGCAGCGATCCTCCACGTCCCGGGCGGTAGGGCGATCCTCGGCGTGGTAGTCCAGCATCTGGTGGATCAGCGCGACCAGCTCCGCGCTCACCTCGGAGCGCTCCCTCCCCAGCCTGCTGAGGTTCTCGCCCACGTGAGCGTCGTGCTTCTCGATCTGGACGAAGGTGCGCCCCAGCGGGCTGCCGGCCAGCAGCTCATACATCACCGCCCCCAGCCCGTACACGTCCCCCTCCGGGCCGCTCACCCCATCCATCCGCTCAGGGGCCATGTAGCCCAGGGCGCCAAACATAAAGCGCTCGGTCTCGGCCTCGCGCCCCTTGAACTCGGCCCGCGCCACCCCGAAGTCCACCAGCTTCACCTCGCCGGTCGCGGTGACGATGATGTTGGAGGGCTTGATGTCCCGGTGCAGCAGGCGGAGGGGCTGCCCGTTCTCTCTGCGGGTCCAGTAGGCGACATGGAGGGCCGCCGCGATCTCGCTGACGATCTCCAGCGCCACCCCCAGCGGGAGGGGGCCGCGGACCAGCATCCGCTGCAGGTCCACACCCTCGACGTACTCCATCACCACGGTCCACCGGTTCCGGAGGATCACCAGCCCGTCGACGTGGACCACCGCCCTGTGGCTCACCTGCCCCAGCAGCCTCGCCTCATCGCGCAGCCGCTTGCTGAGGTCCTCGTCGCCCTCGCGAGAGGGCTTCAGCACCTTGAGCGCCACCTTGCGTCGGAAGCCCGCGGTGCCCACCAGCTCCCCCCGGTAGACCGTCCCGAACGCGCCCTCGCCGAGCACACCCTCCACGCGATACCGCCTCGCGGCGCCCTGTTCGCTGTCCCCGGTCAACTCGACACACCTACTCCGTCAGGTCCCTGCTGCTATCGTCTCTTGTCGTCAAGGTCGAACCCTCACCAGGCGCTCGCGAGGGCTGACGCGCTGAGAACACGTCGTGACCCGCCCGATCGAAGGTGAGGGAAATTCGCTCCCGCAGCATGAGGAGGTACGCCTCATCCTCCCAGAGGAAGGCGTCGAGCGCGTCGACCAGCCCCTCCGCCTCACCCCGCCGCAGGGCCTCCTCGTCCGGCGCGCGCTCGGTCCGCTGGCGCCAGGCCCTCCACAGCACCCTGGTGCCCCGCCGGAGCGTGGAGCGCCCGGAGGAGAAGGCCTTGCTCAGGAGCTGTGTCACCGGGCTGGTGTCGGTCCGGGCGAGGGCGAAGCGCAGGGCGAGGTTGACCCTGCGCACTACCGCCTCATCGGCCCCCCGCCGCGGCAAGAAGCCGAGCTCCGCCGCCAGGGCGAGGTAGGTCCCCTCGTGGACCAGGGTGGAGGCTGTGTCGATCGCGGATTTGACCGTGAGGAAGTAGAACACCTTCCGGAAGATCTTCTTGACGGGGTAGAGCACCGCGGTGAGCACCAGCCCCGCGATGCAGCCGCTGGGGCGCGCCAGCAGGCCCTTCACCGCGCCGGGGGGCAGCTCCACCCCGTGCTCAGCGAGGATCTGCGCCGTCATCCTGCGCCGCAGGGAGCCCACGATGAGGTCGTCGACGAAGGGGACGGGGAGCAGCACCGCGAGGCCTGCGAGCACCGCGTAGGCCGCGACCTGGCGGCTGAACAGGCGAGGCGGCGGCGCCTCCGCGGAAACGATGGCGCCGTGTGAACCGCCCAGGGGAGACGCAGCCGCTGGGGGCTCCTCGCCGGCCAGCGCCGACGCCCCGGCCTCTCCGGGGGACCCCTCCGCTGGGCCAGCGGCGGGCGCCGCCACCGCGGGCGCCTCGGCAGAAACGGTGGCGCCGTGTGAACCGCCCGGGGGAGAGGCGTCCGCTAGGGGCTCCGCGCCGGGCACCGCCGTCGCGCCGGCCTCGCCGGGGGACCCCTCCGCTGGGCCAGCGGCGGGCGCCGACACCGCGGGCGCCTCCGCGGGGACGGTGGCGCCGGGTGAACCGCCCAGGGGAGACGCAGCCGCTGGGGGCTCCTCGCCGGGCACCGCCGTTGCGCCGGCCTCTCCGGGGGACCCCTCCGCTGGGCCAGCGGCGGGCGCCGCCACCGCGGGCGCCTCGGCGGGGACCGCGTCAGGCGGCGAGGCGGGCGAGACCTCGACCGCGGTGGCGGCGTCCTCCGGCCCCAGGCCCGCAGGGGAACCGGGCCCCGCGGCCGGGGAGGCGGGCGGCGTGATCGCGCCGGGGCTGGACGCTGCCGAGGCCGCTGGCTGCACCTGGGGTCCCACCGCGCTCACCGGAGCCCTCCTGGCGCGAAGGCCTCCTGGAGCCGAGAGAGGTCCCCATAGACGATGAGGTGCTGGCCCACCGCGAAAATCCAGTCCGGGTCCGGAACGGGGTGCACATCGTGGGTCTCCTCCACCGCCAGCACCTGGAGCCGCTGCGCGCGCAGGTCGAGCTGACGCAGGGAGCGCCCCGCCACCCGTGAGCCGGGGGGGATCTCGATGCGGGTGATGCCGAAGCCCTTCTTGTAGAGCAGCAGCTCCTCGTGGGGCACGGAGTCACCGGTCAGGCGAGGCGCCAGGTAGCGCCGCGCGGTGTCGCCCACCACGTTGGGGCCCAGGTAGCGGAGGCCGAGGTAGAGGAGCAGGGCGAAGGGCACCAGCAGCAGCAGGTTGGAGGCCGTCTCGGTCACGGTGTCGCGCCCCACCGAGGCGACCAGCGAGGCGACCACCGTAGCGGTGCTGGCGTAGCCGGTGATGATCAAGGTGGAGGTGATCCGGCGGCGCAGCGGGTGCGAGACCACCAGCTCAGACACCCTGGTGGTGAAGCCGGTGCCGGTAAAGGCGGAGAGGGCCTGAAAGCGCGCGGTCTCTCGGTCGAGCCCCGTCAGCTCGTAGGCGGTGGCCCCCGCCACCACCACGATGTAGGCCCCCAGCACCACCAGGGGAAGGAGAAAGACGCCGACCATCCGCGCTCCGCCCGGTCCGTCCGGGGAGTGACATACTACTCGATCTGCAGCAACTCTGTCCGCACCGTCCAGGCCTCCCCCCGCCGGCCCAGGTGGACCAGGCGCAGGCCGGTGTCCCCGTTCCACGGCGCGTCGGTGATGAACAGGTCCCACAGGGGGCGATGCTCCTCGTAGTCCAGGTGGTAGTGCCCAGCCAGGTCCGCCACCAGCCGATCGCCGTAGGGAGCGAGGCGGGTCTCCAGGGTCTCCAGCTCCGCCAGGTCAAAGGAGCCCAGGTGCATGGGGTGGTGCGAGAGCATCACCACCGGCTCGTCCGCCGGGCTGTCCTCGAGCACCCCCTCCAGCCACGGGAGCGTGCCGCCCTCCCAGTCGTGGAGCTCCGCGGTCTCGGAGAGCAGCGTGCCCTGGATCCGCACGCTCCAGTCCAGGGTGACGAAGCGAACCCCGCCCAGGGTGAAGGTGCGGTTGTCGAGCCAGGGCTGGGCCGCGCCGTCCGGGGGGGTCGCCGGGATCGGCGCGGCGTACATCCCGTCCACCTGGGCGCTGAGGTCGGAGAAGGCCGGCGCCCAGCGCTCCTGAAACACCGCCTCCTCGCCAGCCTGGATCTCGTTGTCGCCCAGGATCGGTAGCCAGGGCACCTCCAGCGCCCCCAGCGCCTCAGCGGCGGCGGCGTAGCCGGGCCCCCAGGCCACGTCCCCCACCACCACCACCAGCGCGGGCCGCTCATCCAGCGCCCCGATCCGTTCCACCCTCGCCCTGAGCGCGTCCAGGTGCTGCCCACCCGAGACGATGTGGGTGTCCCCGATCACCGCGAAGCTGAGGACCGGCACCTCCTCCGGGAGCGCGGTGTCTTCGGGCTCAGCGGGGGGCACCTCGCCGGCACAGGCGAGGATCAACAGCGACGCGAGCCACATGGACACCTCCGGAGGGGGGGAGACGCTGGAGCCTCTCCTCCCAGTCTACTTCTCCTCGAGCACCGCCGCGAGGTCGGGGAAGGCCACCCCTGGCAGCGCGGCGCAGAGCGCCTCGGGGGTGGAGGCCACCACCAGCAGCGCCCGGTGGGCGGGGTGGACGAAGCCGTCGGCCACCGCACGGTCGATAAAGGCGACCAGGGCGTCGAAATAGCCGTCGACGTTCAGGAGCCCCACCGGCTTGGCGTGGATGTTGAGCTGGGACCAGGTGATGGCCTCGAAGACCTCCTCCAGGGTGCCGTAGCCCCCGGGCATGGCGACGAAGGCGTCGGCAAGCTCCCCCATGGTGCGCTTGCGGGTGTGCATGTCCGGCACCACCAGCAGCTGCTGGAGACCGGGGTGGCCCAGCTCCAGGTCGTTGAGGTGCTCAGTGATCACCCCGATCACCTCGCCCCCCTCCGCGAGGGCCGCGTCAGCGATGGCGCCCATCATCCCGATGCTCCCCCCGCCGGTCACCAGCCCCACCCCCCTGCGGGCCAGGGCCCGCCCGAAGGCCTCGGCCGCCTCGGCGTAGGCGGGACGGTTGCCAGCGCTCGACCCGCAGAAGACACACACCCGGTTCATGCAGCCCCCAGACAAAAAAACCCACCCTCATAGAGGGCGGGTCTTCTGGTATTTGGTTGCGGGAGACGGATTTGAACCGCCGACCTTCGGGTTATGAGCCCGACGAGCTACCAGACTGCTCCAT
>JAFGVK010000132.1 GCA_016938035.1 Deltaproteobacteria bacterium | reverse complement strand
GTCGGTGTCCGCGTCGGTGTCGGTGTCCGCGTCCGCGTCGGTGTCCGTGTCGGTGTCGGTGTCCGTGTCGGTGTCCGTGTCCGTGTCCGTGTCCGTGTCGGTGTCCGTGTCGGTGTCCGTGTCGGTGTCCGTGTCCGTGTCCGTGTCCGCGTCGGTGTCGGTGTCGGTGTCCGCGTCGGTGTCCGCGTCGGTGTCGGTGTCCGTGTCCGTGTCCGCCTCGTCCCCAGGCACCTCCACGACCCGCTGGACCCTATCGAACCCACCGCCCGCGTCCGTGACCTGCACCGCGACCTGGTGGAGCCCGGGACCGAAATAGGCCTCGCATGAGAAGCGCCCCGTGGTCCCAGGGACCCCCTCGCACAGGACCCCGTCCAGGTTGGACACCACCTGCACCATCGAGAGGAAGAGCGGGTCCTCCCCGTCGCGGACCAGCGCCTCGAAGTGGACCGCGCCGTCCGCCGCGACGAGGTGTTCGTCCGCAGGCTGGAGCAGCTCCAGGGAGGGGTCGGAGTGATCGGGGATGGCCATCAGTCCGCAGCCAGAGAGTAGTAGCCAGATCATCATCATTCCCCCACGATGGAGAGGGCGATCGCGATGCGGCGGTTGGCCGCGCGGCCCTCAGAGGTGTTGTTGGACTGGACCGGGCGGGTCTCCCCGTACGAGGTGGCGCTGAGGTGCTCCGCGGGGACCCCGGCGGCGGTGAGCTCCACCAGCACCGCCCTCGCCCTGGCGTAGGCCAGATCCCAGTTGGATGCGTAGGGACCGCTCGCGACGGGCACATCGTCGGTGTGACCCTCGACCTGCACGTGCAGCGTGCGCTGTGGGGCGAGCGGCCCCGCCAGCTCCCGCACCTTCGCCTTGCCCGCCGGCGACAGCGCCGCGGAGCCAGAGGCGAACAGGATGTCGGTGGGGAGGTAGACCTGAGCCCCCTGCGCGTCGTAGGAGACCTGGAATCCCAGCGACACCAGAGGCGCCATCGAGGCCTCCCACTGATCCCGCTGCGCCGCCTCCTGGTCGGCGATCGCCTTCAGCCTGGCCTCCAGGGCCTCGGCGCGCTGCGCCTGCCCCTCCAGCTCCGCCAGCGCCACCTGGGTGTCGGCCAGCTCAGCCTCCTTGCCGGCGAGGCGCTGTACCTCCCCCTTGAGCTCGGAGATCTCCTGCTCCTTGAGGTCCATCACCGCGACCTGCTCCTGGAGCGCGCGCAGCTCCGCGGTGCGTACCTCGTCGAGGGCCCCCTGCTCCTCCTGAGCGCGCTGGAGCTCCGCGACCCGCCACTGCGCCGCGGCGCGCGCTTGGGTCGAGGCAGCCACCTCGCCCTCTAGCTGGGCCTGGCGGGACTGCAGGAGCGACCTCTCCGCGCTCAGGGCGTCCCCCTGCCGCTGGAGGGCGTCCGCCCGCAGTTGGAGCGCCGCGAGCTGCCTGCGCAGCGCCTCGGACTCTGCCTTGGCGGTGACAGCCTCCTTGCGCGAGGCCTCCGCCTCCGCCTCCAGCGCGGCGCGCTTCTCCTTGCTCGACAGCCTGGTGACCACGCGCTCCCAGCGGTCCTTGCGCGCCTGCCTTCGGCGCTCCCAGGCCGCGTCCTCGCGCTCAGCCTGGGACTGCTGGCGCTGCTGCCCCGCTATCTCCTGCAGCGCGGCCTCTAGCCGGGCCTGCTCTGCGGCCTGATCGGCGAGCTGCTTGGAGAGGCGCTGGCGCTCCGCGGCGGACTCAGTGGCGAGCGCTGCCTGACGCGTCTGCGCCTCCTGGAGGGCGCCCTGAAGCTGAGCGACCTCATCGGCGGTTCGGGTGCCCGCCTCGGCCAGAGCCTGCTTTGCCTCCTCCGCCTCGCGCAGGGCGGCGGCCTCACGTGCCTCCGCCTCCGCCCTGGCGGTCGCGGCGGCGGCGAGCGCCTCGCGGCCCTCCTTGACCTCCTGGAGCAGTCCCTGACGCTCCGCCTGCCCCGGGGGGGCCGCGCGCACTGAGGCGGTCTTCAGCTCCGAGACGTCGGCGCTCAGCGCGTCGATCAGCCGCTGCTTGTCCGCGAGCCGCGCCTCCAGGGTGAGGGTCTGGCGGTGCTCGTCGAGAGCGCGGCTCAGGTTGAGCAGCGCCAGCTCCGAACCCCCAGACACCCGCCCCGCGGGCAGCGAGAGCGCCGACCAGCGGTCCAGGTCTCTGACCGCGGGCAGCGGGGCCTCCGGCACCACCTCCTGGGGGGCCTGGGCCGCGACAGCCTCAGCGGGGATCGGCGGCGGCACCTCCTCGGGGGCGGGCGGCGTCACCCTGGCCCCGTCCTCGTCCACATAGACAGGGGCAGCCTCGCCCCACCCCACGGGCACCGCGAGCTCGGTCTGGAGCGCACGGCGGGTCGCCGAGAGCTCAAAGCGAAGGTTCTCAGTTTGATGGGCCCCGCAGCCGCTCAGCGCGAGGGCGATCAGCAGCGTGTGTCTCACAGCAGACTCCAAGAGGCGCGCAGGAACACGGCCTGGGTGAGGGCGTCCGCCTCCGTCACCTGGGGAATCGAGACGTAGCGGGCCACGTAGTTGAGGGAGAACACCCGGTTGAGGTTCAGGTTGGCGCTGTTGGACCAGTCGATCACCGGGGTGCCCAGGTCGTCAGGGTCGAAGAAGAGGTCGAGGTTGGACTCCACCTTCACCACGTTCCCGAGGCGCACCTTGGCGAGGGCGCCGCCCTCCACCCCGAGCTTGCGGTAGTCGCCCACGCGGGTGAATTCCCAGGCCTCTGTGTCGGGGTTGTCCGTGGTCATCAGCACGCCGTCGAACTGGTAGGATCGGTACGAGGCGCCGCCGCGCAGGGACAGCTCTACGTCCCTGCGCGCGACAAAGCTGGTCTGGAGGCCGGCCCCGCTCTGGAGCACCAGCGGTTGGAGGCGCTCCGACACCTGGAAGGTGTCGCCGGGCGCGATGTTGGCGTAGGTGACAGAGCCGTCCAGCTCGCGGATCGCCTGAGTCATCCCTGTCGTCGACGTGCCAAAGCCGTCAAAGAGCTGGGTCTGGCCAGAGCCGCGGACGTAGAGTCCCGTGCCGGGGTTGAACATCAGGGTGTAGTCGCCGTCCACCTTCAGCGCATCCCCCGATCGGAACAGGGGAAGCTCACCATCGGTGGTCGACACCAGCTGCCGCCCCTCCTCCAGATGCAGGCCGAGCTTCACCCGGTTGTGGTCCGAGTGGATGCCCGCGTCGGCGTCGAGGAACACCGCCCCGTTGCCGAGGGTCTGGTCTGCAAAGCCCGGCGTGCCTTGGTATTGACTGTAGGATCCCTGCAGGCCCACGATGGCGCTGCCGACCCACACCCCCTCGGTGTCCTCCTCTGGAGCGGGCAGCAGGTCCGAGGCCGCCACCACGCCGCCGCCGAGCAGATCGCCGCTGCGCGGGTTCACGAAGACCCGCATGTGGGCCACCCCCGAGGCCGGCACGTAGACGGTGAGGAAGTTGGGGCCGCCCACGTCGCGGCGCTCTGGCTCGATGACCCGGTAGAGCCCCGGCTCCAGCAGCCAGGTGTCCACGCCGTCCACGCCGACGACGTGGTAGTCCGGCTCGACCAGCTTGCCGCTCTCGACGTGGACGAGCTGCAGCGGCGCCTTCACCTGCCGGAGATGGCGGTCCACCTCCTCCAGCCGCAGGGCGCCCCAGGCCACCGGGACGATCGCGGTGGTGCCCGCGACAGCCTCCACGGTGACGCCCTGCGCCAGGGAGGGGTCGCCGGTTCCCGCCAGGATGACGTAGCGGCCCGGCGGGACCGCGACCCTACGGCCGACCGGGATCGCCTTCACGCTGTCGCCGTTCACCAACAGCACGTCGGGCTCTGCATCCGACGCGGTGAGCGCGGGCACGAAGATGGCCCCCTGATCTGGCGGGATCGCGGTGCGATCCTGCAGGAGCTGCACCTGCGGGGGCGGCGCGTCGGGGAGGTAGACCTCACCCGCCCGCGCCGCGAGGGGCAGCGCGGACATGGCCATAAGAAGAGAATAGCGCATCTTGAACTCCATGCCCGTGGTGGTAGACCGACTACTGGACGCGGCGCGCCACAGGGACGTCGACGTGGTCCTCGGCGAACCAGAGGTCCACGACCTCGACGTTGATTTCCTTGCACACCAGCCCGGTCATGGACTTGATGCGGTTGCCCACCGACACCCTGATGGCGTCTGCCACCTTGGGGATCGACGCGCCGTACTCCAAGACGATCCGGACATCCACCGCGCACTCCACCTTGCCGACCTCGACGCGCACGCCCAGATCGCGGCTGTCGCCGCCTCGGATGCTGTTGGCGAGGTTGGTGATCACCTGCCCAGTACCCACGGGGAGCAGCCCCCGGACCCCCTCGACCTCGCGGACCGCGAGGCCTGCGATCTTTGCCACCACGTGGTCGGCGATGGTGACCTTGCCCTTCTCAGACTGCTCGAGCAGCGAGGTGACCTCTTCCGCAACAATCACGTTGGTCTCTTGATTCTTTCCAGCCATGACGGCTCCTCTTGACAAGGCACACCCCGCCTAGGCGGCGGGCGGCCGGTTGGACTCTACGGGAGACGCGGCGCGTCCCCTTCACGATGTTCTGTTCTACGTCACTGCTTCCGCATCAACACCCGCAAGGCCTGACGGTAGTCGAGGTCCAGCGCCGACAGGCTCTCGTAGGCGAGCCCCATCAGGGTGCCCAACAGCCCGAGGCCGAACACCAGCAGCGCCCCGTCCCACCCGATCAGGAGGATCACCACCCCAAACAACGACCCCAGGGAGAATCCCAGCAGGGGGGCGGGTCGGCGCCGCCAGACGGGCTCCGCAGCATCTTGGATAGACATCATCGTCCCCCTAGTGAACGCGCTCAGCGGCGCTCTTTCGGACATAAGTGAGCGTGACATCGGCCCGGTGGACCGGCAGCCCGGTGTGTAGCTCCAGGGCGGCGGAGAGGGCTTCCTTGAGCGCTCCCCCGGTCTGGTGCAGCTGCGCGTCCGTCCAGCACTCAGCGTGGCAGCGCAGGTCCCAGCCCTCGCGCCCCATCCGCACCCGCGCCCTCACCGCTGAGACCCCGTCCACCGACCCACCCACCCGCCCGAGGAGGGCGCGCAGGGTGGCGTCGGAGACCGCGATCGACCCCGCCTCGCTCCGGGACAGCAGGTGCCAGCCGCGCTCCTCCCGCGCCACCGAGACGGCCAGGGCGCCGAGCGTGAAGCCCACCACCACCGCCCCCCCCGACACGGCCGCCCACCCCAGCGGGGTAAAGGAGGCCACCAGGGCCCGCAGGACGGCCAGCTCTGGCGCCGAGCGCACTCCCGCACTGATGGAGAGCCCCCAGGCGCCCGCGCCCATCAGCGACACCGCGCCACTGAGCGCCACCAGCCGGCGCGTGATGTCCAGAAACAGCCTCATGGGCCCCCTAGGGGCAGCGCCGTGGTCTGCGCTGCTCTCAGCCCCTAGACACGCCCCGGCGGAGGCTGGTCACACGCCGGCGAAATTTTCTTCAGCGCGCGAGGCGCTAGACGGGGTCTTCGACGATGTACACGGCGTTTCCGATCAGATCGCGGAGCGGGACCGCGTGGAGCCCCTCCCTGTCGCGCAGCAGCATCGCCACCGCCGTGTACCGGACCACCTCCCCCTCCAGCTCCCCCACACGGATGGTGTCACCCACCCGGAACAGGCGCTTCGCGTAGTGCCCGGCCAGGAAGCTCTCTACCACCACCCTGCTGCCCAGGGCGAAGGCCAGCCCCAGCCCGAAGAGCACCGCCGCCACGGTGATGGCGATCAGCAGGTTCACCAGGGCCAGCTCCAGCCCGAGCTGCTGCGCCGCCAGGGCGTAGGTGACGGTGAGCACCCCGTAGCGGGCGATGCGGCCGAAGAAGTCGGAGGACTCCAGGTCCTCGCGCGCCCGGCCAAAGCGGGTGGCCATGCGGCCCAGCAGGTCGGCGGTCGCCATGCCCCCCAGCACGATGAGGGCGGCGGTGATCACCTTGGGGAGGAACTCCAGCAGCACCCCCACCCCCTCCGCAAAGCCGGGCAGGCCCAGCACCTCCGCCACTGTGGCGAGGGTGAGGAGCAGCACGCCCCCCTGGAGCAGGCGCCCGACCAGCACCGAGAGCCCGTGGTGCAGGCCCAGGCTGTAGAGGATCTCCGCGATGCCCAGGCGCTCCGCCAGCGCCTCCAGGCCGGTGCGCCGGATGAGCCACTGCCCCAACCTGCGCGACAGCGAGGCCGCGATCAAGCCCGCCGCGAGCAGCGCCAGCACCAGGACGATGCGGGGGCTCCAGTCGATCAACCGAGACCAGAACAGCTCCATCGGCCTGAGCGCCGACTGGGTCATCTCATTCATCGCCCTCGTCCTCCTTGTCGCCGTGGTCGCCCCGAAGCTCCCCGAACAGGTTGGCCACCTGAACCAAATACCCGGAGAACAGCTCCATCACCGTGGGAGGCGCGCCGCGGTCCTCTGCCTCCCCCTGCTGAGCCCGCTCCAGCACCCGCGCCGAGAAGTCCTCGGTCAGGCGCACCACCTGCTGCCGCAGGTCCGCGAAGAGCCCGTGAAACTCCGCCTCCTCATCGCCCATGTCGTGAGGCTTTCCGCTCATCCCCTGCTCCCATACACCGCCTGGAAGGCCTCCCGCGCCCGCAACAGCCGCATCTTCACCCCCGACTCCCCGATCCCGAGCAAGCCCGCCATCTCGGGGAGGTCCAGCTCTTCTAGGTAACGCATCAGCAGCACCTCGCGGTACGGGTAGGGCAGCGCCCCCAGGGTGACGGCGATCGCCTCGCGCTCCAGCAGGGCCCCCTCAGGAGAGGGATGCGTCAGCCGCTCCGCGGGCACCGCCTGGTCCTCGTACCTGCGCCGCGTCCCCCGGTCTCGGGAGAAGTTGTAGGCCAGGTGGGTGGCGATCTTGCGGAGCCATGCCCGCAGGTTGCCTCCCTGGTACTGGTGAGACCGCTGGTACGCGCGCACGAACACCCGCTGCGCCACCTCCTCGGCGTCGGAGCGGTCGTGGAGCAGGTAGGTCAGGTACCGGACCAGCCAGCCCTGCTCGGCGCGGACCAGCGCCTCAAACTCGGCGGGGGAGAGGGGCGTAGCGAGCCTCCTGCGGACCACGGGACAGCACCGCTAGGATAATCCAGCGGCGCCCCGCCGTCCCGCTCAGCGGCGCCCTCGCGGGGGCGCGGGCCTGATTCACCATCTCGCCGAAAGGGGTACTTGCGGCGGGGCCTCTGGCACCGGCGTAGCGCCCGATCATGAAGGGTATAAGCAGCGAAACGCGCCCGGCCAGGAGGGGGCGCCGGGGAGGGCGCTGTCCACGGACCCCACGGGGCCTGCGAGGGAAGGCAAATCCCCCCAGCCTGCCGCCCAGTGGCCGTCTGGTGAGCAGGATCTCAGACCGCTCGCGGCGCCGGGCCCCTCCGCCAGCGCGGCGAGCCGTGCGCAGGGCCGAACGCCGATCCTGGCCGCACTGGAGCCGCCAGGTCACCCCGCGGGCGCTCGGACACCGGCGCCCCGAGAGGCTCCCCCGCGGGCGCTCGGACACCGGGCCGTGACAACGACGGCGACGGCGCCACGGCCGGGCTCCCCCGCGGGCGCTCGGACACCGGCGGCCCGAGAGGCTCCCCCGCGGGCGCGGACGGCTCCGGCCGGCAAGAACCCCGGCCTCATCATCACCCCGGCTCCACCGCGGGCGGGGACGGCTCCACCGCGGGCGTCTGCCCGACAGGCGCAGACGGCTCCACCGCGGGCGTCTGCCCGACAGGCGCAGACGGCTCCCCCGCGGGCGCGGCCTCCTCCAGCAGCGCCCACCACGCCGCGGCGGCGACGGGATCGCTGAGGGTGAAGTTGGTGTTGTGGTCGCCCCCCTCCACCTCCACATAGGTCGCGTGGGGGAAGAAGCGCGGGAGGGCCCGGCCGTGGCGCACCCTGATGGTGTGGTCCTTGGTCCCGTGGACGACCAGCACCGGGCAGGTGATCCGAGGGGCGCGCTCGCGGGTGTCGAAGCGCACCCGCATCATCAG
Source organism: Deltaproteobacteria bacterium (assembly GCA_016938035.1). Lineage (GTDB taxonomy): Bacteria > Myxococcota_A > UBA796 > UBA796 > JAFGVK01. The sequence continues at coordinate 1,425 of JAFGVK010000132.1, read as the reverse complement.
GTCGGTGGGGTAGATGGGGGCGTAGTCGCGCCCGGCCGCGGGCACCGACTGGAAGGTGGACTCGAGCACCAGGGCCCTGGGCTGCACCTCCTCGGCGATCAGCGCGGCGACCCCCCCCCCCAGGCTCTTGCCGTGGATCGCGATCCGGTCGCGGGGGACCCGCGCCGAGAGCCAGTCCCAGGCGGCTAGCCCGTCGAGGCGGATGCCCGCCTCGCCAGACTCGCCCTCCGAGCCGGGGTAGCCCCTGTAGGCCACCACGAAGACCTCCCAGCCAGCCGCCACCAGCGCGTCCTGCACCGGCTGGCGGGTGTAGACGGTCTCGGCGTTGCCGTGGAAGAGCAGCACCGCGCGGGGGCCGGCGGGGGGCGTGAAGGCGGCGGCTCGGTGCCAGGCGTAGAGGTGGGTGCCGTCCGCCGCGACCAGCGCCACCTCCTCCGCGCCTGCCGCGAGGGCCCTGGCGTGGAGCGTGGCCCGGTCGACCTTGGGGGCGGGGAAGACCAGCGCCTCCTGCTCGACGGTGAGGGCGACGCCGCCAAGCCCGTAGACCAGGGCGACCAGGCCCAGGGTGAGGCCGAGGCCCACCGCCCCCGTCCGCCCCCTGCGAGGCGCCCTCACAGGGCACCGCCTGCGCCGCGGGCCACTACGGGCGGACCAGCGCGACGGTGCCCAGGCTGGGGATCGAGACCTCCCCGACCGGGGCACCCGCGGTGATCACCACGCTGCCAACGCTCTCCCAGTAGACCGAGGGGTCGCTGGCGTAGGTCGCGACCATCACCTCGAGGGTGGCGCCCTCCTCCGCCCCGAAGACCTGGGTAAGCTCCAGCGGGAAGCCCCCGGCGGTGGATTCGGTGTCGTAGGGCCCGAGGGTCCACATCGCGAGCAGCTCCCCCGACAGGTCGGTCTGCATCCTGGCCGCCTCGGGGATCAGCGCGCCGTAGGCCTCGTCGAGAGTCACGCCGAGGGGGGCGTGCGCCGTGTCGAGGCCCAGGGTGAGCCGCAGCCCCGGGGCCAGGTCGAGGGGAGCGGCGGTCTGGGGGATGGTGGCCCGCGCCTGGGCCGGCACCCAGCTCCCGTCCATCTGCACCTCGGACGCGGCGGGGACCAGCAGCGGCACCCAGGGCACCAGCAGGTCCACGTCCTCTCCCACCGGCCACACCTCGAAGGCGTGGGTGGCGGGCTCTACCCCGGAGAATGCGTAGGTGCCCCCCTCGCCGGTCATCGCCGAGCGGCACAGGCTGAGGCAGAGCTGCACCCGCACCCCGGCGAGCGGCGCGCCCTCCGCGTCGTAGATGGTGCCCGAGACCGTGCTGGTGTCGGTGTCGGTGTCGGTGTCGGTGTCGGTGTCGGTGTCGGTGTCGGTGTCGGTGTCGGTGTCGGTGTCGGGGTCGGTGTCGGTGTCCCCGGTCTCTTGGTGCGGTCCTCAGG
>JAFGVK010000020.1 GCA_016938035.1 Deltaproteobacteria bacterium | reverse complement strand
GTCGGTGTCGGCGTCGGTGTCGGCGTCGGCGTCGGTGTCGGTGTCGGTGTCGGTGTCGGTGTCGGTGTCGGTGTCGGTGTCGGTGTCGGTGTCGGCGTCGGTGTCGGTGTCCGTGTCCGCGGTGTCCTTGTCATTGCAGCCCAGCGACAGCAGGGCGAGGAGCGTGAACCAGCGCATTGAGGCCTCCTAGAGACAGGCGACACACTAGCACACCCTCTCGATCCGGAGCGCCACCCAATGGCCAAGGTCTGTCCGTCAGGGGCTGTGGAACGGCACGGCGCCTCTTCGACAGCAATGCGCATACTTCCCTTCCTGTCGCGAACCAAGATCGCACGCCACGGAGAGGGCCCGGTCTCCCGTTCCTCCTGGCATAGCCACCTCTGAGCCACAGGTCGGAGGCGGTGCCTTGGACCCCCACGGGGGACCACAGGGGCACGGCGGGAGCGTCCCCGCGGGGGCCTGTGGGCCTACTCCTCTTCTTCGCGGTCCCTGTGCAGGAGCCGATCGAGCACCCTGCCGGGGCGCACCACCGGTGCCCCGTGTAGCTCGCATTTCTGGCTGGGCACCTCTCCCTTGCGGAAGCGCTCCTGGTAGGTGCGCTCGCAGGCGTGGCGGGCGAGCTGATGGGTCTCCAGGCACACCTCGCGGTCCTCGATGCCCTTTGGGGTGGGAAATTCCCCGCTCACCGCGCCGCTGTCGCGCAGGTAGCGGGCCCAGATCGGCAGGGCAGCCTCCGCCCCTGCCAGGCCCAGGGTGCCCCTGTCCAGGCCAACCCACACCGCCACCACCACCTCAGGGGTGAAGCCCACGAACCAAGCGTCGCGCCCGTCGTCGGTGGTGCCGGTCTTCCCGCCCACCGGCCCCACCACCCCGAAGCTCGCGGCGCCTCGACCCGTGCCGTGGGAGATCACCCCCTGCAGCACCGCGGTGGCCATCGCCGCCGAGCCCTCGTCCGCCAGGCGGTGACGCCGTGGGGCTGGCTGGAGGGCCAGCGCGCCCTCGCTGTCCACCATCGCGCGGATCAGCCTGGGCTCCGAGGCCATGCCCTGCCCGGGGAAGGCGGTAAAGGCTCCGGCCAGCTCCCACGCGGTGCTCTCGTAGGCGCCCAGCGCGGCGGAGGGCAGCTGAGTGGCGCGCGAGAGGCCCGCCTCGCGGCAGAAGCGCTGCAGCTTGTCGGGGCCGTAGCGCTCGGCGAGGAGGATCGCGGGGATGTTCCTGCTCTTCTCGATCGCGACGCGCAGGGGGATCTCTCCCAGGTAGCGGTGATCGTAGTTGGTCGGGGTCCAGGTCTTCCCGTCCACCCGTCGCGTGATCGGCTCGTCCATCACCGGCGAGAGCGGGTTCATCGCCGCGTCCGCCGAGAAGGCAGCCAACAGGGTGAGGGGCTTGACGGTGCTCCCCGCCTGCCGCCAGGCGTGGGTCGCCCGGTTGAAGGGGCTGGTGAGGTAGTCCTCGCCTCCGACCAGGGCCAGCACCGCGCCGTCCTCTACCCGCACCGCCACCAGCGCCGCCTGGGCGCCTCGGAGGTCGGGGTGGGCGGCCCTGAGGCTGGAGAGCCCGTCCCGCACCGACTGCTCGGCGATCCGCTGGAGTAGCGGCTGGAGGGTGGTGTGGATCTGGTAGCCCCAGCTCGCGAGGGCCCCGTCGCTGAGGGCGTCCTCTGCCTGGTCGACCGCGGTGTCCACCGCCCAGGGGGCCCGCCGCACCGCGCCGGGGAGCAGCCCGCCCACCACCAGCGGGGTCTGGACCACCTTCTGGGCCTGCGCTTCGGTGACCGCCTTGGTTGTGACCATCCGTCCCAGCACCAGGTCCCGGCGCTCCTGGGCCCGCTCCCGGTGGCGGGTGGGGGAGTAGCGGTTGGGGGCGGAGATCACCCCCGCGATCGTGGCGGCCTGCCCCAGGCTCAGCGAGGCGGAGGACACCCCGAACCACGCCCGTGAGGCGGCCTCTACCCCGTGCAGGGGCACCCCTCCCACCTGGCCCAGGTAGACCTCGCCCAGGTACAGCTCCAGCAGCTGGTCCTTCGAGAGCTCCGCCTCCAGCGCCGCGGCGAAGAAGGCCTCCTTCACCTTGCGCTGGAGGGTGCGATCGGGCGACAGGAACAGGTTCTTGGCGAGCTGCTGGGTGAGGGTCGAGCCGCCGTGCACGTCGCCCGAGCTGACCAGGTTGTGGACCAAGGCCCTGGCCAGCCCCACGGGGTCTACCCCGCTGTGGTCGCGGAAGCGCGCGTCCTCCATCGCCAGCAGCGCGGGTTCCACCCACGGCGACAGCGCCTTGAGCTGCACCGGGGCGCGCCGATCGCTGGGATCGCCCACAGTGGCCAGGGTCGCGGGGCGCAGCCTGGCCCCCGCGGGCTTCACCTGGGCGATGCGCCCCTCGCTGAGGGTGAGCGTGACCAGCTTCTCGTCGATGTGGGTGCCTGGGAGCTTCGCGGCGGCGGTCCAGATCTCGAAGCGTCCCCCGTCGAGGGTGAACTGATCCGGGCCGGTGAGCACCTGCACCTTCTCGTAGCCTCCGGACAGCAGCTCCCCCGCGAGCCCCTGCGCGCTCGCGACCTGGCCGACCCGGGGCTCGATGGGGGCGGAGTAGATCGCGGAGGGCACCGCCCGCCGGGGCTGCTTCAGGTAGTCCGCGACCTCGGTGCGGGCCTGAACCCACAGGAAGAAGCCCGCGACCCCCAGGCCGACCACCGCGCCCGCGCCCCAGGTGAGCGCCTCCAGCACCAGCCAGCGCTTGAGCCTGGCGCCGCGGGGAGCCGCGGCGCCCTTGCGAGGGCGCGCGGGCTTGGCGGTGGCGCCCTTGGCGCTCCGCTTCTGGGCGGGCTTGGCGGTCGCGGCCTCCTTGCGGGGGCGTGACGGGGCGCCGTCTTGGGCGGCGCGCGGCTTCTTGGGGCGCGGCGCGCCCTCGCCGGTCTCAGCCGCGCGCGGCTTCTTGGCGCCGGTGGCGCCCTTTCTCTGGGAGGGTGGCATGGGCCGGAGGGGGGCGGGGAGGGGGGGAGCGGCTGGCCGCTAGAGCACGGCCTGCTCCGAGTGGTCTATCACGCCGTCCGGTCCAAAGCACACCCACTGCCCCTCGGGCAGGGCGCGGAACACCCGCCGCTCCAGCCCGTACATGTCGGTCTCCAGCAGGGCACCGCCCCGCGCGGGCTGGAGGATCGACCCAGTCTCTGGGTCTACCCAGGCGTAGGGGAGCAGCCCGGTCACCTCGCTCGCCACCTCGGAGGTCTCCAGGTCGACGAAGATGACAGTGGCGGTCCCGTCCTCCTCCTGGATGCGCAGGGCCGCGTAGCGCCCCCCGGTGATCCCCCACAGACGGTCTGCGGGCACGTTCAGCTCGAAGATGTCCTGCCCCCTGGCGGGCTTGTTCTCGGTGACGGACTCGGTGAGGTCGTAGAGCCCCAGCACCCCCTCTTGGTCCAGCACCAGCAGGTGGGGGCTGCGGTTCACGAAGGAGATCAGCTGGATCGGAACCTCGGCGAGGGGGACCGGGGCGGGGATCGCGTCCTGGCCCGTCTTGGGGTCGATGATCTTCACCTGCCCCTTGGGGGTGACCGCGCCCAGCCACGTGCCGCTCCCGGAGAGGGCGAAGTGCCGCACCCAGGGCAGCTCCAGCACCTGGTTGGCCTGGAGCTCGTACCAGCGCACTCCGCCCCCGTTGAGCATCACCGCGACCACGGCGCCGCCCACGTCGATCTTGGCGGAGTTCGCCGTCTCGGGGCCCGCGTCAAACAGGAAGCGGCCGGTCTTGGCCTCGTAGACCTGCACCCCGGTGTTGTCGTCGGGGATCCCCACGACGAGCCGCCCGTCCCGGTCAATGCGGACCTCGATGAGGTTCTTCGTCAGCTTGAACGGACGCTTCTGCCGAGTCTTGGTCCAGAGCGCCAGCCTGGAGCCGTGGGCGGCGATGCGGTGCTCGCCGAACCCGCCCACGCACACCACCTCGTCGAGCGAGGGCTTGGCGTCGGGCCGGTAGAGCATCCCGTCGGCGCCCCCCACCGCTACCCCGCGGTAGTCCCACAGCGCCGCGTTGGTGGGCTCTGGGGCCCCGTGCTGGTCGCTGCCCACCGGCTCGAGCCCTGGGAGCGAGAAGCGGTGCAGGGAGCGGGCGGTCACCGCGGCGAGCTCGGTGCCATCGGGGCTCATGACGATGTTGAGCATCCCTGACGAGCCCCTGGCCGAGAAGGAATTGACGATGTTGCCCTCGGGGAGCCGGATGATGCTCACCCCGCCCATCCCCATGGTGACCACGTGCTCCCCGTCAGGAGTGAAGCGGGCCACCTGCACCCCGCCGGGCACCATCTCCAGGTCGAGCTGCTCCTGGGTGAGGGTGTCGAGGAGCTTGACCTGGGAGAGGGTGTCGATCGCGAGGATGCGCTCGCCCCTGGGGTCAAAGGCGATCGACTCGCCGGAGAAGCCCGACCAGTTGAGCACCCGCTCCCAGCGCCCGACGTCGAAGACCCTGATGATCCCGTCCACCGAGAGGGTGGCGACCATCGTCCCAGCGGGGTTGAAGGACACGGCCCGCATCGCGCGGGCGCGGCCCTCGTCCCCCTCGCGGATGTCGTGGAAGACGCAGGCGCCGTCCCAGGTCTTGTAGACCGCGATGGTGCCCTGCTCGTCCCCCACCGCGACCAGGGCGCCGCCCTCTGCGATGGCGACCGCCCCATAGACCGCGTCGGTGGCCTGGAAGACGAGGTTTGGGAGGCGCTCCCCAGGGCGGATGACCGCCACGATGCCCCACGCGTCCGCGGTGATCGCCGCGCCCGACTGTGCGTCAAAGGCCGCCGCGGTGATCGGGGCGCCCAGGTGTGGGGTGGGGTTGTACAGATCGACGATAGATGTGTGTTCCATGGCGACCTTATACCCCCTCAGGGGGCTTGGGGAAAAGTCGAGACCTGCCGGACCGGACGAGATGGCCGGTACAGTGGGACTCGACAGGAGGCGCAAGGTAGAGCAAATTCACCCCATGACACAGCTCGCCCTTCTCCTCCACATGCACCAGCCCGACTACCGCCACCCAGAGACCGGGAGGCCGGTGATGCCCTGGGCCCGGCTCCACGCCCTGCGGGGCTACAGGGACGTCCCGCTCGACGTCCTGGAGGGGGACGTGGCGCTCACGGTCAACCTGGTGCCGTCTCTCCTCGATCAGCTCCTCGACTACGCCGCGGGGGGAACCGACGAGCACCTCGACCTCACGGAGCGCCCCGCCGCCTCGCTGAGCCCCGAGGAGATCGCGCGGGTGCGCTCCAGCTTCGTGGCGGGCCACCCCGCGATGATCCAGGCGCACCCCGCCTACGAGGTGCTGCGGCGAAGGGTGCAGGGCGGCGACGCCCTCAGCGTGGGCTCGCTGCGAGACCTGCAGGTCTGGAGCACCCTGGCCTGGTTCGGCTCCACCGCGCTGCGGGACCACCCCGCCCTGCGCGAGCTGCAGCGCAAGGGGGCTGGCTTCACCGAGCAGGACAAGGGGCAGATGCTCAAGGCCCAGCGCGAGATCCTGGCGGAGGTGCCCGGGCTGTTCGGTCGGCTGGCCAAGAGCGGGCGCCTGTCCGCCTCGCCCTGCTGCCACCCCATCCTCCCCCTGCTCGTCGACACCGCCCACGCCCGGCGCTGCATGCCCCAGCTCCCGGACGAGGTCTCCGCCCGCTGGCCCGAGGACGCGCTGCTCCAGCTCAAGCTGGCCCGAGAGCGCTTCCTTGAGGTGTTCGGCGTGGCGCCCGACGGTCTCTGGCCCTCGGAGGGCTCGGTCTCGCCCGAGGTGGTGCGGCTGGCGGCGGAGGCGGGCTTCACCTGGCTCGCCACCGACGAGGAGGTGCTCCATCGCTCGGATCGGGACAGTGGCCGCAACAACGGCGCCTGGGACCTGGGCAGCGGGGTGCGCGGCCTGTTCCGAGACCACGAGCTGTCGGATCGCATCGGCTTCCAGTACGCGCGCTGGAGCGCCGAGGACGCGGTGGCCGATCTGCTCGGCGGCGTCGGGCGCAGAGGCGCGGGCACGGTGGTGATCTCCCTCGACGGCGAGAACCCCTGGGAGGCCTGGGCCGACGCGGGGGCCGCCTTCCGCGCCCGGCTGTTCGACGCCCTGCGCAAGGGGCCGCACCGGGCGGTCACCCTCGACCAGGTCGCCGCAGAGCCGCCGGTGGGCAAGGTCCATCGCCTGCACACAGGGTCGTGGATCAACGCGGATTTTCACATCTGGTACGGCCACGCAGACGACCGCGCCGCGTGGCGTCTGCTGGCGCAGGCCAGGAGCGCGATCGAGGGCGCGGAGGAGCCCGCGCGCTCGGCCGCCCTGCGGCGCCTCCTCCCGGCGGAGGGCTCCGACTGGATGTGGTGGTACGGCGATGACTTCTCCACCCCCTTCGCGCCGGTGTTCGATCGCCTGTTCCGGGATCACCTCAGGGGCGTCTACCAGGCCCTCGGCCTCCCCGCGCCCGCCGCGCTGGATCAGCCCATCGGGCAGGGCGGCGCCCCCCCGGAGCTGGTGCTGCCCGCTCAGGCGATCCACCCGCAGCTAGAGGCGCGCCCCCGCTGGATTCACTGGTATGGCGCTGGCGAGGTGGTGTGGCCCCCTCAGGGCGCCATGGCGCGGGTGGGGCGCTCCCTCCCCAGGGTGCGCTTCGGCTGGTCGGATGACGCCGCGGGGAAGATCGACGCCCTCTGGCTCCGCATCGGGGCCGATCCGCTCCGCTCTGGCGAGGACGCGGGGGCCTCCTGGCGGGTGCAGGTTGGGGCGTTGACCCTGAACCTGCCTTGCGCTGAGGTGGGCTGCACCCTCCACGAGACGGGGCTGGAGGCGATCCTCGGAGAGGAGGAGATGGTGGTGCGGGTCGACGCCCGGCGCCTCCCCTTCGGACAGATCCCGCTGGTCCTGTCGGTGATGAGCGGCGAGGGGACCAGGGCGCGGTTCCCCGAGGACGGGGTGATCCACCTGCCCAGGCCCCCTGCCTCCTCGCGCACCGCGTGGTGGTCGGCGTGATCGCGCTTCACACCCATCCGCCTGTGGAGGCGAGGTGAGCCAGTCCCTCGATCTTGTCGTGCTCCTGCACGTCCGCCTCGCGCCCGGCCTCCGCCTCGCGGAGCTGGAGCGCCTGTGGAAGACCTCCCTCCAGCCCCTGATCGGGCTGCTCCACCACACCCCCACCGTGAAGGTGGGGGTCGCCCTGGGTGGCGAGGTGCTGCGGGCGCTGCAGGACCACTACCCCAATGGGGTGGAGTGGCTGCGGGGCATGGTGGACAGGGGGCAGGTAGAGCTGGTGGGGGCGGCCTTCCACGAGCCGGTGCTGCACGCCATCCCCGAGGAGGACGCGGTGGGGCAGATCCGCGCCCACGCGACCCTGGTCAAGAAGCTCTTCGGCGCCCGTCCCACGGGGGCTTGGCTGCCCTGGGGTGTTTGGGACCCCTCGCTGCCCAGGGTGCTCCACAAGGCGGCGGTGGGCTGGACCGCGGTGGACGAGCGCTGGATCGAGGCCGCGAGCCACCAGGGCGCGGTGCGGGGCGTGTATCGCACCGAGCGGGAGGGGATGGACGTGGCCCTGCTCCCGGTCGACTCCTCGGCAGGTCCCCTGGTGGGGAGGGCCTCGATCCGCGGGCTCCTGGCGCAGCTGCGGCAGTACCCCTCTACCGGCAGGACTGAGACGGTGTTGGCGCTGGAGGTGGGAGACCCCTCCGCCGACCCCACCAGAGCCCAGGCGTGGCTCAACGGCTTCTTCCAGCAGCTCGCCGCCGCGAGCCCCATCGTGCGCACCGTGGGCGTCACCGAGTATCTGGAGCGCGCTGGGAGGACCCGGCAGGTCTACCTTCCCTCCGCGGGGCCAGGGGGGGCCGTCCCCTGGGAGCAGGCCCTCGCCCGCTACCCGGAGGCCAACCGCCTCCACAAGGCGATGGTGCGGGTGTCCGACGTGGTAAACCGCTTGGACCGGCGCCTGCGCTCCGAGGCCTTCGCCAGCCAGGGCCTGGACCCGGAGGCGGTGATGCAGGCGCGCCGCTACCTGTACCAGGCCCAGCAGGCAGAGGCCTTCTCTCACGGGCCCTACGCCGGCGTCTATGACCCCCACCGGCGCTTCGCCGCGTGGCGCGACATCCTCCGGGCCGAGGAGTCGCTCCTCAAGGCGACCGAAGCCACCGGGCTGATGGAGACCGAGTCGGTGGATGAGGCCTGCACAGGCGTGGAGCAGGTGGTGCTGCGGACAGACGCGATCCGCGCCCTGGTCGACCCCGGGCAGGGGGCGAGCCTGATCGGCCTGCGGGTGTTCTCTGGGCACAGGGAGCTGCTAAGCAGCCTCACCCGCACCAGGGAGCCCTGGCACGGGGAGCTGCAGCGGCAGCTCGAGGAGCAGGACCGCCACTCCGCGCCGCGCCGCTTCGACGCCGACCAGACCCCCACCATCGGGATCCCTCGCTCGGAGCTGGCCGCCGCCTTCCCCGACTGGATGCGGCTCGCCGGGTGGGACGACGCCCCCAGGGCCTCGTTCGTGGAGCGCTTCCTCGGTCCCCAGGTGCGTCTCGACGACCTGCTGCGGGGGCGGCAGGTGGAGCAGTCCTCCGGGCTCCAAGACACCCCGTGGGCGGTGGTCAGCTCCGGTCCTCACGGGGACGACGCGGTGCGCACCATGCTCACCGCCGAGGGGCAGGTCGGTGAGGCGGCGCAGAAGGTGCGCCTCCACAAGCGGTACACCCTGCACCGGGAGCCGCGCCTCGACGTGCGGCTGGACCTGATCAACCGCTCCCACGAGCCGCTGCGGACCAGGCTGGCGTGGGAGCTGAACCTCGCCATCGACCCGGACAGCGCCGACGATCTGGTGGTCGTGGGCGACAAGCGCAGGGTGGTGGACGAGCCCCTGGACCTCGGCGAGCTGCGGCACCTGGGGATCGCGGGGGAGTCGCTCCAGGTCAACGTGGAGCTGGAGCGGTCGGCGCGGGTGTGGATCTACCCGGTGCAGACCATCCACCGGGACTACGGCCAGCGGGTGACGCGAATTCAGGGCCTGTGCGTGATCCTGCACTGGCCGGTCGAGCTCTGGGCCAACGAGAAGGGGCGCTTCAAGGCCTCTCTGTCAGTGATCAGCTAGGAGGCTGCGTTGCGAGAATTGAGGCGAGACCCCACGACAGGGGACTGGGTGGCGCTGGTCCCCGGCAGGCCCCTGCCCCGCCGGGAGCGAGGTGTGCCCCTGGGGGCGGAGGGCTGCCCCTTCTGTCCTGGCGCCGAGGAGCACACCGGCGCAGAGATCTCCCGTCGCCAGGGGGCGGGTAGCTGGAGCGTTCGGGTGATCCCCGAGCAGTCTCCCGCGCTCCGGCCGGAGGTGCAGGCGGGCCGGCGTGGCTTCGGTCCCTACGACCAGGTCGCTGGGGTGGGCGCGCACGAGGTGATCGTCGAGTCCCCCGAGCACCGGCCCCTCTGGGACCAGCCCCTCACCCAGTCCATCGCGGCGCTGGAGGTGGCGCAGGCCCGGCTTCGCGACCTGGCGCGGGACGGGCGCTTCGCGCACATCACCTGGACGCGCTCCGCGGGGGGCTGCTGTGAGCACCCCAGGGCCAGGGTAGTGGCGATGCCGGTGGTCCCCAGGGCGCTGTCCGAGGCTCAGGCGCGGGCCGCCGAGTGGCTGGCTCGGACGGGGCGCGAGCTGTTCCAGGACCTCGTGGACTACGAGCGGGAGGACGGACGCAGGGTGCTGCTGGAGGAGGACGGGATCATCGCCCTCTGCCCGTGGTCCTCGCGGGTCCCCTTCGAGGTGTGGGTGCTGCCGGCGGAGCCAGGGGCCTCGTTCGCGGGGGCCTCGCAGCGCCTGGTCGGCGCCGCGGCCAGGGTCCTGCGCTGGGTGGAGGGGCGGCTGGCGCAGGAGCTGGACGGGGTGTCGGTGCAAGTGCAGCTGTGGACCGAGCCGCTGCGCTCCCCTGGGGGGCGGTGGCACTTTCGGGTGCTCCCAGCGCTGGAGCAGGCGGAGGGCGGGATCTCTCTCAACCCCGTCCCCCCCGAGGAGGCTGCGCGGGTCCTGCGCCGCTAGGGCCTGCGCCGTCGCAGGCCCAGCAGGGGCAGGAGCAGCGCCCAGGCGGAGGTCGCGCCGCCTGAGATCACCGAGCAGCCCCCTTTGGGCGGGGTGGCATCGCTGGCGTCGGTGACAAGGTCTGCGCCGTCGCAGTCCTGGTCGAGCCCGTCGTCCGCGAGCTCCGCGGCGCCAGGGTGGATGTCCGCGTCCCCGTCGTCACAGTCGTCGCCGCCGTAGTAGTCCGCGCTGTCATAGCCGTCGCCGTCCTGGTCCATGTCACTGGCGCCGTCGCAGTCGCTGTCCACCCCGTCGTACCAGGCGTCGTCGGCGTCGGGGTGGATGCTCGGATCCGCGTCGTCGCAGTCGGGGCCGTCGTCGTAGCCGTCGCCGTCCTGATCGAAATCGCTGGCGCCGTCGCAGTCGCTGTCGACCCCGTCGTACCAGACCTCTGGCACGCCAGGGTGGATGTCCGCGTCCTCATCGTCGCAGTCGTCCCCTGTGGCGCCGCCCGCGTGTCCGTCGCCGTCGCGGTCGTAGTCGTCGCCCCCGTCGCAGGCCTGGTCTGCGCCGTCGTACCAGATCTCCACCGCGCCTGGGTGGGCGCTGAAGTCCTCGTCGTCGCAGTCGACCCCGCCAGGTCCGCCGTTGTACCCGTCGCCGTCGCGGTCGAAGTCGTTGCCGCCGTCGCAGTCCTGGTCTACGCCGTCGTACCAGGTCTCGTCAGCGGTGGGCGAAATGGCGGCGTTCAGGTCGTTGCAGTCGTCGCCTCCGTGGGCGTTCGACCGGCTCCCGTCGCGGTCCTGGTCGAAGTCGTCTGCGCCGTCGCAGTCGCTGTCGATCCCGTCGTACCACGTGTCCCCGGCCCCTGGATGGAGGGCGGTGTTGAGGTCGTCGCAGTCGTCCCCCTCGGGTCCGCCGCGGTACCCGTCTCGGTCCTGGTCGAAGTCGTCTGCGCCGTCGCAGTTGCCGTCGATGCCGTCGTACCAGGCGTCGTCGGCGCCTGGGAAGACCGCGGCGCTGGTGTCGTCGCAGTCGGGGCCGCCGTCGCCGCGGTAGCCGTCGCCGTCCTGATCGTAGTCGTCTGCGCCGTCGCAGTTCTCGTCGACGCCGTTGTACCAGAGGTCCTCGGCGCCGGGGTAGAACATGTCGTTGAGGTCGTCGCAGTCCGGTCCACCGGGGCCACCCCCGTACCCGTCCAGGTCGCGGTCGTAGTCGTCCGCGCCGTCGCAGTTGGAGTCCACTCCGTCGTACCAGGTGTCGGGGGCGCCCGCGTAGATCGCCGCGTCGGTGTCGTCGCAGTCAAAGCCGCCGTAGCCGGTTGCGAGGTCGCCGTCTTTGTCCTGGTCGAAGTCGCTCTCGCCGTCGCAGTTCTGGTCGACGCCGTCGTACCAGAGCTCGGCTACCCCCGGCTTGATGTCGGGGTTCGTGTCGTCGCAGTCGTGCTCTGGGCCGTGACCCAGGTCATAGCCGTCGAGGTCCTGGTCGTAGTCGTTGGCTCCATCGCAGTTCTGGTCGACGCCGTCGTAGAACGGGTCGGTCTCGCCGGGGTTGACGTAGGGCTCGGTGTCGTCGCAGTCCGTCCCGCCGTAGTCGTCGGAGAGGTACCCGTCCGCGTCCTGGTCGAAGTCGTCCTCGTCGTCGCAGTTCTGATCCACCCCGTCGTACCACAGCTCGGTCGCGCCGACCCGGATCTCGGGGTCTGTGTCGTCGCAGTCGGTGCCTCCCTCCGACTCGGGGCGCTGCCCATCCCCGTCCTGGTCGAAGTCGTCGGCACCGTCGCAGTTGCGGTCCCAGCCGTCGTACCAGACCTCCGCCGCGCCGGGGTGGACCGCGGGGTCTGCGTCGTCGCAGTCCACATCGGCGAGGTAGCCGTCGCCGTCCCAGTCGGGGATCTCGCTGCCGGGGCCGCCGTAGGCGCCGATGTCGGACCGGCTCCCGTCCAGGTCGAGGAGGGTGGGGTCGCCCGCGTCGATCAGGGGCGAGCCGATCCCCGGCCACAGGGAGAGGTCCTCGCAGGCCGCGTCGGCGGCGTAGCGCTGGAAGAGCGGGTCTTCCTCCAGCAGGTGGGCGGTGATCCCGTCGAAGGTGACGGACTGGAAGTTGACGCTCCCGCCAATGTTGTAGAGGTCGTTGTAGCCCCCCCGCGCCACGGTGCTCCCGCTCCCCTCGATCGCGTATCCCCCCACGTCCATCAGGGCGTTGTTCACCATCTGGACGAGCTCACCGGTGGCGGAGACCGCGTTCCCGTCCACGTCCACCACGGTGTTGTTGGTGAGGTAGGCGCGGTAGCGGCTGAGGACCGCGTCGTCGAGGTGGGCGAGGACGCTGTTCTCCACCGTGATCTTGCCGTCGGTGACCCAGCCGTTGGCCCTGGCGCCAGAGCCGCGCGTGGTGGTCTCGCAGACCCTGCTCCTGCGGAGGGTGACGTCGCCGATCCTGTCGCCAGAGAGCAGCTCCTCAGCCTCGTTACCTACCAGGACGGCGTCCTCGAGGGTGAGGTGATCGGTGGTCGCGGCGGGGTTGCCCTCTACGTAGAACAGGCTCCCTGCGGCGCTGTTGTCGTGGAGCGAGAGGCCGCTGGCGTCGAGGGAGGAGAGCCCGGTCAGGTGGAAGAGCGAGGCGCTGGAGTCGTTCGCGCTGTTGTCCCACCCCTCTACCTCGGCCAGGGTGATCGTGGCGTTGATCCCGTTCACCAGCACCCCAACGTCCGCCTCGGAAGAGACGAAGTCGTGGAGGTCCAGCCCGGTGGCGGTGAGGTGCGAGTCGATGAGCGCGATGGCTACCGGCGCGTAGGTGTTCCCCGTCAGCTCCACGGAGTTCAGGAAGACCCCGCTGTCTGTTGCGATCAGCGGGTAGTCCTTGGACTGCAGGTCGGCGTCGGAGATGACCACCTTGCCCTTCTTCAGGATGATGCCACCGCGGGTGCCGACGATGCCGAAGTTGAAGGCGCACTGCTCGACCCTGGTGAGGTTGAGGGTGCTCTGGATGACCAGGGGGCTGGGGTTGTAGGCGGCGTAGCCCGTCCAGTCGATGGCTTTGCCGCTCCTGGAGCAGTTCAGCACCACGTCCCGCAGGGTGGTCGTGCTGCGGGAGTTGGGCGCGGTGATCACCAGGGGGGGCAGGGTGGGGGGGGTAGAGGGGGAGGAGGCGGCGAGGGTGAGCGCCTTGTTGACGGTGACGGGGCTGCTCTCGCCGTTCGGGTTGTAGGTCTTGTTGATGAGGATGGTGTCCCCGTTGGCCGCCTGGGAGATCGCGTTGGCCAGGGTGGGGGTGGCGCTGCTGGGCACCGTGTAGGTCGTGGCGCCCGCGGTGGCGGGCAGGGCGGCGCTGAGCAGCAGCCAGAACTGAGGCCTGAGCTTCATGGGTGAACCCTCCGATGGTGTGAAGATGTGGGTCGCATGGGGCGCTCGCCCACCGGACGGGGTGGTGACGCTGCGCCTGTCCCAGGGACGGGGTGTGTGCGACCGCACATGATGACTCTCCCTCTGCCGTCCCCGTGGGGACTACGGAGAGGATAGCTCGAGGGATCTCAGCTCGCAAGGATTTGCGACTACTGGCGCAGCGCCGCTCCCGTCAGCGAGCCGCCGCGCGCGGCCACCTCGGCGGGAGTGCCGGCGATCACCACCGCGCCGCCCTCCTCGCCCGCTCCTGGGCCCAGGTCGACCAGGTGGTGGGAGGCCCGCATCAGATCCAGGTGGTGGGTGACGGCGATCACGGTGTCACCGAGCAGGACGCGGTCGTGCAGCAGGTGGATCAGGCGGAGCACCTCGGCCCGTGGCAGGCCGGCGGTGGGTTCGTCGAGGAGCAGCAGGGTGGGGCCGCGGCGCTCGGCGAGCCCTTTGGCGAGCAGCAGGCGGCGCGCCTCACCCCCGGAGAGGGTGGCGCCTCTGCGGCCGAGGGGGAGGTAGCCCAGCCCCACCCGCACCAGGGCTCGGAGCGGGGTGGCGAGGGTGCTCAGGTCGTCCACCAGCGCCAGCAGCGCCTCGGCGGGCAGGGCGAGCAGGGCGGGGAGGGTGTGGCCCCGCCAGCGCACCCCTAGGGGCTCCGGGCGCAGGCCGGTCCCGCCGCAGTCGGGGCAGGGGGCGGTGGCGTCGGCGAGGAAGCCCAGCGCGACGCGCTCCTCCCCCGCGCCGCCGCAGGTCGGACAGCGCCCCTGCGGGCTGTGGGGCGAGAAGGCCGCCCTCCCCAGCCCACCGGCGCGGGCCTCGGCGGTGGCGGCGAAGCGAGCCCGCAGCGGGTCGAGGAGCCCGAGCGCGCTGGCGGGGCTGGTGCGCGGGGCGCTGCCCGCCACGGTCACCACCTCGACAAAGGCGTCCAGGCCCCGGATCGCGTCGCATTGCACCGGGCGCCCCGCGTCGGCGCTGGCGCGGAGGGTGTGGAGGAGCAGCGAGCTCTTGCCGCTCCCCGACACCCCGGTCAGGGCGGTGAGGGCGCCGCGGGGCAGGCGCAGGTCGAGCCGCCGGAGGGTGTGGGCGCGTGCCCCGAGGATCTCGATGGCGCCGGCCTCCTGGCGGGGCGGGGCGGTGGGGCAGGGGGTCGCCAGGGCCCGCGCGGTGGGCGAGTCGTCGCGCCGCAGCAGCTCGGCCGGCGCCCCCTCCCCGAGCAGCGCGCCCCCGGCGGGTCCCCCCGCGGGGCCCAGCTCGATCAGGTGGTCTGCCGCCCGGATCAGCGCCTCGTCGTGCTCCACCGCTACCAGGGTCTGCCCCGCGTCGAGCAGCGCGCGCAGGGCGGTGAGGAGGTGGGCGGTGTCCGCCGGGTGGAGGCCCCTGGTGGGCTCGTCGAGCACCAGGCACAGGCCGGTGAGCGGGGCGCGGAGCGCGGCGGTGAGCTGTACCCTGCGCGCCTCGCCCCCCGAGAGGGTGCGCAGGGGGCGGGCGAGGGCCAGGTGGCCGAGGCGGAGGCCGAGCAGCGCGTCGAGGTGGGACCGCGCCAGCTCCAGCGCCTCGTCGCTCACCGCGTCGCGCGGGAGACCCGCCAGGACCTCGCGGGCGCGCGCCGCGGGGAGGGCGAGCAGCTCGGGCAGGGTCCACCCCCCCAGCACCACCCGGCGAGGGGCCTCTCTGAGGCCGCTGCCACCGCACGAGGCGCAGGGCTGCTCGGACATCAGCGCCCGGACCTTGTCGGCCCGCGCCTTGCCCTCGTGGACCGCCCGCTCCTCCTCCGCTAGGGCGGAGAGCCCCGCCCAGGGGCCGGTGAGGTGGTGGGTCCCCTCCCGCTGCCCCCTGCGGTAGTCCCAGCGGATCTCCCACGGCCGGTCGCCGGTCCCAGCGAGCACCGCGTCTCTGCCCGCTTGGGAGAGCTGCTCCCACGGCGCCAGCAGGTCCAGGCCCAGCCCAGCCCCCACCGCCCGGAGGGTGGCGGCGGTCTGCCCGTGGGGGTCGCCGTGGTGGCGTCCGAACAGGCTGTCGGCGAGGGCCCCGTCGCACAGGCCCCTGGAGGGGGCGGCGATCAGGCGCTCCGGGTCCAGGCGCCAGCCGGTGCCTCGCCCCCCGCAGGCCGGGCAGGCCCCCGCGGGGTGCAGGGGCGAGAAGGCCGACGCGGGCAGGCCGCTGGGGGTGCCGGCGCGGGACCACAGCAGGCGGAGCACCTCGGCGAGGCCGGTAGCGGTGGCCACGGTGGAGCCGGGGTGATCCCCTGGGGGTGCCTGCCCCACCCCCACCGCGGGGAGCAGCCCGGTGGCCTCGTCGAGGGCTGGCGCGGGGAGCTTGGCGGCGAAGCGCCTGGCGTAGGGCGACAGGGCGCGGGTGTAGCGGCGCCAGGACTCCGCCAGCAGGGTGTCCACCGCCAGGGAGGACTTGCCGCTCCCCGAGGGGCCGGTGATCACCGTCAGCCTGCGGTGGGGGAGGTCCAGGTCCAGGCCCCGCAGGTTGTGGGTCCGCGCGCCCCTTAGGGCGATGTGGCCGGGCGCGGAGGCGGCAGGGCGCGCCAGGGGCGCGGGCAGGGCGGGGGCCCGGAGCGAGGCGCCGGTGGCCGATCCCTGGTGGTCCCGCACCGCGGCGGGGGTCCCCTGGACTACGACCCTGCCGCCCTGGTCTGCAGCGCCTGGACCCAGGTCCACCAGGTGGTCCACCGCGAGCAGCACGTCCCTGTCGTGCTCTAGCGCCACCACCGTGTGCCCCTGGGCCACCAGCTCCCGCAGGGCCAGGAGCAGGGTCCGCACGTCAGCGGGGTGCAGGCCGGTGGTGGGCTCGTCGAGCACGAACAGGGTGGGGCCCTTGGGGGGCCGGGCCAGGTGGGCGGCGAGGCGCACTCTGCGGGCCTCGCCGCCGGAGAGGGTGGGGCTTGGCTGCCCCAGCGTCAGGTAGCCCAGGCCCACCGCCGCCAGGGCCTCCAGCGGCCGGATCACCCGCTCCGAGGCGGTCGCCAGCGCGCTCAGCGCCTCGTCCACCGTCAGGGCCAGCAGCTCGGCGGCGCTCAGGCCCATCCAGCGCACCTCCAGCACCTCGGGCAGGTAGCGGCTCCCCCCGCAGGCTGGGCAGTCGCTCACCGCGTCGGCGAGGACGTGCATCCCCACGGTGATCACCCCCGCGCCCTCGCAGGTGGGGCAGCGGCCTGAGTCCTTGTTGAACGAGAAGTGCCCTGGGCCATAGCCCCTCGCCGCCGCGAGCTCGGTGGCGGCGAGCTCTCTGCGGAGTGCGTCGAAGAGCTTGACGTAGGTGGCGGGGTTGGAGCGGGGCGTGCGCCCCAGGGGCGCGTCGTCGACCACCTCGACCCCTCGCAGGGCCTCGGCCCCCCGCAGGGCGCCCAGGTGCTCACAGGGGCGCTCCCCGGCGCGCTGCGCCCTGAGGCAGGCGGCGAGGGTGTGGACCCCCAGGGTGGTCTTCCCCGCCCCGGACACCCCGGAGATCGCGTTGAGAGCGCCCAGCCGGAGGCGCACCAGGTCGCCGCGGAGGTTGTGGAGCGAGGCGCCCTCCAGCTCCAGCCACCCGCTCCCCTCCCGGAGGGGGTGGGGGATGGGGGGCAGGCCCCCGGTGAGGGAGGCGCGGGTGGCGCTGCGCGCCGGGGCCTCACCGATCTGGGCGGGCGCGCCGCACCACAGCACCTCCCCCCCCTCCCGCCCGGCCCCGGGACCCACGTCCACCAGCCAGTCCGCGGCCTGGATCAGGGCGGGCTCGTGCTCCACCACCACCGGCGTCACCCCCTGCGCCAGGGCGCCGCGGAGCAGGGCGAGCAGGCGCCCCTGGTCGGCGGGGTGCAGGCCGGCGGAGGGCTCGTCAAGGACCAGCAGGGTGCCGGTCAGCCCGGCGCGGACCTGCGAGGCGAGGCGGAGGCGGCGGGCCTCGCCGCCGGAGAGGGTCTCGGAGGGGCGGTCCAGGCGCAGGTGGCCCAGCCCCAGCCCCTCCAGCACCGCGAGGTGGGGCAGCAGCTCCTCCTGCACCGTCGCGACCGGGCCGGTGGCGTCGAGCGATCGCAGCCACCCGGCCAGCGCGCGCAGGGGCAGCGCCGCCAGGTGCGCCATCCCCACCCCCGCCACGGTGAGCGCGCGGGCGGGGGGCGACAGGCGGCTGCCGCCGCAGGTGGGGCAGGGCGCCGTGCGGGCGAAGCGCCGGGCGTTGGGGTTGGGGCTGCGGTCGAGGATCTCCTGGATCACCGGCACCAGCCCCCTGTAGGTGCCCAGCTCGCGCGGCTTGGCGGTGATCCCTGACCATTGGAGGCGGGACTCCAGCGGGTGCTTCCCGAAGGGCACCTGCACACGGTCGGAGCCGAACATCACCACCCGCCGCTGCCCCTCGCTGAGGGCGGCCCACGGCTCGTCCACCGAGAAGCCGTGGGCTTGGCACACGGTGTCCAGTGCGTCGACGGTGACCTGGGAGTAGACGATGTAGCCGGTGGGGGTTGTGGGGATCAGCGCCCCCTGCCGCAGGGTGCGCGAGGGGTCCGCGATCAGCAGCTCCGGGTCCACCTCGTCCCGCGCCCCGAGGCCCCTGCAGTCGGGGCAGGCACCCGCCGCGTTGTTGAACGAGAGCAGGCGGGGCTCCACCAGGGGCAGGGGCGCGCCGCACTGGGGGCAGGGAGCCGCGTCTAGCGGGGCGTCAGCGCCGCAGTGGTGGCAGCGCCTCGCGCCGGCCCTGGCGAGCAGCACCCTGAGCGGCTCCAGCAGCCCCGAGAAGGTGCCCACGGTGGAGCGTGCGCTCCGCACCACCCCCGCCTGGTCCACCGCCAGGGCGGGGCGCAGGCCCCGAGAGCGCTCCAAGCGGGGGCGCTCCACCCGCTCCAGATAGCGGCGGGAGTGGGGACCCAGCAGCTCCAGGTAGCGGCGCCACGCCTCGGCGTAGAGGGTGTCGAGGGCGAGCGAGGACTTGCCCGAGCCCGACACCCCGGTCACCGCCAGGAGCTGCCCCAGGGGCAGGCGCAGGTCCACCCCCTTGAGGTTGTGGGTGCGGACCCCGGTGAGCTCGATCGTCATCGCGCCTCCTGCTGGGCCCGGGGGAACACGGTGGCGGGCGGGGGGCAAGGGACACAGGGGCGGGATAGGCGTCCCCTGTGGCTCGCCTCCCCGCCGATCTCGACCTGCTCTCCGGCTACCCCGACGCCCTGCGCGAGGAGGCGCTGGGGCTGCGCGAGGCGGGGCGGCTCAGCGCGATCCTCCGGGATCGCTACCCCGAGAAGCACGCCATCACCGACAACGCGGCCCTGTACCGCTACGTGATGGACCTGAAGCGCACCCACCTGCGCCAGTCCGCGCCCCTCTCCAAGGTCCGCTACTCCGACAAGATCGCCGCGGTGCGCCAAGCCTTCGGCACCCACACCTACGTCAGCAGGGTGCAGGGGAGCAGGCTCAAGGCCAGCAACGAGCTGCGCATCGCGTCGATGTTCAAGGACCTCCCTCCGGAATTCCTCCAGATGATCGCGGTACACGAGCTGGCCCACCTGCGGCACCAGGACCACGACAAGGCCTTCTACCGCCTCTGTGAGCACATCGAGCCCTCGTACTTCCGCTACGAGCTAGACCTGCGGCTGTGGCTCTTCGCGGAGCAGGGGGCGGGGTGAGGGGAGCTGGTCTACCCGGAGCGTGCCCACCGGGCCCGTCTGCCAGTCTTCCTCCCCGATCCGGTGGTCGAGGCGGAAGCGGATCTCCTCTGCCCTACGAAGGCGGAGCACCTGAACGTTGACATAGACCCGAGCAGTGCGGGTGCCCGCTCGCCACTCCCCAGGGAGCTCAACCAAGACCTCCTCTCCTTCCACCTCGGTCTGGCGGATGAGACGGTAGGAGAGGGGGACGGCGCTCTCC
Source organism: Deltaproteobacteria bacterium (assembly GCA_016938035.1). Lineage (GTDB taxonomy): Bacteria > Myxococcota_A > UBA796 > UBA796 > JAFGVK01. The sequence continues at coordinate 11,961 of JAFGVK010000020.1, read as the reverse complement.
GGCGGATCGCCGCTCCAGCGATAGAGGGCGGACACGGCGAACCGCGGGTGGTGCGCGGGAAACGAGGGCGCGCTCACTTGCTCCAAGCAATTCATGAGCGAGAGCTGCCCCGTGTGCTGGTCGGCGAGGACCTGCTCGCAGAGGACGAGCCAGTCGGCGTGCAGGCTCATGCGATGTCCAGGTTCGCGTAGGGACCGGATGAGGGCTGGACCGCCGTGAGGACGGGCCCTTTCAAGTGCGGTGCGAGCGCGTCATTGACCCACTCGGAGGTGCCCCTGCCTTGGGCCGAGGCGCGGGCCGAGGCGCGGATCGCCTGTTCGGTGGGCAGGTGGACCCACATACCCTCTGAGCTCTCCTCGCGCTGATCATGGACCAGCAAGCCGGCCCGGATGCCCAGCGCGCGGGAGAGCTGCTGGACCATCGCCAGGGTGAGGGGGCGCTTGCGGGTGAGGATCTCCGAGACCCGCCCGCTGCCCCAGCGGAGGCGCCGGGCCAGCTCATTCTGGGTCCAGCCCAGCTCCCTGAGCTTGAAGTGGATGACCTCGATGGGGTCGCCAGGACCGAGGGTGTCGTGCTCGGACTCGTAGAGCTCGACGAGGGTGGCCATCACCGCCAGGAGGTCGCTCTCCGGCGTGCCGACCGTAGCGCCCCACAGCGACGCGATCACCTCCATCGCGCGATCGTAGTCCTCGGGGGTGTGGATGGGGAAGGCGTGCATGATGTCCTCTAAAAATCTGTTTCTACGGTGTTGGCGTCGACATGATCGTACTCGGCGTGGGTGCCAAACCACTGGATCCAGACGACGCCGTGCGAGTAGTCCATGGCGCAGAGGTGTCGCTAGTCGTTGCCTCTGATCTTGACGCTGACGCGTTCCCCTTGGAGGGTCCTGGGGTGGAACGGGGCCGTCTCCCTGAAGTGGGAGGGATCGGTCCAACGGGCGGCCTTGACCACCGCTGCCCAGGTAGCCAGCTGGCTGCTGGCCTGTGGGTAGTCCTCCTGCAGTCTCTCTATGGTCTTCATTATTAGTAGACGCCTGGGGACCCCACCCTGGTCCCCAGGCGCTCCCGCTGTGGGAGCACACCACCAAGTATGCACAGGCCATGTCTGGTCGACAGTGGAACGGCCTCTCGTGACAGCAGCTCCTGGCAAGCCTTCCTCCAAACTGCGTAGGAGGCGTCGGCCTTGACCCTCCTCCACCTACTTGCCCCGTCGTCTTCACCGTGCCAAGGAGCCTCCTACCCCGGAGCCTCCATGCCCCCGCAGCTCGCCCAGCTCGACCTCGTCTTCTTCCAGAACGACCTCTGGCGCTGGTTCGCCTTCTTCGTCGCGGTGCTCTTCTCGGCGATGGTCGGGCGGGGGGTGCTGTTTCTCCTCCGCAAGGTGGTCGAGGCCTTCACCCGCAAGACCGCCACCCGCCTCGACGACCTCGTCCTCGACGCGGTGCAGCGTCCCCTGAGCGTCATGCTGAGCGCCACCGGTGTCTACGCGGCGACCTTCCTCCTCAGCTTCCAGGTGGACGGCGCCGCCAAGGTGCTGGGGCGCTTCGACCTGATCTTCGGCCTCTACGGCTTCGCGGTGGCGATCGCCCTCACCTTCGCCGCGGTGCGCCTGTACGGGGACCTGCTGGAGCACTACGTCCGTCCGATGGTCGAGGCCACCGACACCAAGCTGGACGACCAGCTGCTCCCGATCGCGGTGCGCGGCGGGAGGATGGTGCTCTGGGCGCTGGGCCTGATGGTGGCGGCGAGCAGCCTGGGCATTGACGTCACCAGCCTGATCGCGGGGCTGGGCATCGGCGGCCTCGCCTTCGCTCTCGCGGCGCAGGACACGGTGGCCAACGTGTTCGGAGGGGCCAGCATCTTCGCGGACAAGCCCTTTCAGATGGGCGACCTGATCACCGTCAAGGGCGCGACGGGGGTGGTGGAGGAGATCGGGGTGCGCACGACCCGGCTCCGCACCCTGGAGGACACGATCTTCGTCATCCCCAACTCGGACGTGGCCGACTCGGCCCTGGAGAACCTCTCGGCGCGCCGGCGGCGCAAGAAGATGCTCACCATCGGGCTGATCTACGACACCACCCCCGCCCAGCTGCGGCAGGCCAAGGAGATCCTGCGGGAGATCTTCTCCGAGCAGCCCCTCATCGACGAGGACGTGGCGCTGCGCTTCGATGACTTCGCGGCCTCGTCGCTGAACCTGGTGGCGATCTACTGGGTGCGCGACGTGAGCGCCTTCTTTGCGGTGGTTGACGAGGTGAACCTGGCGATCCACGAGCGCTTTGTCGCGGCGGGCCTGGAGATGGCCTTCCCCACTCAGACCTTGTACCTCAAGCGGGAGGGCTGAGGGCCCCGTGGAGCAGGTGCGATGGAGCACCGTGTCGCCCAAGAGGGGGCTCCCGGCAGGGGCGTAGCGCCCGGTCACGCGGTGGGAGACGGGGCCACCCGGCCTCTGTGGGGCGGCCCCCGACGGGGGGCGAGGACCCCTTCGCGGCAGCTCCAGGGCCCCGGAAATCTGGCTCTCAGGCTGCTCGCAGCACCCCGAGCTTCCGCCGGCGCTGCAGGCTGTCACCAGACCTTGGGCAGAGGACGGTCGCTGCGCGCGAGGGGCCGCCGTGTGGGTGAGGGCCGGAGGTGGGGCCTGCCGGCCTGTCCTCGGGGAGGTGGTGGCCGCGCCTCGGCCGGGGCGTAGTCCCCGTCACTTCGGTGGTGTTTGGGACGCGGGCACCGCGGCGCGGCGCGTGGTATAGTAGCCTCGAGCCCTCTCTCCTCGGGCTCCGTCGGGAGACAGCATGCCTGCCCGTCAGCGCCGCGCGCCGCCACAGCGACTCAGCGAGCCACTCGCTGAGGCGGGGAGCGCTGCGCCAGAGTATGGGAGCAACGCCGAGCGCGCCGAGCGGCTGGGGGCCGCCCTCGCGCCGTCTTCCCTCGACGCGCTGGAGGCCGCGCTCTGCGATCTGGAGGCTCCGCTCGCCGCGGGGAGCACCGGGCAGGCGCTCGCGGGGCTGGATGTGCGCTGGACCTCGCTCGTCGACCTGGGGGCGCCGGTAGAGGCGCTGCCCGCGGCGCTCAGCGCGATGGATCAGGTGCCCCCCGCGCAGGGCTCCGCGCGGGCGCTTCGGGAGGCGCTGCCCAGCGGCGAGGGGCTCGATGATCTCGACTACGACGCATTCCTTGCGGCGGATCGCCAGCACGGAGAGGCGGAGCGCCTCGCGTCGGGCCGCGCGGACGGCGGCGCGGCGATCCCGGAGCTGGAGCGGGGGCGCATCGACCTGATCGTCGGGTGGATCGAGCAGCTGCACCGGCTGGTCGACCAAGGGGGCGAGGGCGTGGACCTGGGGCTGGCGCAGCTGGTCCCCGCGCTCCAGGCGCTGGTTGGACTGGCCAAGACCCGCCCAGAGGTGGCGGACGCGCTGGGACCTGCCTTCTTCGAGGCTTTCGCGCTGGTGAAGGGGCTCTAGGGCGCTGGGCACCGATCCCTTGACCGGAGCGTCGCGCGTGGCGGTCCCCGCCGTGAGGATGGGGACGAACCTGGAGCGTCGAGCGGGCCGTCCTGACCGAGCCCATCGAGGCGGGGTCGTCCGTGGAGGCCGGAGGGCGAAGCCCGAGGAGGGAGCGTGCAGGGGCATGTGACGATCATGGGCAGTTCAGAAGGTAGTAACGGACTAATGTAGGACATTGGGGGCACCTGCTCGAACGGATCGCGGGTCTACCAAGAGGACCGGCAGGCCGCGTGGGCACGTTCTGCGGCCTGAGGACCGCACATCAGGACCCAGCGGGGTCCCGACGAGCGCAGGGATCAGGACATGCGTCGACCCCCGGGTTCCGGATCGCTGTGCCCCGGACGCCGAGGGCGTTGCCGACCGATCGCTGCGCTCGCCTGCGGCTGTCGCGAACGAGCGGTCGCCTCCTTTCTCCTCGCCCACGCGGCCCTGGCCCTCAGCGGGCCACCCGTGGGGGCTCCAAGGTGCCGCATCCAGCCGGAGGTTCAGCGGTGGCCATGCCACGAGGGACGGTAGACTGTGCCCTCTCTGGGGACGGCGCTCTGGGTTCGCAACAAGGAAGCAGGGGCCTATTGGGCGAAGAGGCGGCGAGCCGTCCCACAGCGCTAGGCGGACAGACCTTGGCCATGGGGTGAAGCGCCGGATCGCGTGGATCGACAGGCCAGGGAGCCGGGCCTACTCGGCGACGAGCCGGTCATCCACCAGCACCAGCCTGAGGGGCTCCCCCGCCTCCAGCGCCGACTGCACCGTGTCCGGCGCGTCCACCCTGCGGGGGGCGTTGCGCCACTTGCCGCCGAGCTCGTCGATCAGCCTGTGGCCGGCCTGGAAGAACCAGGCGTAGCGGGCGAAGGCCGGGTCTGGGAGCTCGTCGTCCCGCTCTGCCGAGGGCAGTGTGTTGTCGAGCAGCTCCCGCCAGCGGTCGAGGGGCACCGGTCGGTTGAGCCTGCCAGCGACCACCGCCAGCTCGGGCTTTCCATCGTCGTCGAGGATCACGATGCCGAATTCACGGGTCTTGTAGCGGATGGGGATCGCGAGCATTGGGGCCTCCTTGGATGGAGCACCGTAGCGCCCCCTCCCCTCGCAGCGCAAGGGCTGGCGCCAGGGCTATCGCAAGGTCCGCGGCCGCGCTGTGGACGGGGATCGCCCTCGATCGTCAGACAGGAGGTCCGGTCCGAGCGCACAAGGTCGTGGAGCCACCGGCGTGTCCGAGGCTCGCCTTGCCCCAGCGCCCGGCGCGGAGCGCGAGGCACGCGCCGATACCGGTGGTTCGATCGTGATAGCACCCAGCCGGGACGCTCCACGGGCGTGGCGTGGGCGGCGAAGGGCTGCGGAGCCCGAGCCGATCGGCTACGATCATCGTGACGTCCTCCATAGCGTAGGATTGTCTTTATGAATTGGCGGCTATCGTGAGCAGGGGACGGGCGCATGGGCCGGAGGTCCTGTCAGACGGATGTGCCCCCAGTCGCCATGATGGATTCGTGCGAGCACTCCGTCGGACACGTACGATCTGTCGATGTTGTGTGTTGTGTCTGAATGATCGAGGTTCCAGCGAGACGCTCCATTGATTCCTTTCAGCGGCGCTCATGTCCATCAAGCGCAGCAGGTCAAAGCGTGGCGACCAGACCTACAAATCGGTGCTTCTTGTGCAGGGCGAGCGGGTACCGGTTCCACGAGGCCACGGGCGGCCACGGAAGGACGACCAGCCCAAGACCAAGGTGGGGCACCGCGCCTTGGCCAAGCTGTCACAGCTCTCGGAGGCGCTGGTTGCCTTGGTGGACCGGTTCTGCGAGGTAGAGCGAGCTGGCGAGCCGCTCGACGGGTTCGTCTCGGTCGATGAGCCAGTCATCGGCTCGGCCCTCGGTACGCTCGCCGCCCTGCTGATGTTGGCCCGGGAGCTAGGGATCGAGCGCGCGCTGGGTTCTGGACGACAGGCGACCCTGTTCCTGGTGCTGCGCGCGTGGCTCATCGTGGCTCGCGGTTGTCGTCGGTGCGCTGGGCCGTGGCCCACGCGGTGCGGGAGGTGCTTGGCCAGAGCCCTTCGACGAGGATGAGCGCTACGAAGCTCTCGGCTGGCTGGCGGAGCAGCATGACCGGATCGAACAAGAGTGGCACCGAAGCCGGAGAGCGCACCGAGTCAGAGAAGACTCCGAATCGAGCGACAACGGTGTTTGCATTCCTCGCTGCCCCAGCTACCGTGGGCTGGAGGGAGGTTCCATGGTGTGTGCACTGCTGCTGCTGGTCGGGTGCTGGGGCCCGTCGGAGACAGACGACCCTGGCTCCATCGATGGGGACGGCGATGGCCACTCGGCCACAGCCGGTGACTGCGACGACGGGGATCCGTCAGTCCATCCCGGTGCGGTGGAGGACTGCGACGGGGTCGACAGTGACTGCGACGGAGTGGAGGACCCCGCCTGTCCTGTGCAGGAGTACTGCGGCAACGGGCGTGACGACGACCAGGACGGCCTGGTGGACTGCGAGGACGGTGACTGCGCAGCAGCTGCGGTCTGCGTCGAGCGCTGTGAGGGAGGCGAGGATGAGGACCAGGACGGCCTAGTGGACTGTGCAGACGACGACTGTCTGGGCACCGAGGCCTGTCCGGTCCAGGCGCGGGCGCGGGTGCTGGAGGGCTCAGGGAAGCTGAAGCGCTGGGAGCGCTCGGTCGTGAACGGCTATTTCGGGAGCTACGTCGATCAGGGCTGGATCCTCGATCTCGACTCGGTGGTCGGGGTGGTGGAGGTCCTGCCGCTGGATGCTAGGTGGTCCACCGCCACAGAGGACGCCGTCCGGCAGTGCTCCTTCCGCTACGCCTCGGCCTCGGTGGTCTCCCAGCCCGAGTGCCCCTGGGAGCCGGACGCGATCAAGCTGTACCGCCACGGTCTCCGCGTGGGGGAGGGCTGTGGCGAGGTGGGCTCCTCGGTCCTGCCCCGGATGCTCAGGCTGGAGGACCAGCAGTGGCTCGCTGCTGAGCCCTGTGTGGACGACGCGGGGGCCACCTGGTTGGGGGGCGAGTGGGAGCTCGTGGACGAGGAGCACCGCGACTGGACCTCGCAGTGGTACTCCTACGACGGACCCGGCGGGCAGGGCTACGTGCCTCACTGGGCCTACATCCAATACTCGCGCACATGGTTCGCCTTCTCGCTGGAGGACCAGGGTGTCTGGCATGAGACCCCGCAGCCATGATCTCCGGAGAGGGCGCCTCCTGAGGCAGGCGGAATCCACCCCGCAAGGTGACGAACCGCCCACTGCGGCAAGGAGTGACCGTCACTCACTTCAGGAGATGGACATCGAAACGGGCTTCCTGGAGAGAGTCCACCGCAGGGGCATGATGATGAGCGCTCCGGTTCCAGAGCCCCTCTGGGCACCACGCGCCTGTCGACGTGACCTCAGCTTGGGCCAACGGCCCCCCGTTCTGGTGCGCTGCCGGGCATGGGACACCTCAGACTGCCTCGTGTTGTCGGAGCGGGACCGTGTGGGGACAGCACGGTGGACATGGCGATGCCCTTGGGGCCTGCGCCGCCGCGCCCGTGATGTGCCTCACGCCCCCGCCACCTGGCGGTGCCCGGGGCTGGGCGCGCGGCTATCAGGGAGCGGTGAAGCTTGACCGACGCCTCCATCGCGCCCTCCGTCCGGTGCGCCATATCCACGTCCTCACCGGGGTGCTCGCGGGGCTGCTGGGCGCGGCCACTGTGGGCTGGGCCTGGGTGCTCGCGGCGGGGATCGACAGGGTCTTCCTCCAGGGGGAGGGGCTGGACGCGGCGGGTGGCTGGCTGCTCGCCTTCGCCCTGCTGGGGCTGGTGCGCGCCGCGCTCCGCTACGGCGTGGATCTGGCGGGGGAGCAGCTCGCCGCTCATGGGAGGGCCAGCCTGCGCGGCCAATTGCTGGACCACATCGCCAGGCTCGGGCCGGCGTGGAGCGGAGGAGAGCGGGCCGGGGAGCTGAGCGCCACCCTCACTGAGGGGATCGAGGCCCTACGCGCCTACTACGCCCAATTCCTCCCTCAGCTCTACCAGGCGGCGGTCATCCCCCTGCTGCTGCTGGTGGTGGTCTTCCCGCGGGACCCCTACTCGGGGCTGCTGTTCGCCCTGACCGCCCCGCTGATCCCGGTCTTTATGGTCTTCATCGGCGAGCACGCCAAGCAGCGGGTGGAGGCGCAGTACGTCGAGCTGGGCCGGATGTCCTCGTTCTTCTTGGAGGTGCTTGGGGGGCTCCCCACGCTCAAGGCCTTGGGGCGGGCGCGGGCGCAGCTCGACGAGGTGGAGACCATCTCGCGCGCCTACGGTGAGGCGAACCTGAAGGTGCTGCGGGTCGCCTTCGTGTCGGCCCTCGCCCTCGAGCTGCTCGCAACCCTTAGCGTGGCCCTGGTGGCGGTGTCGATCGGCCTGCGCCTGGTGAGCGGCTCACTGGACTATGTGGACGGTCTCTTCGTGCTGATCGTGGCCCCCGAGTACTACCAGCCCCTCAGGGCGCTGGGGGCCTCGTTCCACGCCTCGATGAGCGGGGTAGAGGCGGCGCGGCGGATCTTCGCCATCCTCGAGACCGCCCCGGTCAGGCCCGGCGAGGGGGCGCAGGCGCTGCCCGAGGGGGCGCTGGCGCTGGAGGGGGTGAGCTACCGCTACCCCGGCGCGGAGCGGCCCGCCCTCGACGGGGTGGAGCTCCGGGTGGGACCGGGAGAGACCCTGGCGATCGTGGGGCCCAGCGGGGCGGGGAAGAGCACCCTCACCAAGCTGCTGCTCCGCTTGGTGGACCCGGATCAGGGGCGGCTCTCACTGGGGGGGGTGGACGCCCGCGAGCTGCCGCTGGAGCCGTGGCGCAGGCGGGTGGGCTGGGTGCCGCAGGAGCCCCACCTCTTTCATGGCACCATCGGCGAGAACGTGCGCCTCGGCGCGCCCCACGCGCCCGCTGCGGCGGTGTGGGAGGCGCTGAGGCGGGCGGATCTGGCGCCGCTGGTGGAGGGCCTGCCGCTGGGGCTCCAGACCCAGGTGGGCGAGGGGGGGGCGCGCCTCTCGGGGGGGCAGGCGCAGCGCCTGGCGTTGGCGCGGGCCTTCCTGATCGATCCGCCGATCCTGGTGCTCGACGAGCACACCAGCTCCCTAGACCCCGACAGTGAGGACCGGCTGGGTGACACCCTCGCCGAGCTGGCGCGGGGTCGTACGGTGATCCTCTGCGCCCACAGGCTCCACACCGCGATGCGCGCCGACCGGGTGGCGGTGATGGTGCAGGGCAGGGTGGTGGAGCAGGGCACCCACCAGGAGCTCCTCGCCGCTGAGGGCGTCTACGCCGGGCTGATCGCGGCGAGCGGGGGGGCCGAGTGAGGGCGCTGCTCCGCCTGCTGGGCCTGCTCCGCCCCTGGGTGTGGTGGATGTCGCTGGCGGCGGCGATCGGCTTCTTCACCGTGGGCGCTGGCATCGGTCTGATGATGGCCGGGGGGTGGCTGATCTCCGCGGCGGCGCTGATGCCCCCGCTGTTCTCGCTCCAGGTCTACATCGTGGGGGTGCGCTTCTTCGGTGTGTCGCGCGCCGCGGCTAGGTACGCGGAGCGGCTGATCACCCACCAGGTGACCTTCGAGGTGCTGACCGGGGTGCGGGTGTGGCTGTTCCGGGCGCTAGAGCCGCAGGCCCCCGCGCTGCTGATGGACCACGCCTCAGGCGACCTGCTGGGGCGCCTGGTGGGGGACGTGGAGGCGCTGGAGCAGATCTTCGCGCGGGCGGTGGCGCCCCCGATGATCTTCGCGTTGGTGCTCCTGCTGGTGACAGGCCTGTTCTCGCTCTGGGACCCGGCGATCGGCCTGGCGCTGGCGGGGCTGCTGCTCCTGGGCGGGGTGGTGGTGCCGCTCCTCACCAGAGCGATCACCAGGCCGCTGGGGCGCAGGGCGGTGGCTCTGCGGGCGGAGTTGGACACCCGGCTTGTGGACGGACTGCGCGGTCAGGCTGAGCTTATCGCCTTCGGCCGCGAGGCGGAGCACCGGGCGCGCACCGCCGCGGTCTCGGAGGAGCTGATCGGGGTGCAGCGCGCGATGGGGCGGGTGGAGGCCACACAGGCGGCGCTGATCACCGGGCTCGCCACCCTGGGGGCTGCCTGGAGCTTGTGGGTCGGCATCCCGCAGGTGCAGTCGGGGGAGTGGCAGGGCATGTCGCTGGCAGCGGTGATCCTGGGCGGGCTGGCGGTGTACGAGGCGATCACCCCCCTCCCCGGCGCGGTGGCCCAGCTCGATCGCACCCTGGGCAGCGCCGAGCGGGTGTTCGGGCTGGCGGACGCCCCTCCCCCCGTGGCGCCGGGCGGGGCGGCGCTGGGCGAGGGCCACGCGCTGGAGATCCGCGGGCTGACCCACCGCTATCAGGACGGTCCAGACGTGCTCAGCGACCTGTCGATCCACCTGGCCCCCGGCAGGAGGGTGGCGCTGGTGGGAGAGAGCGGCGCGGGTAAGAGCACCCTAGCCAACCTGCTGCTGCGGTTCTGGGAGTACGGCGAGGGGCAGATCACCCTGGGTGGGGTGGACCTGCGGGCGCTGGACCCCGACGCGGTGCGCTCGCGCTTCGCGGTGATGGGTCAGCGGACGGTGCTGTTCGGCCGCACCGTGCGCGCCAACCTGCTGTTGGGCCGCCCCGGCGCCTCGCAGGAGGAGCTGGAGGACGCGGCGCGCAGGGCGGGGGCGCTGGCCCTGATCGAGGGGCTGCCCCAGGGGTGGGACACCTGGCTGAGCGAGGGGGGCGGCGGCATCTCTGGGGGGGAGCGGCGGCGGCTGGCGCTGGCGCGCGCCCTGCTCAGCGATGCGCCGATCTGGCTCCTCGATGAGCCCCTCGCCCACCTGGACGCGGTCACCGCGGCCACCCTCCACCAGGCGGTGCTGGACGCCACGGAGGGGCGCAGCGCCCTGTTGATCACCCACCGCTTGATCGGGCTGGAGCCCCTCGATGAGGTGATTGTCCTCCACCAGGGCAGGGTGGTCGAGCGTGGCAGTCCAGCGGAGCTCCTCGCCGCGGGTGGCTGGTACGCGAGGATGCTGGCCCGGCAGCGGCAGCTGGAGGCGGTGGAGGCGCTGGGGTAGGGAGGGTCGATTCAAGGCTTCAGGATGGCGCGGGCTGGCGCGCCCAAGCCCTTCGTCGGGCGGCCTTGATCCTCGTCTCGCCCGAGTGGGTCATGCCGGGGGCCTCCGGCACCGGGGTTGCCCTCGATCACGCAGGGGGAAAAGGGGCGGTAAGCCCCCACCGGGGGGGTATTGGGGGGGGAGGCAGTCCCCGGCCCCACCGGGGGCTACGAGGGAGGGCGAGGCCCCCTCGGCGGCGGCGAGAGGGCCGTCGATAATTAGGAATTCAGCGTGCTGGCAGCACGCTCTCCCTCCGCCAGCACGGCAAGCGGTGAGCAGGTCTTGGGCCAAACGATGATCATGGCCCGTCGGTGGGCCCTGAGGTTGGAGGGCGGGCCGCGTCACCGCCCTCTGCGCTCGGTGTCCACCGGGCTCGGCGTCTTCGGCTGTGCGGTGGGCGTCGTGGCGCGGCTTCCTCGGTGTCCTCGCGGTACACGGCCTGGTGCGCTGGTGCTGGTGTCAGAGGTGCCAGGACACCGATACCGCGCTGCGTGGGGCGGGAGCACCGGCGGGGAGCCAGGGGCTGTCGCCGTCTAGCAGGAAATCCGGTCCAATCGCACAAAGTCGTGGAACCACCCGCTTGTCCGAGGCTCGGCATGACCCTGGGACCGGCGGGGAGAGCGGGGGTCGCGCCGATAATGTAGGTTTGTTCGTGTTGGCCCCCTGCCGCGACGCTCCACGGGCGCAGCGGGGGCTGCATGGTGCTGCTGAGGTCGATCCGATCGTCGGGCGGGCCTCGCGCCTGCTGCGGCCCACGCCCTACTCGTCCGCCGCCTCGCCTCGCCGGGAGCGCAGCCTGGTGGTGCGGTCCGCCCGGGCGGCCCTCATCCTCGCCATGCGCTCGTCGGGGTCCTCGTCAGCGCCGTCGCGCTCGTCGCGCAGGGGCTCGCGCCTGGGTTCGGCCCTGCGCCCGCGCTCTGGCTCCTCGGCGCCCCTTCGGCTCCGGAGACTGGACAGCCTGTCGGCGCGGGGGTCTGAGGACTCGTTGGCCTGCCCGTCCTCGTCTGATGGTTCCCCGCCGCCCCTGAGCCTCGCGAGGCGGTCCGCGCGGGGGTCCGCGGCGTCTGTCTCCGTGTCGTCGTCCGCGGCGCCCCTTCGGCTCCTGAGCCTCGCGAGGCGGTCCGCGCGGGGGTCCGCGGCGTCTGTCTCCGCGTCGTCGTCTGCGGCGTCCCTTCGGCTCCTGAGCCTTGTGAGGCGGTCCGCGCGGGGGGCCGAGGTGTCCGCACCTGCGTCGTCCGGCGCGCCTCTCCTGCTCCTGAGCCTGGAGCGTCCATCGGCGCGCGGGGCGGCGTCGTCCGGGGTCTCGTCCTCTTCGCCCCTTCGGCTCCTGAGCCTCGCGAGGCGGTCTGCGCGGGGGTCTGCCTCGCCTGGGTCGTCGTCC
>JAFGVK010000131.1 GCA_016938035.1 Deltaproteobacteria bacterium | reverse complement strand
GCGTTGGCCGGTCGTCGTGGGCCCGTCCCTCGGCAGACGAGGTTCCATCGCGTTCCACGCCGTGACCGGGGCATGGATCACACCCGACGAGGCGGTGGTGATGGAGCTTGCCTGCCGTACGACGGAGTCCCTGGGTCGTCTCGAAGTGCGCATGACGCAGCCCCTGATCGTCGAGGAGGCAGCAAAGAGGGACGTCCATCTGAGCCGCTCTTTCGTGCAACGGATCCTCGCCCGTGCCGAGGTGAAACCTCACCGGACGCCGCACTAGGGAACGGCGACCACGCGCCGGGCTGCCTCGCGACCCGGCGCCCGTTTACAGTCTGGACGCTTCGACGAGCAACTGCGTCTGATGGTTCCTATGGAGGGATGAAGGGCTTCCTGGGAGATTGTCCGGCGGATTGACCGGTGCCTCTGTCCGGGCCTGGCGCTCAGCCGGTTCTTGGGCATGGACAGACCGACACCGGAGTCCAGCGGATCGCCCTTGGTGTGACGGTGTCGAGGCCGGCGTGCGATGTCGTTGGCGATAATATAGGATGATTCATTCTTCTCCCTGCCGAGCCGATCCCTCGGCGCTGCACCGGTGGGGAAGGGCTGCCAGCCTCAAGCCGAGGGCCGGCGATCTTCAAGAAGGCGCGCAGAGCCACGAGAGCACCACGCGAATTGTTCTGGGGAGCGCGTCGGCCGATGGCCCCGTCAGGCTCTCCTCGGGACCCTCTCCCAACCGACCCTCAGGGACCCCGAGCCCTCAGGGGAGCGCAGGTCCCATCGGCCAGCGCGTGTCGCAGGGCGGAGCGCCCCTGGCGCTCGCCGCGGGAGGTCTCGCCTGGTGCGGTGACCTGGAGGGGGAGCGCGCTAGCCCTGCGCCGCCTCGCGCTCCATGCCCAGGTAGCCGCAACTCGCCAAGCAGACCGCGTAGTCGGTCGTGTTGCCCACCAGGTTGGTGAACCGGATGATGCGGAGCACCACCCCGATCGCCTCGGAGACCTCCTCCCCGTAGTGGGCGACCAGGTCCGCGAATACGTCGGGATCGGCCACCCCGTCGTGCTCCGCCCAGTGCAGGGCGTAGACCAGGGCTGGCACCTCGGCGGCCGGCGCCTGCTCCGGGATCTGCCCAGCGACCAGGGCGTGGATCTCCGCGTCCGAGATCCCCACCTTGGCGAGCTGCCGGGCGTGCACCGTCCGGCAGTGGCGGCAGCCGTTCACCTGGGTCACCACCATCATCAGCCGCTCGCGGAAGGCGGGGGGGACGTGGGCGCTCATGGTCCCGCGGATGTACGAGAGGTGAGACAGGAGGAAGCTGAGGTCCTTCCAGAGCTCGGCGGGGCTCTGGAAGGTGCGCTTGCGAAATCCAAACATTCAAGTTTCCTGATATGCCCAGGTTGGATGCGGACATCTCAGGGTGATCGTAGCCGACTGATGGACCCGGTGGGCGCCCAGCTGCCGCGATCGTGAGGTACCCCCCGCCTGCTCGACAAAGACAAAACGTTTCGTTGACGCTACATGCTGCTGCAAGCGCAGTTGTAGGTGGAGGCGCTGTTCCAGGGGTAGGCGCCGGACACCACCAGCCGCGGCACCTCTCCGGTGTTGGTCGGTCCGCAGCCGCTGCTGGTGGTGTTGTGGAACATCGGGTAGGCGAGGGTCACGTTGGCGGGGTTCCCAGGGTCGAGCATCCACATGTGGGCGCAGGCCTCGTACCCGCGAGATGCCCCTGCGAACACCTGATCGGTGGTGGCCATCCGCTCCCCCCTGCTGCGGCAGAGGTCGAGGCACTGCTTCGGGGTGCAGGAGTAGCCGCCACCAGCGCACTGGAGGAAGTGGAGGGAATTGCCCTCCAACCGCAGGGTCTCGGACTGCACCTCCCCATCTACCGCCAGGCTGGCGCCGGTGAGGCTCAGGGTGTCGGTGTCGGTGTCGGTGGCGAGATAGGTGAAGAGGGCGTCCAGGTCGGGGAGGTAGTCCGCAGCCACCCCCTCGATCCAGCGGGTGTGCTCGTCGAGGGTGGTCTGGAGTGCGGTGCGGTCTGCGCTGGTGAGGTAGTCGGCGGCCACCTCGCCCAGCCCCGCGTCGAGGGTGGCGATCGACGCGGCGTGCGCGGTCAGCGTGGCGCCGTTGGCGGTGATGGCCCCAGCGTTGGCGTCGATGGCGTCGCCGTTTGCGGTGATGGCCGCGGCGTTGGCGCCGATGGCGTCCCCGTCTGCGGTGATGGCCGCGGCGTTGGCGCCGATGGCGTCGCCGTTTGTGGTGATGGCCGCGGCGTTGGCCGCGATGGCGCTGCCGTTCGCTGCGATGGCCGCGGCGTTGGTCGCGGCTCCTTGTTGGAGCAGGTCGCGGTCTGCGCTGGTGAGGTAGTCAGCGTCGATCGTGGCGATCGCCTGGGCGTTCGCGACGCCGCTTGCGCGGAGCACCGCCCCCTCGGTGGCGGTGAGGTAGTCCGCCTCCACCGCGCTGAGGCGTGCGTCGAGCGCGCCGTCCGCGCTGGACAGCCCGTCCAGCGCCAGCTGATGCGCGTCGAGCCGCGTCTCTGCGGCGCTCAGATCGGTGTCCAGCCCGGTGATCGACGCCCCGTTGGCGTCCACGTCGGTCCGCAGGCTTGTGAGCAGCTCGGTGAGCCCGTCTTCTCCGTTACCGACGAGTTGATCGAGGGTCTGGAGCTGGTCGCGTAGCGCCTCCACCTCGCTGGTGAGCTCCGACAGCTGCTGCTCCTGCGCGGCAAGATCCGCCTGGAGCGCCTCCTCCTCCGGGTCGTTACAGGCGAAGAGGGTGAGGGCGAGCAGGGACAGGGTGTGGCGCATGGTTCCTCCTAGGATGGCATGCATCCTGGCGCTGTCGCGCCGGCTGACCAAGCGGGATGTCACACCGGCCGCTGTCGGCGGGATCTTCGAGGGGGCACCGGTCCAGCGAGGTGAAGGTGTCGCGGCGCGGTGGTGCCCGGTGAGCTGGCCTCGCGGCCCGGACGCGCGGCCGTGGCGCGCCGACCGGAGGATTGCCGAGCCCGCGGTGGAGAGCGCCTGACTGGCCTCGGTCTGGCCCCCGGGCGCGCTGGCTCGGTGTGGAGCCAGGACGCCCCGGCGCGCGTGCAGCGATCCCGCCGCGCCCCGCGCAGCGCCTCCTCTTGGTGTGGGGGCGCCTCTCACCGAGCGTACCTCCCGTTAGGTCCCAGGCTCGCATCCGCGCAGCGCCTCCCCTTGGTGCGGGGGCGCCTCTCACGGCAGCGCCGCGCGCGGGCGCCGGGCCGAAGACTCCCGCGCCTCCTTTGGGTGCGGGGTCGCCGCGGACCGCTTGGGGGGGGGAGGTGGGAGCGCCTCCTCTCGGTGCGGGGCACGAGCGCGGTCGCGGGGGCCGCTCTCGAGTGGCGCCGCGCTCCAGGTGGGGTGCCCCACGGCGACGGTCCCCGCCCCGACGACCGACGACGCGAGGGCCGCCGCCGTGGGGCGGCGCCCCCCGGTCAGCTGACACGGATCGACGGGCTTCCCCCCCCCTTCCAGCGGGCAGGCCGTGCGTGCCCCCTCGGTCGCGGGCGGATCGCCGCCCTGGCCCTCGCGCGGCCTCACCAAGCTCCGGTCAGTGGGCCCCAGGGGAAGGGGTGATCAGGTACACCGCCCAGCTCCCCGGCGGCAGCACCAGGTGGTCAGCGGTGGCGGCGGGGGGCGCCTCCCCATCCGACACCGACAGGCTCACGTCCACGATCATGGTGCTGGCCAGGGTGTCGGTGTTCGCCACCACCCAGTACCACGCCCCCTGATCGGGGAGCGACAGGGTTGCGTCGGTGACCGGCGCCTCCCGCTGCACCCCGTAGGCCTCGAAGTGCTGCCCCCCCTCGAAGGCCGCGAGCTGCGCCGCGTCCACCGCGAAGGTGGTGACCCTCCCCCCGTCGATCTCGAGCGAGAACGAGCCCTGTACGTAGTCTCGGTCGAGGTCGTACAGCCCGCCGTTCGCCGCGACCCTGGCGCCCACCACCTCGGCGCGCGCGGTCAGCGACAGCTCACCGCCCGGCGCGGTGAGCGCCGCTGCGTCAGGGGCGGCGGGAAGCCTGTCGGGGAGCCGGGCCTTGAGCGGGTAGGTCACCCCTGGCTCGGTCCAGCTGGGCCCGTTGTAGATGCGCTGGTCGCCGGGCGCGTCGCCGATCGGTGAGCTCACCGCCCACCAGTAGCGGTTCGCCTCGCCCACCGTCAGGGTCGCGACACCGTCCAGGCCGGTCACCGCCTCCGCCGCCCAGGTGGGCGCCTCAGGGTGTCCGTACACGCCCCAATTGCCGAACACTGTCACCAGCGCCCCGTCGACAGGCCTGTCGTCAGGGTCGAGCACCGTCACCGACAGGGTTGAGGTGGTGCCGTAGTCCTCAGTCCTGTCGGTTCCGGTCCAGGTGTCACCGCGGAAGGCGGTCATGGCGAACAGGCGGTTGGTGGAGGGCACAGGATCTGCCGCCCCTGGGTGGCTCGCGGCCCTGGTGTCGTCGCAGTCGCCCTCCGCCAGGGAGTAGCCGTCGCCGTCCCGGTCCAGCTCCTCCAGCGTCAGGCCCTCGTCTGCGACGCCGTCGCAGCTGTTGTCCCGTCCGTCAGGGTGCTCAGGGGCGTCAGGGTAGGTGTCTGCGCGGGTGTCATCGCAGTCGCCCGCTGCTGCCGTCAGCCCGTCAGCGTCGGCGTCAGCGACGGCGTCAGGGGCTTGGAGCGCCACCCCGTCGCAGTCGTGATCCACCCCGTCCGGCGGCTCCTCGGCGCCAGGGTGGCGGGAGGGGTCCAGCTCGTCGCAGTCCCCCTCCGTCAGGGTATAGCCGTCGCCGTCCGCGTCCGCCTCGCCGAGCCCCTCGTCCGCCACCCCGTCACAGCTGTTGTCCCTGCCGTCCGGCAGCTCTGGCGCCCCGGGGTGGGTGTTGGGGTCGTTGTCGTCACAGTCCCCGTCCGCCACCGACAGGCCGTCGCCGTCCGTGTCTGCCGTGTCGAGGCCGTCGTCCGCCACCCCGTCGCAGTCGTTGTCCCGCAGGTCCCTGCTGCGGTAGTAGGCGCCGTTCGCGTCGGCGTAGTAGGTCCATTTGTCCACCGTTCCTGGGTAGGGCTCGAAGCTCACCCAGCCCTGGTCCCAGAACTCGTTCCAGGTGTGGTCGTTTGCCTTGGCGCCCACGTTCTGGCATGGGATCAGCGCAGCCCTGGCCGCGGCGCAGGTCAGGTCCGCGTGCTCGCCGCAGTTGCCCTGAGCCACGGTGTAGACCCTGGAGGGCTGCACCGGGCGCTCGTCTCCTGCGCCGAACTCCATCGCGTCGCGCACGAACTGCATGACGCCGCCGATGGCTCCGTTGTCGTCGAGGTTGTTGGGGAGGCCCGCCCAGAGGTAGTCGAAGGAGGGCATCCGGTCGGCGAGCATCGGGCACTCCCGCCCCTCCGGGCAGTCCAGCGCCGCCCCGTCCCACAGGAAGCTGCGCCACAGCGCCCCGCTGTCGGGGCGCACCGCGGCGGAGGACACCCAGGCGTCCAGGTAGGCGGGCACCTCGTCCTCCAGCCTGGGGTGGACCACCCTCCAGTAGTAGACCTCGCGGGGGAGCTCCCGCTCCTCCAAGGTGCCGCCCTCGGTGAGCACCTGATAGGCGGCGGTGGTCCAGGCACCGTCCACCTCGCCCTCATGCTCCACCAGCTGGACGTAGGGGAGCTGGTCGTCTACCGCGTAGAGCTGCCGGGCGTTGTCCACCAGCAGCGAGGGATAGAAGTGGGACGCGCTCAGCACCTCGGGGCTGAGGTGGGCGAGCGAGAAGGCCACCTCATCGAGCAGCCAGGGCTCCTCCAGGTCCACGATCAGGGCGCCATAGTCGTCCTGTGCGACCTCGTCGAGCCGCGTCAGGCTGACGGCGAGGTCGTCTTGCACCCAGGGAGGGCTGACGGTCACCGCCTCGGCCGCCAGGGCGGTCAGCGGGGTGCCCCTCAGCAGGCTGACGCTCGGCGGCAGCGGCTCGTCCTCTTCAAAATGGCTGACGCAGCCGGTGAGTCCCAGGGCGATAAGGAGCAGCGGTCGCATGTCACCTCCGTTGGGGAGACTTACGCGATCCCGCGCTTGTTGTCGCGCCCTTGGCGCAGCTACAATGCGACCTCACCGCTGGAGTCCCCATGTCCCGTGCCCTGTTGATCAGCCTCCTCTTCACGATCTCCGCCTGCAAGCCGGTGGAGGAGGAGCTCGTCGTGGACGTGGACGGCGACGGCTTCTACAGCAACGTCGACTGCGACGACCACGACGCCGGCATCTACCCCGGCGCCGACGAGCACTGCGACGGGGTGGACGAGGACTGTGACGGGAGGATCGACGAGGAGAGCCTCTACTCCGCCACCTATTTCACCGACGCCGATGGGGACGGGTTCGGCGACCCCTCCACCGTGGTGCGCGCCTGCTCCCTGCCACAGGGGGCGGTGGAGAACGACCAGGACTGCGACGACGAGGACGCCGCGGTGCACCCCGGCGCCGACGAGCGCTGCGACGGCTACGATGACGACTGCGATGGTATCGTCGATAGCGGTGCCATCGACGAGGGCACCTGGTACCTCGATCACGACGGTGACGGCTTCGGTGACCCGGAGATCTGGGTCAAGGCCTGCGCGATGGACAAGGTGATCTGGGTGGCGGACAACACCGACTGCAACGACCTGATCCCCTGGACCTACCCGGGCGCGGTGGAGATCTGCGATAGGGCTGACAACAACTGCAACGACCTGGTCGATGAGAGCCCCTTCGCTGCGCCCACCTGGTACCTGGACGCGGACGGTGACGGCTTCGGCGACGACGGGGTGAGCGCGGTGTCCTGTCAGGCCCCGGTCGATCACGTCGCGCTGCCCGGGGACTGCCTCGACACGGACGACCGCGTGTTCCCTGGGGCGGATGAGGTGTGCAACCACCTGGACGACGACTGCGACGGGCTGACCGACGACGACGACCCGGAGCTGCTGCTCCGCACCGCCACCGAGTGGTTCCGCGATGTGGACAGCGACGGCTTCGGGGCCCCGTCGCGTCCCACGCTCTCCTGTGTCGGCCCAGCCCACACCGCCGCCAACGCCGATGACTGCGACGACGAGGACCCCGCCGTCTACCCCGGCGCGGAGGAGCGCTGGTACGACGGGGTCGACGCGGACTGCGCCCTGGACGGGGACTACGACCAGGACGGCGATGGGGTCGACTCCTCCTGGTATGGCGGAGACGACTGCGACGACACCGACCCGGCCAAGCAGGCGGCGTGTCGCCCCGCGGTGGCCTGCGCCAGGCCCTCGCTGGAGACCCTGAGCGCCGAGGCGATGGCGGGGACCGACGACCTAGCCTTCACCCCCACCTGCCTCGCGGTGATGTCCACGACCCGGAGTGGGCAGGACTACGTGTTCACTGTCGCCCCTGACGGCGAGCGGGTGAGCTACGCGGGGGTCGGCGAGAACAACACCTCTGCGGTGGCCGTGGACCCTGTCGACGGCGCCCTGGTGGCGGGGAGCGCCGCCGATCAGGGGCTGTGGCGGATGGACGGCGCGGACCTGGTTCAGGTGGTGATGAGCGGCGCCCAGTATCTCGGAAATGGCGCGGACAACCCCTACGCCAACGCCTACATGAGCAACAGCCCCACCTCCATCGCGGTGGACCTGGCGGGGGACACCTGGTTCCCCGACTGGGGCGCGCTGGGCACCCTCGCGCAGATCGGGCCCGACGGTGCGATCACCAGCTGGGACCTGGGTGAGGCGAAGCTCCAGTCGCTCGCGCTCACCTCGGACCAGACCCTGCTGGTGGTGGTTGGCTCCGCGGTCTACCGCTTTGATCAGGGCGCCGGCGCGCTCGTCGCGTGGTACGAGGCGGGGGATGAGGTGCTCGACCTCGCGGTGGACTACAACGACGAGGTCTACCTGGAGACCGTCGCGGGAGAGATCCAGCGAGTGAGCGCCGACGGCGCGGTGAGCGAGCTCTACGGTCAGGTGAGCGGACAGGCCAAGCTGGCCATCAGCCCCGACGGGTGGTTGGTGCGCTTGATCGGGGCGCCCACCGGGGCCCCGAGCTTCGACGCGCTGCAGCTCCCCGAGTAGCCCCGCCCAGGGCGCCTCACGGTCCGCCGCGTGCTCGGTGGGCCCTCCGGTCGTCGTGGCGCCCCGCCCTCAGATCAGGGCCGCCGCGATCGCCTCCTGCAGGGTGGTGAAGTTGACGGGCTTGCTCACGAAGGCGGCCGCGCCCGCAGCGAGCGCGCCGCTCACCGCCTCGTGATCTGAATAGCCCGAGACGATGATCGCGCGCAGGCCTGGCGCCACCTGGAGCAGGGCGCGGTAGGTCTCGGCGCCGTTCATCCCGCCCGGCATCACCATGTCCAGGATGGCCAGATCGGGAGGGGCGGTCGCGACCAGCGCCAGGGCCTGCTCGCCGCTCTCGACGGTGGTGACGACGTAGCCCGCGCGCTCCAGCAGCCTCGCCATCACCTTGCGCTGCAGCGCGTCGTCGTCCACGACCAGCACCCTCTCCCCCCCACCGGTGCGCAGGGAGGGTGGGGTCCGGTCTTCGTCCGGCGGGCACACAGGGAGCAACACCCCGACCTGGGTGCCGTCATGGAGGACGCTGCTCACCTCTACCGTGCCGCCGTGGTCGTGGACCACACCCTCCACCACCGCCAGCCCCAGCCCCGAGCCCTTGCGGTGATCGGCGCTCCGGGTGGAGAAGAAGGGCTCGAAGATGCGCTGGAGATCGGAGGGCTGGATACCGTGGCCGGTGTCCGACACCTCGAGCCGCACCCAGGGCCCGTCGGGGCGCTCCTTGGACCCCACCACCTGGGTCGCGATCCGGATCTCCCCCCCTGTGGGTGTGGCCTCCGCCGCGTTGGCCACGAGGTTCGAGACCACCCTCGCCAGCTGTGACGCGCCCCCGTAGACCTTTGGCAGGTCGGGGGCCAGGTCGACCCGCAGGTGCAGGCCGCTCCGGCTCAGCGCGCGCGTGTCCAGGATCCCCAGGACGACCTTGTTCAGGTCCACCGGCGCCTGGTTGTAGTGGCCTCTCCGCCCCAGGGTCAGCAGCTGCTGGTTGATGTCGGCGATGTGCGTCGCCGCGGCCTCCATCTGGTCCAAGAGCGCCTGTGCCGGGTGCCCGAAGGGGAGCAGGTCGCGGATCAGCTCGGGGTAGCCGGTGAGTGGCCCCAGCAGGTTGTTGAAGTCGTGCGCCACCTGGCTCGCCACCCGTGCGGTGGACTCCAGCCTGTCAGCCCGCGCGCGGGTCGCCTCCTCGCGCAGGATGGCGGTGACGTCCCGCACCAGGAAGACCACCTGGCTCGGCCCCATGGGGGCGCCGCGGGCCTCGTAGTGGTGGAGCTCGCCGCCCAAGGGGAGGGAGTATCGAATCGTGCCCACCCTACCGGTGGCGAGGACCTCCCGCACCGTGGCGAGGGTCATGGCGTGGATCTCTGGGCTCAGCACCTCCGCCGAGGTCTTGCCGAGGAAGGCCTCGGGGGGCGCGTGGAGCGCGGCGTGGGGGGAGTCAGAGAAGTCCAGGTATCGGCCGTCCTCGTCGAGGACGAAGATCAGGTCTGGGATCGCCGCGAGCAGCGCCTCGTTCCGCTCCTCGGCCGCGCGGCGCCCCTCTTCGGCCACGGTCCGCGCGGAGATGTCGCGCAGGGCGGTCACCCGGATGCGCCGGTCTCCGTAGGGGATCATCCTGCCCTGGATCTCGCAGGGGAAGACCGTGCCGTCCTTGCGCAGGGCGCGGACCTCATAGGCGCTCTCGGCGCCGCGCTGCATCTGAGCGCGGACCCGCTCCCTGTCCTCCGGGTGGATCCAGTCGGTCCCAGGGCGCCCGAGGGCCTCGGCCAGGGAATAGCCAAACATCGCCTCGGCGGTCTCGTTCTGGTCGATACAGATCCCGCGGTCCGAGAAGAAGATCGCCTCGAAGGAGGCTCGGGACAGGGCGCTCAGCCTGTCTCTGGAGGGGGTGTCGAGCTCCGCGGGGAGTTGGGTGGCGGTCGCCAGCGCCTCCAGCCTGGCGCGCAGCGACAGCACCTCGGCGAGCAGCGCCTCCTGGGTGGGGGCCTTCTCCATGACGAGCACTTCCTTAGGAGCGGAGGGACAATCAGGACGTAGGACGGCCAAGCGTTGTCTGTCCGGTCACAGGTATCACGGCACCCATCCCTCCGGCGACCCCTTTTCGGGACCGCGGGGGGTCGTCAGGGTGTCCTCGGGGGAGGAGGCTCGGGGACGATCCAGAGGGAAGAGAGGGGGGGGCGCGAGGCTGCGACTCCCATCGGATGAGGCAGGGTGTTGTCGCGACAGGCGCGGTCCGCTCTCCTGTGGGGCGGGGGCTTCCGCCTGCCGCTCCTGGTCGCGGTTGTTGGCCCGCCAGAGGAGCGGTACCATGGCCATGGCGTTCACCGCGCCAGGTGTGGGGCCCGTTTCACGAAGGGAGAGCCAATGGCCGGCTGGATGGAGCGCGCGGCGCAGCTCACGGCACAGATCGAGCGCCAGCCCTCGGACGCGGCGGCGTGGGCGGAGCTGGGGCAGGTGCTCGCGCAGGCCGGCGAGCTGGAGGCGGCGAAGTTCGCGCTGCGCAACGCCCTGGCCCTCGCCCCTGGGGACGGCGCCGCGCGAGAGGCGCTTGGGCGCGTCGCGCGCCTGCTCGCGGCGGAGGTGGGCCGAGGCATCCCCGAGGCGCTCGGGCCATGGGAGGCCGTCGCGTCCCTCGGACCCGGCCGGGGCACCCGCCCCCACTTCACCGAGCACTGCGCCTGGGCGGTGCCCTCGCGGGAGGCGGTCGAGCGGATCGCCGCCCTGGTGGGACGCGACCGCCTGTTAGAGGTGGGGGCGGGCCGCGGGCTCTGGGCTAGGCTGATCGCCGACGCTGGCGCGGAGGGGGTGGCTGTGGACCTGAAGCGACTGGCGCCCGCCTGGTTCGAGGTGCGTGAGCAGAGCGCTCGGCAGGCGGTCGCCGAGGTGGAGGCCGCGGTGCTGCTCCTGTGCTGGCCGCACCCCAAGAGCGGGATGGCCTCGGAGGCGCTGCAGGCCTTTCGCGGCGACACGGTGATCTATGTGGGCGAGTCCGGTGCCGGGCGGGTCACCGGAGAGGACGCCTTCTTCGAGGCGCTGAGGGGGGGCTGGTCGCTGGCGGAGACCCTCGCGATCCCTACATGGCCTGGCTTCTCGGACGCGCTGTATGTGTATCGCCGGCGGGGCGGAGGCCCAGCGGCGGGCGGGACCTAGCGCGCCGATCCGCTGTGCGCTCCCGTCGTCCATCGGGCGCCTCCGCCCGCTGCGTCCGCCCGTGGTCGGTCCCATGCTCCACCCTGCCCCCTCCTCTGGACAGGGCCTCCTTTCGACGCGTTCGCCCGGGGCACCGACTGGCTTGCCTCTCGACGCGTGTCCTTGTTCCTACGCTCGTCGCGTACACAAGTGCGCTTCCTACCCAGGGAACGGCGGCTACACGCTGATATGCCTAGCGACTCGGTGCCCGTTTACACTGTGGAAGATGCGACTGGCTACTTCATCCGATGGTTCCTGTGGAAGGATAACGCTCGTCTTACGAGAGTGTCCGGATGATTGACCGGCGCCTCGCCCCGTGTTCACAAGGCTGTCGAGTCAGGTGGTAGTTCCTGCGCTATGAACGACGTGGCGACAAACACCCCCGACCGGCTAGGGCTCAGCAACCCTCCGCAGCCCGCGCCGCGCTCGGGGAGCGTCGCGGCAGGCAGGCAAAACGAACGAACCGCCGTGATCGGACCATGCCTCGCTCGGTACACTGGGCGCTAGGTACTGTCGAGGCTTGGGCGAACCGACAGATCCGCTATATTGCGCGTTCGAACCGGACCTCCTGCCGGAATCGGCCTTCGCCCTTCGGCGTCCAACGACGAGACTTGAGCCACTCGTAAGAACCCCCTTTGCGCGTGGCAAGGCAGCCGACGCTACGGGAGATCGCCGATTTTCGTCGCAACGTGCTACGGACGAACCATCGTTTTGGGAGAGGCAGCGCAGCGGTGGGACTTATTACGAGGGGCTCAGGCTTGCCCGATTTGCCGGGCCCGGGGGCCTCGCCAAGCGCTGGGGCACCGCCGCGCTGCTGTGCGCCGCGGACGAGGCCCGCGGCGCGCGGCCTCTCAGCGCACCCAGAGCCCGTATTGGTAGGAGTCGCTGTTGCCGATGGTGCAGTGGACCCCGTGATCCGTCCCCTGGCAGGAGGTCCTCAGGTCGGCGAGGGAGGCGTCGCCATCGTAGCGGCAGGAGCTGGTGTAGGTCACGCTGCTGTAGACGTGCCCCTCGTTGTGGCAGTACTCCACGCCCAGCCCGTAGTGGTCGTCCGTGTTCTCGTCCAGCCCCGGCAGGCGCTGCCCCGCGACCGACACGCGGGTGCCGTTGTTGGAGTAGTAGTAGTTGAAGTAGAGGGCGCCGGTGTAGGCGAAGATCGGGTCGTTGGAGGCGGCGCCGGTGGTGTCCTCGGCCTGGATCTCGGTGGTGACCACCGAGCGGAAGGCGGTGTTGATCTCGGTGCTGAAGCTGGTGCCGGGGGTGAGGAAGTCCCAGCGCCGCCAGGCGCCCCTCACCCCGTGGGAGTGGTTGGCGATCATCAGCTCGTTCACCGCCAGGCCCTGCACCCCCGCCGAGAGGTAGTCCTCGTCCGAGGCGCGGAACACGGCGCCGTAGCCTTCGCCGCCATACCAGTAGTCGGTGCCCCAGCCGCCGATGTGGCCGTCGGAGGGGTTGATGCTCATCAGCAGGGTCCAGCCGCCGCCGTCGGTGACCATGTCGCAGAGGGCGGGCTCCAGGCCGGCGCCGGCGTCGATCCAGTAGAAGCCCGAGGGCGCGGCGCTGTCTGCGGCGAGGATCTCGGCGCAGCTCGCCGGGTAGACGCAGCCAGCGGTAGAGGTGAGGGCCGCGTCGGTGTCGTCGCAGTCCGGGCCGTCGCTCTCCGCGCTGGCCTCCCCGTCGCCGTCCTCGTCCACCCCGTCCGCGCCGTCGCAGTTGAGGTCTACGCCGTCGCCGAAGCGGTCGTCCGCGCCAGGGTGGAAGCCGGGGTCGGTGTCGTCGCAGTCATCGGGCATAGAGAAGCCGTCGCCGTCGAGGTCCTCGTCGGTGGCGCAGCCTAGGAAGAGGTCGTTGAGCTCGTGGACCTGGGTGCCCCCGCCGGTGGCGGCGGTCCAGCCGATCATCACGTCGTCTCCTGCGGGGAGGCCGAGGCCGGAGACCGGGGCGTTGACGTAGCGGACGCCGTCGAGGAAGACCTGGAGCTGTCCGTGGTCCCAGAAGACGTCAGCGCGGCGGGGCCCTGTCTGGTAGAAGGGGTCGGCGTCCTCGGTGTAGGCGAAGTTGTTGGGGCGGTCCAGTCCTGCCCAGACCTCGATGTGGTCGGGTCCGTTGTAGGTGTCGAAGCCGACGCACAGGCCGTCGAGGTCGGCGCATCCGAGGCCCCCACCGAGGCCGCCGAGGGCGGCGGGGTCGGTGGTGTTGAGGACCGCGAGGGCCAAGCCGTCGGCCTGTGTGCCGTCGTAGAGGTCGAGCCAGAAGCGTGCGTACCAGCGCCCCGCGTCGACGGTGAGGTGTGGGAAGAGGGAGCCTCCCACAGCGGGGTCGTCTGGGGTGAGCTGAACGACGCCGTCAACGGCGGGGTGGAGGGGGTCGAAGAGGTGGACGGCGCTCCCGTTGAGGGACCAGCCAGCGCCCAGGGCCCTGTCGAGAGAGAGGTCGAAGGCGGGCGGATCGACGCGCCCGTCGCAGTCGTTGTCGCGTCCGTCGCAGACCTCTCTCCCTCCGGGGAGGGCGAGGGGTGAGGCGTCGTCGCAGTCGCCCGGGTCGCGGACGGCGTTGGGTGGCTGGAGACAGGCCTGCTGGGCCGCGTCGAGGCGTCCGAAGCCGTCACCGTCGAGGTCGTCGTACCACCAGGTGAGGGGGCTGGTGTCGGGGTCTGCGTCGTCGCAGTCGCCCGGGGTGAGGACATAGCCTGTGGGCTGGGCGCACTGAACGAGGGTGTTGTGGTCGTCGCCGAAGGCGTCGAGGTCATGGTCCGCGAACCATGTGGTGTCGGGGTTGAGTGCGGGGTCGAGGTCGTCGCAGTCTCCTGCGTCCGGGACATAGCCCGCGGGAGCGAGGCAGGCGGAGGTGGAGACGCGGTCTGCGCCGAAGCCGTCTCCGTCGGCGTCGAGGAAGAAGGAGGAGGCGTCGGAGGGGTCCTCGTCGACGACGGAATTGCAGTTGTTGTCGAGGCCGTCGCAGGTCTCAGGGTTTCCGGGGAAGCGAGCGTCGCTGTCGTCGTCGCAGTCTCCGGTGCGCCGGACCCTCCCGGCAGGCTGGAGGCAGGCGCGTGTGGGGGTCGCATCGGAGCCGAAGCCGTCGCGGTCCGCGTCGCTGTACCAGGGGGTGAGGGGGTTCAGGTCCTGGTCGAGGTCGTCACAGTCCTGGTCGTCGAGGACGTAGCCCACGGGCTGATCGCACTGAACGAGGGAGGAGGAGGGGTCACCGTAGGTGTCGTGGTCGGCGTCCGCGAACCAGGTGGTGTCGGGGTTGAGTGCGGGGTCGAGGTCGTCGCAGTCCCCAGCGGTGGGGAGGTAGCCCTCTGGGGCCTGGCAGGCGCGCTGGGTGAAGCGGGCGCCTCCGTAGCCGTCTCCGTCCGAGTCGGCGTACCAGAGCGAGGCGTCGGTCGCGTCCTCGTCGACGATGGAATTGCAGTTGTTGTCGAGGTCGTCGCAGGTCTCCGGCGCGCCGGGGAAGGTGAGGGGGGCCCCGTCGTCGCAGTCGGTGTTGTTGGCGACCGCGCCGTCGGGCGGGGCGCAGGCCCTGGTGGCTGCCTCGGGGTCGCCATAGCCGTCGAGATCGCGGTCGGCGTACCAGCTCAGGGCGTCCACCGCGCCGAGGTCCACCGTGCCGTCGCAGTCGTTGTCGACCTGGTCGCAGACCTCGGTGGCGGAGGGGTTGATGGCGGCGTCGGTGTCGTCGCAGTCCTCGCAGGCGGGCACCCCGTCCGCGTCGGCGTCGGCGTAGCCCACGCTCCCGTCGCAGTTGAAGTCCTCTGGCACCGCGCAGTCCTCGGCGGCGCCGGGGTGATAGGCGGGGTCCGAGTCGTCGCAGTCGCTGGCGTCCTCCACGTAGCCCTGCGGCTGGGCGCAGGCGCCCTGGGTGATGTCCGGGTTGCCGTAGCCGTCTCCGTCGTAGTCGGCGTAGAAGGCGAGGGCGTCGATCGCGTCCTCGTCCACGGTGCCGTCGCAGTCCTGGTCGATCCCGTCGCAGGTCTCGTCCGCGTCGGGGTGGATCCCCGCGTCGGCGTCGTCGCAGTCGAGTCCGGCGCGGTAGCCGTCGCCGTCGGCGTCCTCTTCCTCTTTGCGGCAGCCGAGGGCGAGGATCAGGGTCAGCATCAGGGAGAGTCTCATCGGGGCTCCAGGGAGGAGGGGGCGATTCGCAGGGAGGTAGCGGCCAAACAAGTGCGCGTGGGTGAAACGAATTGTCGTTCGTCCTCAGGGGCTCACTTCCGTGGCCGAAGTCCTTCGCGGGGGATTGTACCTGAGGTTGACATGCCCGTGGTCTCTCGTTCCGTGTCTCCAGCGACAGGCAGCGTCTTCCGGCGACTGCTGGCGGCGATGCTTGCGTTTGGCGGGGCGGTGGGGGTGGCCTTCCCCTTCGCGGTGGGAGCGACCCTCCAGACTGAGCGGGCCTATAGCGCGAGCTTCTTCGCGATGAGCGTCGCGGCGGGGCTGGCGGTGGGGGCGGTCAACTACGCGCTCTTCCACGTGGTGGTGTCTCGGGTGATCCAGCGCTTGGCGGCGGTGATGGGCGGCGTGGTGGAGCACGTAGTCCGCGCCAAGGAGGCCAAGGACATGTGCCCCGAGGGGTGCCTGCTGGAGGTCACCAGCGCCGACGCGGTGGGGGAGGTGGAGCGTGCTTTCAACACGATGACCGCGGCGATCGCCGACCGCATCCGGCTGGACGCGCAGGTGCGGGAGATGCTCCACGCGCTGACCCAGTCGGTGGAGCTGGAGCAGGTGGCGCGCCGCCTGGTGGAGGTGGCGGCGGGCGCCTGCGGCAGCCCCGGCGGCCTGCTCTACCTCGACACGGGCACGGAGCTGGAGCTGAAGGTCCGCTATGGCTTTGACGACTCGGACGCGCTGCCGAAGACCCTCGACAGCCGCCAGGGGCTCGCGGAGGCTGCGCTGAGCGCGGGCGAGGTGACGGTGCTGAGGGCTGGGGAGTGGTCCTGGGCCACGCTCTCCACCCCCCTGTCCACCCTGCGCCCGAGCGGGATGGTGCTGGTGCCCCTGCGCGCGGAGCAGCGGGTGGTGGGGCTGATCCTCGTCCCGCTCACCGATCTCTCGGAGCTGCCCCTCGACTTCCTGCGGACGGTGTGTCTGCAGGGGGGGCCGCACCTGCAGAACGCGTGGCTTCACCACAAGCTCGCCAACATGGCGGCGATCGACGATCTTACCCAGCTCCTCAACCGGCGCTTTGGCCTGCGTCGCCTGCGCGAGGAATTCCAGCGATCGCTGCGCCACGGGGTGCCCGTGGCGGTGATGATGCTGGACGTGGACCACTTCAAGCGTTTCAACGATGATTTTGGTCACGACGCGGGGGACGAGGTGCTGCGCAAGGTCGCGCGGGTGTTCGAGGCCTCGGTGAGGGTCGGGGACGTGGTCTGCCGCTACGGGGGCGAGGAATTCCTGGTGATGGCCCCTGGGGCGGGGCTGCAGGACGCCGCGGTGGTCGCGGAGCGCATCCGGCGGCAGGTGGAGGGCACCGAGCTTCGCTTTGGGCAGCACATGACCCGGATCACCGTCAGCGTGGGGGTCGCGGTGTGGCCGCTGGTCAGCTGCTCCTCGGTGGAGGAGCTGATCACCGCGGCCGACGCGGCGGTGTATGAGGCCAAGCACCTGGGTAGGAACCGGGTGGAGGCCTACCGACCCGCGGGGGGCCCCGCGAAGGACTGACCCCGGTGGACGATGGATCCTGGCGTGTCGCTGATCCATCTTCGGCGTTGATCCCTAAGTCGAGCGGAACGAGACGGTCGCTTCGGGAGGCTCAACGAGGATCATGGCCGCGAGCCTACCCCCAGCGCAGCAGCCCGACGACCGCGACGAAGTCCACCGCGCTCATGGGGATCGCGAGCCACAGGGCCTGCCGCGCGGCCCTGGGCCGCCGCTCTCGCCAGCCGAACCACAGCGCGTAGCCCAGCAGCGGGCTGAGCAGCGCCACCCCCAGGGTGACCTTGGCCCAGTCCCCTGCGGTCAGGCCCGGGTCTGTGGCGAGGTCCGCCCGCAGTGCCCGGCGGGCTGTCTGGAGGAGCTGGGCGGAGGGCTGCACCAGCTCCCCGTCCCGGATGCGCTGGGAGGCCAGCGCCAGCCCCACCTGGTCGAGGTGCTGGTCCGAGAGGAGCCAGGCGACGTGGAGCCCCTCGCCCTCTGGGCGGTGCCCGCAGCTGGGGCAGACCTCGCCCAGCGCGCCCTTGGGGCCGCCGCAGCGGAGGCAGATCGCGTGAAGCGCGTCTCGGTGGGGTTCGCGGGACATCAGCCCGCGGCCAGGGAGGAGAGCATCTCAGGTCCTGGAGGCGCGGGGACGCCCGGAGGTGAGCGTCGCCGAGATCTCCCTATCCGGTCCCAGCCGGTTGGGATATCGGTTGCGGATGTGGTCTCTGCTCCTCAGCGCTGCCCTCGCCAGTCCACCGTCGGTGGGGGTGCAGTGGGCCCCCTTCAGCCGTGCCGATCTCGTGTTCGTGGCTGAGGGCCGCGCCAGCGGCGTGCTGGTGGGGGAGTACGACGGGCTGGTGAGCCCTGGCCTGGAGCCCTTCATCGGCTGGCAGGTGGGCGAGCGTCTGTTCGCGGCCCTCGGGGGGGGCGCTGCCCGGCTCACCACCACCACCTGGGCGGGGGACCAGTGGCAGCAGCGCCACTGGGGGGTGATCCGCCCCACCGCCGAGCTGCGCGGGATGGTGTCGGACGATCCCGCGCTGGGCCTGTGGCTGGCGGCGGGCCTGCACGGGGACATCCCCTCGGCGAGGGTGACCTCCAGCAGCTTTACCGCCGAGGAGCAGGCCCTCGCCGATGAGGACGCGTGGCTGACCAGGGCGCGCTTGGGGGGGATCGGGGGCCACCTCGGCGCGGGGGCCTCGCGGGGGCTGGCGCCGGGGCTCTCGCTGGGGATCCGGACCGACCTGGAGTACCACCGCGGCTTCCTGCGCACCTCCGAGGCCCAGCTGGTGAGCAGCCTGATCGGCACCCAGACCGCGCTGATGCTCACCTTCCACGCCGCGAAGAGAGACGGCGACACCACCCGCTGATCCCGCTGCGGCGTCACCGCGGCCAAATCAAGGTGCTGTCCGCACTTTGACACGGTTACGGGCACATGATAGTCGCGGCACCCGAGGGTGGCTCATCACCTTGGAAGGACGTGAAATGAAGGTCATTCCCGATATCTATACCGTCCTGCCGTACCTGCAGACCTTGCCGTTCCTCGTCTCGCTGCTGGTCCTGCATTTCGTGCTGTTCAAGCCTCTGCTGGCCTATATGGACGAGCGCAAGCAGGCGACCGAGGGCGCGCGCAGGTACGCCGCGGACCTCCACGATCAGATCGCCGCGCGCTTGGGCGAGCTGGAGGCGCGCCTCGGGGCGGCCCGAGAGGCCAACCGACAGGTCCGCCAGGACGCGAAGGACCGTGCGCTCCGCGCCGAGGCCGCCGCGATCGCCGCCGCCCGCAAGCAGGCCGAGGGGCAGGTCCAGGGGGCCCTGGTCACCCTCGCCCGAGACGGCGAGGAGGCCCGCGCCTCACTCCAGACCCTGTCCCGCACCCTCTCCAGAGACATCGCGGCGCAGGTCCTCGGCCGCAACGTCAGCGCCTAGGAGCCCACCTTGACGCCATTTATCGCCCTTCTCCTCTTCGGGTGGGCCGCCCACGCCGAGCCCACGCTGGGGGATGAGCCCGCTCCCCTCGCCGAGGTGCTGTCCGCCGAGCCCGCGCTCGGAGAGGCGCCCGCGACCCACGCGGCGGCGCCCGCGGCGGACCCGCTGGCGCACCCCGCCGCCCACGGGGATGCCGCCCACGGGGATGCCGCCCACGGGGATGCCGCCCACGGGGATGCCGCCCACGGGGATGCCGCCCACGGG